>JAZKXM010000116.1:0-5347 GCA_045611585.1 Candidatus Scatosoma sp. | reverse complement strand
GGGAAGTTTAAATTCGAGCAGACAAAGCGTGAAAAGGAAAACCGCAAAAACCAGAAAGTGATGGAATTGAAAGAAATTTATCTTTCGATGACGATCGACGTCGGCGATCTGAACGTCAAGGCAAAGAAGGCGATCGAGATGTTGACGGACGGAAACAAGGTGAAGGTTTCGATCAGGATGCGCGGCCGTCAGCAGGCACACGCTTCGATGGGCGTTGATGTTATGAAACGCTTTTTCGAGATGCTGGGCGGCAAAGCGGCGATGGACAAAGCGCCCGTCACCGAGGGTAGAAATATCTTGATGATTTTATCGCCCGCAAAATAACCAAGGAAAATTTGCGCGTGGGACAAGCCCGCCGTAAAGGATAAATAAGAAAAAAAATTCGGAGGAAAAAATATATGCCTAAACAGAAAACTCACAGCAGTACCAAAAAGCGTTTCTGGCTGACCGGCACGGGTAAGGTAAACAGACCCCACGGCGGCAAGAACCACAAAGCGGAAACCAAAACCAGCAAAAGAAGAAGAACTTTGCGCCAGACGACCCTTGTTGATTCCACTCAGGAAAGCACCGTTAAGGGTATGATGCCTTACAAGAAATAAGAAAGGAGATAAAACAGTATGCGTATTAAAAGAGCAGTAAACGCCGTTAAAAAGCGTAGAAAAATTTTCAAACTGTCCAAGGGCTACTTTGGCAATAAAAGCAAATCTTATAGAATCGCTCGCGAAGCGGTGATGAAATCGTTGAACTATGCGTTCATCGGCAGAAGAAGAAGAAAGAGAGATTTCCGCCGTCTTTGGATCGCGAGAATCAACGCCGCTGCAAGAATCAACGGGATTTCTTACAGCAAATTTATGTGCGGGCTTAACCGTGCGGGTATCAACCTGAACAGAAAGGTTCTTGCGGACCTTGCTGTAAACGATGCTAACGCATTTGCGCAGCTTGTAGAGAAAGCGAAAGCGGCTCTCTAATCCACGACGATAAAAAAGCCTTTTAGCCCTTGCTGTAAAGGCTTTTTCGTTTATTGATAAGAAATGATCATCACCTCAAAAAACAATCCGCTGATCAAGGAAACGGCAGCGTTAAAGGACAAAAAGGGACGCAAACAGCTTGGTATGTTCCTCGTCGAGGGCAGAAAAATGCTTTTCGAGTGCGGAAAAAGCGGTCTTACGATTGATTGCGTTTTTCTGTCTGAAAGCTATCGCGGCGAAGAAGATTTTGCTTGCGAACGATTTGTGCGCGTTTCGGACGACGTGTTTAAACTCCTTTCCGATGAAAAAACGCCCCAAGGGGTGCTGGGTAGGGTGCGTATCCCGAATACAAAATTGCAACCGCCCAAGGGCAGATGTCTTTTGTTGGACGGAGTTTCCGACCCCGGCAATATGGGCGCAATCTTGCGTACTGCAAATGCGGCGGGCTATAAAGAGGTGTATTTGACGAACGATTGTACGGATCCCTACTCCCCTAAAAGCGTGCGTGCTAGCATGAGCGGCGTATTCTTTACCAAGATTTATTTTAGCGAACGCGAGGAGATACTTTCCGTTTTAAGCGAGGTTCCCATTATAACGGCGGATATGGACGGTGAAAACGTATTTGCCTTTCACGCGCCGAAGACGTTTGCGCTTGCAATCGGCAACGAGGGGAACGGAATTTCCGACGCGTGTAAGCAAGCGTCCGCATTCGTGGTGCGTATTCCGATGTCGGACGCGCAGGAAAGCCTTAACGCGGCGGTGTCGGCGGGGATCGCGATGTACGTCCTGATCGAGGACGAATTTAAAAATTGATTTTAGGAGAATATTATGTCAGGACATAGCAAATGGCACAACATACAGGCAAAGAAGGGCAAGGCTGACGCGGCGAAAGGCAGAATTTTCACCAAGCTCGGCAGAGAAATTGCGGTTGCGGCAAAGACCAACCCCAACCCCGAAACGAACAGTAAGCTTGCGGATATTATCGCAAAGGCAAAAGCGGCAAATATGCCCAACGATAACATCCAGCGCAGTATCAAAAAAGCCAGCGGCGAAATGAGCGGGGCTGATTATAAAGAGCTGACCTACGAAGGCTACGGTGTGGCGGGCTCGGCGGTTATCATCACTACGTTGACGGATAACATCAACCGTACGGCAGGCGACGTGCGCGCTATTTTGGGTAAGCACGGCGGTTCGATGGGCAATACGGGCTGCGTTTCCTACAATTTCGACAACAAGGGCTATATCGTCATTGAAAAAACGGTAGAATTAGACGAAGATACGATGACGGAATACGCTTTGGAAGCGGGCGCGGACGACGTAGTTGCCAGCGACGACGTTTACGAAATCTTCACCGACCCCGACGCTTTTTCCGACGTAAGAAAATATTTGGAAGAAAAGAACGCCGAATTGATGGCGGCGGCGCCCAAGGGACGTAGGAATGAAGAGGAAGAGCCGAAAATCAAATTCGTGCAGGCTGAGGTTTCGATGATTCCGCAAAACAAAATTCAGTTGCCCGCGGACAAGCTGGAAACCTTCTTAAAAATGATCGACGCGCTGGAAGATCACGACGATGTGCAAAACGTTTATCACAACGTCGAGCTTCCCGATGACGACGAAGAATAATCCAAAAAAAATTTTTCCCGATTTTTCCTTGTGAAGATCGGGGATTTTTTTTGCTTACTATTGCATTTTTTGAGGATATATGCTATACTAAACGGGTAGGAGGCAAAACGGCATGAAAGACTGTATTATCATTGGCAGCGGCCCTGCGGGGATTTCCGCCGCGCTTACTTTACAATCGAACGGAGTAGATTTTTGCATTTTGGGCTCGCCGCAATTAAGCGATAAGATTACGAAAGCGGAGCTGATACACAATTACCCCGGGTTGTCGGACGTGACGGGCAAGGCGTTTAACGAGGCGTTAAAGGTGCAACTTTTGTCAGCGAAAATTGAGATAATCAACCAAAAAGCGGTAGGCGTGTACGCGATGAAGGGAAAATTTGCAGTCGCAACGCAATCGGGAGAAATGTACGAAAGTAGGACGGTTATTCTTGCCTGCGGGGTAGAATCGACAAAGCCTATCGTCGGCGAACGAGAATTTTTAGGCCGCGGAGTCAGCTATTGCGCGACCTGCGACGGATTTTTATATAAGGGTAAAAAAATCGCCGTTCTTTGCACCTCAAAATCGTTAGAACATGAGATAGAGCATTTGGCTGGCTTTGCGGAAACCGTCTATTTAATGCCCCTTTACAAAGGCGAGGCGGTCAGCCGTGACAACGTTTGCAAAATCTTAAAAAAGCCCATGGCAATCGAAGGGGAGCGCAGAGTGGAACGAATTTGCTTTTCGCAGCCGCCGTCGGCGGATATTCCCGTGCAGTTGCCCGTTGACGGCGTATTCATTTTGAAAGAAAACGTTGCGGCGGAAGTAATGGTCGGCGGCTTGCAAACGGAGGACGGTCACGTTTTGGTCGGCAGAGATACCGCCACCAACTTAAAAGGCTGTTTTGCCGCGGGTGATTGTACGGGTAGGCCATATCAGTACGCGAAGGCGGTCGGGGAAGGGAACGTTGCGGCGCACGCCGTCAGCGAATATTTGGCGAAGAATACGCAAGCATAAAAGGATATTTATAAAGTTTTACAAAGGAGCAGAGCTTGAAGAAACGGGAACGGGTAATTTTATATTCTGATCTCAACAATTTTTTCGCCTCGGTGGAAACGGTGTTAAACCCGCAACTGAAAGGGAAACCGCTGATTGTTTGTGGCGATCCCAAAGAACGTCGCGGTGTGGTGCTGGCGAAAAATGAGGAAGCGAAAAAATACGGGATCAAAACGGCGGAAACGGTAGTGTCCGCCTTAAAAAAATGCCCTGACGTTTTGCGTGTGGAAACACATTTTGGGGAGTATAAAAAATATTCTCGTAAGGTGCGGGAGATTTACGAACGGTTTACCGACGTGATTGAAGAATGTAGTATTGACGAATGTGCGTTAGACGTCACTGAAAGCACGGCGCTATTTGGCGGCGGGGAGGAGATCGCTCAAAAAATTCGGGCATCGGTAAAGGAAGAACTCGGCTTGACCGTTTCCGTCGGGGTCAGCTTTAATAAGGTTTTTGCAAAGCTTGCTTCGGATATGAAAAAACCTGACGCCGTCACCGTCATTTCTCGCAACAATTATCGTCGGATCGTCTATCCCTTGCCTGTGACCGATTTGCTGTTGGTGGGGCGCTCAACGGCGGAAACGCTTGCCAAAATGGGTATCTTTACCATAGGTGATTTGGCGGCGGCAGACGAGGAGCAGTTGATTGCAAAAATGGGAAAACGGGGTAGGCAGGTACGCATTTACGCCCGTGGTGAGGACGATCAGCCCGTCAAATCGGCAGAGCTAACGGAGGATGTAAAATCCATAGGGAATTCCGCAACGTTGCCGTATGACGTCAAGGACGGCGAAGAGATAAAACGTTGGTTTTTCGTGCTGGCGGAAAGCGTGACCGCCCGCCAACGCGACGCGGGCGTCGGACGCGCGGATACCGTACATATCGTCGTGAAAAACGAAAATTTAGAGGAAAGCACTTGGCAAACAAAAGTGCCGCCTACTTGCGTATGCGGGGACGTAGCGCAAGCGGGTTATGCTCTTTTTCAAAAGCATTGGCTAGCGGGAAAGCCCGTTCACATGTTGGGGATCAGCGTTTCGGGATTTGATTATAACGTTTCCCAAATTTCGCTGGACAGCTTTTCAGAAGTTGGCAAGGTTCGCGAGAAAAAAGAACGTGCGGAAAACGCAGTGGCGGATATACGAAAAAAATTTGGTTATGCAAAGCTACAAAGAGGGCTTTTGTTCGCCGATAAACAACTGAACGGCTTGGATATTCGCGGCAAAAAGGAAGAAAAACCTTCCGCTTTGCCCCAAACACCCGCTTTTTCGTCTGAGGAAAATTGATTTTTTTTGCTATTTTTACTTGACAAAAGATGAAATAGATATTATACTGATATCATATTAAAGATTTTTTGGTGAAAAATGGAACACAAAAACGAAATTATCAAAATTGAAAACCTCAACAAACGTTTCGGGGAGATAAAAGCGGTTGATTCGCTCAGTTTTTCCGTCCGCGAGGGAGAGTTGTTCGCCTTTCTTGGCGTAAACGGCGCGGGGAAAAGTACGACAATCTCCATTATTTGCGGTCAGCTTGCAAAAGATTCGGGAAAGGTGTTTATTGACGGAAAGGACGTTGACGACGGACTTTTGGCGATCAAAAAAGAAATCGGCGTAGTCTTTCAAAATTCCGTGTTGGATAAGCCGTTGACGGTAAGAGAAAATTTGCAAAATCGCGCGGCGTTATACGGTATTTTTGGGGCGGATTTTGAAAAACGGCTGACCGAACT
>JAZKXM010000115.1:0-4031 GCA_045611585.1 Candidatus Scatosoma sp. | reverse complement strand
AGTGCCGTAATTTCCGTACGGGATATTTTCCCCCCGCCGCGCCATCGTCGCTACCTGCACGATAGGATCGTCCTGCGCCTGACGGACGATCTCCGTCAGCTGATAGCTGGGCGAGGTGAGCAAGCGGCAATCGCCGTTGATGGGCGGCAGCTGCGCTCCGTCACCGCAAAATAGGCATTTTACCCCAAAGGACAGCAAATCGCGGAGCATTTCTTCGTTGATCATCGACGCTTCGTCCACGATAATCAAACGGATTTTTTCGTCTATTTTTTCCCGTTTATAAAAAGAAATTTTACCGCCGCGCAGGATCTCCCCGTTTTCATCGACGTCAAAATCGTCCTCGTTACGGATATAAATGAGGCTGTGCACCGTCCCTGCGAGCGTTCCCTTCTGAATGATATTGACCGCCGCTTTTCCCGTCGGGGAAGTGAAAACTACCTCCTCCCCCGCCTTTAAAAACAGAGTTTCTTTGACTACGTAATCAATCAAAAAGGTCTTTCCCGTCCCAGCATAGCCCGCCAAAACGAAAATTTGATCGTCCGTATTGAAAAACCATTCCGCTATCAAATTGTTTGCCCGTTGCTGGTCGGGGGTCAACTTCTTTTCCATAGTAAATTGATTATAACACTTCTATTTTCAAAAGGCAAGTGATTTTACGAACTTTTGTTCGTTTTTTATTGTTGAATTAATTTTACCAGCAAAGTACGGTTGCCGTAGCGCACCAAAACGGTCATTTTACCCTTTTTCGCTTTGATGTTGCATTTTAGCGCTTTTGTATCGCGAATTCCAAAATCGGAGGACAGCGCCACCTCGCCCGTCTTTTCGTCATAGGTATAGGCGGAGATTTTTTCGTCAGATTTTCCCTCCCTCGTCGTGTAGCGCAAAATAAATTGTCCTTTTGCCGTCAGCTCGACAGTGACGGAACGGAACTCCTCCGAAACGTCCCGCTTGCCGAAAAAGATATATTCGCTGCGATATACGCCAAGGTAGGGCTTGGTGATTTGTTTCAAGCCGTCCTCCTCCTTTTTGTCCGTTTTACCGTTTTTGTCCGCTTTTTCACTCTTTTCGCTATGCGAACAAAAAGAGTAGCTTGCCTCTGCCGTTACGCTTTTGTCGAAACCTATTTTACCCGTCGTAAAGCACGCCGCCGCCAAGACGGCTGCCGCCATAATCGAAATTTTTTTCATACGGTCAGTATGCGACGGAAAAAGATTTTTCATACGCAAAAAAAGTAGGTCGGCAGTATTTTGCCGACCCGAATTTCTTTGTATATTAAGTTATTTGCAAGCCTCGTCAACAATCTTGGACATTTCGTAAAACTGACCTTCCATTTCTGCCGCCAAACGGAACTGCGTTCTGCATCTAACAAGGTTGTGCCCTGCGTATTTCGTCGCAAAATAAGTATCCCCCGAAAGATAGTCCGCAAGGAAGCGCATTCCGCATTCCATCGTCATCAAATACGCGCCGTAGGGCAACAGCTCCTTTTCGTAATCGGTAATGCTATTTTTAACTGCGCCAAGATACCCTTCCGCATAAGCCTTGAAATAGGAAATGCTGAAATGCACTTTGTCAAGGTCTTTTTCGTCCTCTGCCGCCGTTGACGCGCCAAAACGGATCGAATCGCCAAAATCGTACAGCATCGAGCCGGGCATAATCGTATCAAGGTCGATCACGGCGCGGGCTTCGCCTGATTTTGCGTCCATCAAGACGTTGTTCAGCTTGGTATCGTTGTGGGTTACGCGCAGGGGCAATTTTCCGCTTTTGATCCCCTCTATCGCTTTGCCGTAGGTATCGGCGCGGTCAAGCACGAACTTGATTTCTTCCTCGCAATCCTTCGCGCGGTCAAACGCGTCCTTTTCAAGAGCCGCCTTAAAATCGTTAAAGCGTTTAGGGGTGTCGTGGAAGCGCGCAATCGTTTCGGTAAGCGCGGACGCGTCGAATTCCGCCAAGTAGTTTTGGAATTCGCCAAAGGCTTTCCCCGAATGGAAGAACACCTTTTCGTCCGTTACCTGCTGATAGGTTGCCGTATTTTCAATAAACGCATAAACGCGATAACATTCCTCGCCGTGATAAAAAGGCTGTCCGTCCTTGGTGGGGATAACCTCTAACGTTTCGATCCCGCGGGCGCGAAGATGTTCGGTTACGCCGCAGATATTTTTCATCAAGCTGACGGGGTCAGGGAAAACGTTGGTGTTCATTTTTTGCATTATGTACCGTTTTTCCGTCGTTGTCACCAACAGCGTGAGGTTAATATGTCCCTCTCCGTAAGGGCAAATAGAGGTGATTTCCCCCTCCAAACAAAACAGTTCTGCCGCCCATTTATATTGCTGTAAATATTCCATTTTTCTTCTCCTTTGCGCCCTTCGTCTGTTTTTCGGTGCTTTCAAGGGATATTCGCAAGGCTATTATAACATATTCTTTCACTATTTGCATTAAAAAAGTATAAGATGAGAAACATTTTGATATTTTACGGTGAGATTTTATAATTTTTTGACCCTGCCTTTGACGATTTTTTCGCTGTTTAAAATAGCTCCGACGATAAAGCAGATCATCATGATATACAGCCACAGCAAAAAGACGATAACGGTGGACAGCGCGCCGTACAGTTTTGTGACGTTGCCGACGGACAAATACACCCGAAACCCGATCAATGCGACCGTCCACATACAAACGGTGACAAGGGTGCCGCGAAGAAATTTACCCGCCTTTACGCGGTATGGGCAAATGTAAATATTCAGCAAAAATACCAAGCCGAAAGACAGCGCAAACAGCAAGGCAAAGGTGGCAAGCGTTTGGACGGCGGGCGAAAACAGCTTTGAAAAAAGAAAGGTACCCAGCGCAAACGTCGCCACGAATACCCCAGCCGCAACCATTAAGCACGCCATCAAAATCAGCGCCCCCAAACGGACGAACAAACCGCGATTTTCCTTATGGTAATTGTAGATAATCTCCCCGCTTTTTCGCATTTGGTAAAATAAATTTGTAGATGAATACAACGTCGTCAGCGCCAAAAACACCGACGCGCCCGTGGTGGCGTTTTCCGCTTCTTCGCGGATATAGTACAAAACGTCCTTGATCGCGTGAAAGACGGGGAATTCGAACAGCTTTTCAACGTCGATTGGCAAACGCCCGAACAGCAGGGTAAGCCAAAAGGCAAGCGGAACGACGGACATAATAAAAAAGAAGACCAGCGTCCCCGCGATCGTAGTATATTTTTTTAGGGTGAGCAGGTCGTATTTTTCCCGAACGAACCGATACCCTTTCTTCAACTTGTTTATCATACCGAATATTATGCCCGCTTTTGCAGACGTTTAAAACGTACAAAAAGAAAAAATATCTTTATTTGTAAAAAATTATACGAAAATCCGCGCAAAAAAAGACGGGAACGCCGCCCGTCTTTTCACTCTGTTTTCATTCCGTTTTATCAGTTTTTCGCCTTTTCCAAAAGCTCCGCAACCGATTGTTGCAGCTTGGTCAACTGCTCGCTTGCCGTCCCTTCGTCCTTGGCGCGGAGGGAATAGTAAATCTTCAATTTAGGTTCCGTACCCGAAGGGCGAACACAAATGAACGAGCCGCCCTCTAATTCGTAATACACGCAATTACATTTGGGGATATCCATTTCCTCCGTTTTTCCGCTGACGTAATCGACCCGTTTTGCCGCGCTGTAATCGCGGAAGGCGTTGACCTTTACCCCTGCAAAATCGTTTACAGTAAGCGTTTTTAAAGCGTTAACGACTCCGTTCATTTCCTTCATCGCGTTCAAGCCCGAGTATTGAATAGAAACGTTTTTATCCAGCACAAAGCCGTATTTTGCATAGATTTCCTGCAAGCGCGCGAACACCGTTTTCTTTTTGTACGCATAATAACAAACCATTTCCGCGCACAGCATAGACGCAACGACGGCGTCCTTATCGCGGGCGTGCGTTCCGCGAAGATACCCGCAGGATTCTTCAAAGCCAAACACGTAGGTATGCTTGCCGTCCCTTCGTCCTTGGCGCGGAGGGAATAGTAAATCTTCAATTTAGGTTCCG
>JAZKXM010000114.1:0-2179 GCA_045611585.1 Candidatus Scatosoma sp. | reverse complement strand
CCGTAGGAGAGGTAGGCTTCGAGAACAGGGTAAAAATCTTCGGGTTTTTACCCAATTTTGTTATCTCCCCCCCCTTGGCTTTATAATAAACCAAAAACACAGAACGTAAAACGAATAATTTTTGCCCACTTTTACAATTCTTTGACATTTCGTTAACAATTTGTTATAATCTATTTGCTATATTATAGATGGACTGTGGGCGTATGCGCCGTCAAGGGATTTCCAAGCGCGTTTAAATAAGATTAAACGCTTTCCAAACCAAACCCAAAACAGACTTTACGCAAACAAAGACGTAGGAGGAGAATGGACTATGATCAAAATTTTAGTTGTGGAAGACGACGTAGATTTAAACCGCTTCGTATCCGCCAGCCTTCGGGGGGCGGGCTATGACGTGGCGTCCTGCTTCAACGGCGCGGAAGCCATCGAAAAAATGGACGAAAGCAAATTTGACCTTCTTCTTACCGATATCATGATGCCCAAAGTAAACGGGTTCGAGCTGGCAGAAAACGTTCGCGCAACGGACAAAACCACCCCCATTATCTTTATGTCCGCAAAGGACGACAAACCCTCCAAAATGCTGGGCTATAACGTCGGAATTGACGAATACGTCACCAAACCCTTCGATATGGACGTTCTGCTGATGAGCATCAAAGCCATCTTGCGCCGCGCCAAGATCGAAAGCGAAAAGGAGATCACGATCGGCAACTTTTATATCAACGCGGAGGAGCGCACCGCCACGGTGGACGGCGAAGAAATTTCCCTCACCGTCCGCGAATTTGACATTCTGTTCAAGATGTTATCCTACCCCAAAAAGACGTTTACGCGCTCTGCGCTGATGAACGATTTTTGGGATTACGATTCCTCGGCGACAAGCCGCACGGTGGACGTATATATGGCAAAACTGCGCGAAAAAACCTCGGCGTGCAACGGTTTTGAAATTGTCACCGTACACGGACTTGGGTACAAGGCGGTACTCAAATGAAACGCAAAAAAGTACGCAGCGCGGGATTCAGCGTCGCGGGCGCAATTTGTTTTTTCGTACTCATTGCCCTCGTTATGCAAATTGCTATCCTCGTTTATGATTATATTCGACAACGCACGGACAACAAAGGCTTGATTGCCGTACTGATCTTAATCGTCGTCGTGATTTTGTCCGTATTTTGCACGGTGTTCGATTTTGTTCGGCGGAAACTGACGGTGGATAGACCGACGAAAAAGATTTTGGCGGCGACAGAAAAAATTTCCAAGGGCGATTTTTCGGTGCGGCTTTCCATCGACCACGAATACGGAAAATACAACCAGTACGATCTGATTATGGAAAACCTCAACGTGATGGTTGCAGAGCTGCAAAAAACGAAGATTTTAAAGACGGATTTTATCGCCAACGTTTCCCACGAAGTGAAAACTCCGCTTGCCGTAATCCAAAATTACGCCGCTTTGTTGCAAAAGGAAGGTTTAAACGAAGAAGAACGCGCCTCGTACGCACAAACGCTGATACAGGCGTGCAAGAGGGTAACCGATCTGATTACAAACATTTTAAAACTGAACAAGCTGGAAAACCAAGCGATCCAAGAAGAAAAAAAACGATTTGATTTGACGGAGTCCCTTGCCGAAGTCGTTTTGGGTTATGAAAGCTTAATCGAAAAGAAAAATTTACAGCTAGACTGCGATTTTCAAGACGTCACCGTCACCTCCGTCCAAAGCCTTTTGGAGATTGTGTGGAATAACTTGTTATCCAACGCCATAAAATTCACGGAAAACGGCGGAAAAATTTCCCTTTCGTTACAAAAAAAGGGCGGTGACGTAGAGGTCAGCGTATCGGATACGGGCTGTGGCATTTCGCCCCAAAACGGCGAAAAGATTTTTGAGAAATTTTACCAAGGCGACACCTCCCATTCGGGAGAGGGAAACGGACTGGGGCTTGCACTTGTAAAACGGGTAATCGACCTGTTGGGCGGCGAAATTTCCGTCCAAAGCGAGCTGAACAAGGGCAGCACCTTCACCATTTTATTAAAGGACGTGGCTGATGAACGAACGCTGGCGTAATCTTTTCAAAAAATTAAAAAATCCCCCCGCGTGGGGAAAGGCGATCGTATTTTTGACGGCGTTTGTTGCGGCGATCGGTGCGCTGTGTATGCTGTTGGTCGATTATGAAGGCAGCCTTCTTGCCATCGTTGCC
>JAZKXM010000113.1:0-7710 GCA_045611585.1 Candidatus Scatosoma sp. | reverse complement strand
GTTGTCTTCCTAAGACCGCTTGGCCTCCGACTTCGCCTTTTCGCGTTCGTCAAACTGCTTGTTGTATTCGACGTATTTCAAATCGTTCTTATGCTCTTCAGCGTACGATTCGGTGTCCTCAATGATATTTTCCTTACTCTGACGCAGGCGTTTCAAGTCCTCACGCGTAAAGGAGCTGGGCAGCTCGTACACCTGCAAATCGTCGTCGATAGGCTTAATGGGCCGCGCCATCAAACGGGATCTACCCGACGCAAGAATAGCGCGTTGATATTCGACAGCGGCAGCGCTTTCGCCGTCCAGCGAAGAAGATCCGTCCTTGTTGTAGATACCTCTGCCCACACGCGCACCTTCGATTTTGGGATTGATATATTTATCGAATACCCATTGCGCGAAATCCAGCCAAACCAAGAGGGCGTACGAAAAACTGAACAAAACCAAGAACACGATCGCGAACATCAAGAAGAAGGTGCCGCCAAACATAAACAATACGAAGGGGATCAATGCGATCAGCCCGAAAAATACCGTTTGCGGTAACGTCGCGATAGAGATGAGCAACGAATTTTTAAACAGCACCGTGAATTTTTGGGTATAGTTTACCCCCAGCGCGATCATCCAGAAGGTCATCATCGCCGCCAACGCCAAGAAGATATAGCCCACGATCTCCGAAATGGTAAACCAAACGTTTTGGAAGGTGCTAACCTGCCCTACCGCGCGAGAGAAGTTGGTAAAATTGCTCATTGTTTGGGTCAAAGCCAAAACGATCGTAAAGAACAAGCATGCCTGCAACGCGTTTTTATAATTGAGCTTTACCCCACGCCAAAAATCGTTTGCAACGAAGATACCCTCCGTCCAAACCATATTACGAATGACGTACATACCGCCCGCCAAGCCGACGGCGGCGATAAACATCGAAACAATCAAGCCGATGTAAATATAAAAATCGTTTTGCAAAACGAGCATTTCCGCCATACCCAACTGGTTGGGAACGGCAGGATAGCCGATCATCAAATTCGCCCCGAAGGGATAGGTGATCCCATTCATATCCGCCATCAGGATACGGAAAACGATTACCGCGATGATGGGGATAAAGAAGATCAACATCAAAAGGTTGACCTTAACGATCTTGCCGAAGTTGCCCTTGAAAATATCCCAGAACAACTGCCAGCGGTTGTTAGGCAAAGTACTTCTTGCGTATTCTTCACTGCGTTCCTTGCCTTCCAGCAAACGGGTGATAAGCCCTTTCTTTTGTTGTGCCATTTAAAAACTCCGTTTTTCGGAAGGAAAATCCTTCCTAATAAAATACTTCGTCTTATATTTTACTACAAATTTATGATTATTTCAAGGAAATTTCGAAAAAATTTCAAATAAAATTTACAACTTATGAAAAATCTTTGACTTTTTATAGGAAATGTGTTAAAATGATACCGCTAAATAGAGGAGCGGACGAACATCAGTACCCGTTTTGCGAAGGGATGAGGGAAACTTCCCGTCAAAAAAAGCAAACGAGGGAAAGGGTATCTCCGCCGAAGTGCGGCAGCTTTCCCCTCCGCGCTGGGCGTACAGGAGAACACCTGTGCGACTGTCACCGTCCGTGAAGAGCTATTTTCCGTCCGAGAATTTTTCGGGAATTTATACGCTTATTTTCAAAAGGACGGGCTGGCCCCGTCTTTTTGCATTCAACGGACTATCGCCGAAAAAACAATTTAACAGCAAAAAGATTTTAAGGAGATTTTTATGAAAAAAAGTTATAACGTAGGCGTTATCGGCGCAACGGGTATGGTGGGCCAACGGTTTTTGACTCTTTTGGAAAACCACCCTTGGTTTCGCGTTACCGTTCTTGCCGCATCCGCCCAATCGGCAGGCAAAACGTACGAAGCCGCCGTCAACGGCAGATGGGCGTTTGAAACCCCTATCCCCGCCGCGTTTAAAGATATCGTCCTTTTGGACGCCGAAAAAGATATGCAAGCAATCGCCGAACGGGTAGATTTTATCTTTTGTGCCGTCAATATGGACAAAAGCAAAATTCGCGCGTTGGAGGAGGCGTATGCAAAAATGGACGTACCCGTCGTTTCTAACAACTCCGCCCACCGCTTCACCCCCGACGTGCCAATGGTGATCCCCGAGGTGAACCCTCAGCATCTTGACGTCATTGCGGCGCAGCGCGCACGGTTAGGCACCAAACGCGGGTTTATCGCCGTAAAATCCAACTGTTCTTTGCAATCGTACGTGCCACTTTTGCACCCCTTGCTGAATTTTGGAGTAGAAAAGGTTTCCGTATGTACCTATCAGGCGATTTCAGGCGCAGGCAAAACCTTTGCAACAATGCCTGAAATTGTGGATAACGTAATCCCCTACATCGGCGGCGAGGAAGAAAAAAGCGAAACGGAGCCTTTAAAAATTTGGGGACAAATCGAAAACGGTCAAATCAAGAACGCCGCCGCGCCCTTGATTTCGGCGCAATGCTTGCGCGTGCCCGTATCGGACGGTCACACAGCCGCCGTTTCCGTGTCCTTTAAAAATAAACCGACAAAGGAACAAATTTTAACGGCTTGGAAAAACTTTTCAGGCGAACCGCAAAAGCTTGGCTTGCCCTCCGCCCCGCAGTCGTTTATCCGCTATTTCGAGGAAGATAACCGCCCGCAGGCGAAGCTGGACAGAATGGAAGGCAACGGCATGAGCGTCACCGTCGGTAGGCTCCGCGAAGATACTCTGTTCGATTATAAATTTATCGGACTCTCCCACAATACCCTGCGCGGCGCGGCAGGCGGAGCGGTACTCCTTGCGGAATTGCTTGCGGCAAAAGGATATTTCGATTGATTTTTCAATCACAGAAAATATAATTAGGATCATATATTGTCACTATGAAAGGATTTTTTTATGGAAGCGCAACGGCGCTGATTACCCCCTTTAACGAAACGAAAGTCGATTTTGACGCTTTGGGCGAATTGATCGAACACCAAATTGCAGGCGGCACGGACGCCCTTGTCATTTTGGGAACGACGGGCGAGCCCTCCACCATGACCTTTGAAGAAGAGATCGAGGTTATGAATTATTCCGTCCAAAAAATCGGCGGCAGAGCGAAGGTCATTTTCGGTTGCGGCAGCAACAACACCCGCGACGCGGTGATGACGGCGCAAAACGCACAAAAAGCGGGTGCGGACGGCGTGCTTGCCGTTACCCCCTATTACAACAAATGCACGCAAAACGGACTGGTCGAATATTACAGAGCCATTTGCGAGGCAGTGGATATTCCCGTTATCGCCTACAACGTTCCCGGTCGTACGGGCGTAGAAATTTTGCCGAAAACAATGGCGAAAATTGCCGAACTGCCGAACATGGCAGGGATTAAGGACGCGGGCGGCAATATGAGCCGCACAATGGAAACGTTCAGCCTTGTTCGCGATAAGTGCGACGTATATTCGGGCGAGGACGCCCTGAATTTGCCCATCTTGGCGGCAGGCGGCGCGGGCGTTATTTCTGTCGTTTCCAATATCGTTCCTGCGGACGTTAAAAAGCTGTGCGAGCTTGTCAAAGCGGGCAAATTGCAAGAGGCGCAAGCCTTAAACGATAAACTGATGCCCCTTATTTCCGCTTGTTTTATCGAGGTGAACCCTATCCCCGTCAAGGCGGCGATGAACGCGTTGGGCTTTAACGCGGGGATCCACCGCGCGCCGTTGACGACGATCGAACCGCAAAACCGCGAAAAGCTGGTTACCGCGATGAAAAATTACGGCTTGGAGGTAAAGGCGTAATGACGCGCGTAATCCTCTGCGGCGCTTGCGGTAAAATGGGCGCAAACGTTTTGTCACTATTAAACGGGGACGCAGACGCCGTTGCCGTTTGCGGAGTAGATTTATTTCCAAAGGAAATCGGAATCCCCGTCTATACCTCTTTTTCGGACGTCAAAGAAGAAGCGGACGTAATCGTCGATTTTTCCTCCGCGCAAAACCTTACCGAACGGTTAGAATACGCAAAAACGCACGGCTTGGGAATCGTGCTTGCCTCTACGGGATTTTCCGAAGCCGACCTCAAAACGATTGAGGGGTACGCAAACAGCGTAGCCATTTTCAAAACGGCAAACCTGTCCTTGGGCGTAAATTTGATGCAAGCGTTATGCAAAGCCGCAGCCGAGGTCTTGGGCGAGGCTTACGACGTAGAAATTATAGAACGGCACCATAACCAGAAAAAGGACGCCCCGTCTGGTACGGCGTTGATGCTAGCGCAAACGGTAAACGAGGCGTTTGACGGCAAAAAGAAAAACGTCGTCGGACGAAGCGGTATGGTGGGCGCAAGGGACAAATCGGAGATCGGAATCCACGCCGTCCGCGGTGGTACGATCGTCGGCGAACACGAGGTGCTTTTTGCGGGCGAGGACGAACAAATCGTTATTTCGCACACCGCCACCAGCAAACGGGTTTTTGCCGTCGGCGCAATCCGTGCGGCGAAATTTTTAAACGGAAAAGGGGCAGGCATGTACGAGATGAAGGATCTTTTAGCCGCCGAAAAGGAATAAAATTCTTTCTTCTAAAAAGCTTTATTCCTCCACAAAAAAACCAAAAATTAGCCATAAAAACACCCTCTTTCCCACTCGGGAAGGAGGGTGAAATTTTGTTTTAATTTTTGCTTCAATTTTCTTCTTTAACGGATATTTTGATATCGCCCGTATCCGTCTTAATTTCGCATTTTCCGCCTTCGGTAGAGGGCGGAACTTTGATATCCCCCGTGTCGCTGTCGGCAACAAACTGCATTCCCCTAAGCACCGTACCCGTTACGTCGCCCGTATCCGTTTGGATATAAATTTCGCCGCTGTCGCACCCGTCCAACCGAACGTCGCCCGTGTCCGTTTCCACGGAAAGAATTTGCAGCGCCGCCACGTCCTTCAAGATGACGTCCCCCGTGTCGCTGTTCAAAAGAAGCTTATTACAGCTAACCCCCGAAAGCTCCATTTCGCCCGTGCTGACCTTCGCCTTTATTTCTCCATCGCAAGCCACGTTCTTTAACGCAATATCCCCCGTGGAAAGAGTTAAAGAAAGCGAACCCACCGAAACGTTTTCAAGACGGATATCTCCCGTGCTAGATTTGATTTTCATCAACCCCAAAGCTGACGCGCCGCAGTCAATATCCCCCGTACTGCCCGTAACTGCTATGCTTTCAAAAGTAAACCCATTGGGAATTTTCGTATCCCCTGTTTCACCCTCAATTTTCAGCGTGGCGTACTCCGTTTTCGGCAAATACACCGTCAGCTTTGGCGAACCGAACGAAAACCCGATATAATCGTACCACGCGCGATTGTCAATCGCTTTGATTGTCAGCGTTCCGTCTTGCACGGAAACGGAATGACTTACCTTCTTCTCCTCATAGCAAACCACCTTGCCTTGTTCCCCGTCCGTCCCAACAAAAACCACGTCCGCCGTCTGTGTTTTTATGGAAATATCGGTAAAGGTTTCGCTGACTTCATAACTCTTCGTTTGGTATTTTGCGGTACTTAATTTTTTAAAATCCCAGCCGTTCGCCGTCATCACTACCGCAAACAAGGCAACGCCGACAAAAATCAACGCGCACGCAATAATTAATGCTATTCTTGTCACTTTTTTCATTATTTTGCCTCCTTTTTGAAAAGGTTTTTAACCCCAAAAACGCATTTCTTTATCAACGTCCACATCCTGTTTGTCGCCGCTTTGCACGCATAGTACAACAAAACGGATAACCCTGCGCAAACCAGCACCGCACTGATAAGCACTAATCCTGTCGCCGTCTTGCCTACGCAAATGAAAACAATCCCGCCGATCCCGCCGCCAAGCACGCTGGCGCAAAGTGCAAGCTCCGCCGCCCACAGAGAAATGACAGCGGAAAAAAGCACCGCAAACACGGAAACCAAAACGGAAGCCAAAACGGCAACCGCCGCAATCAATAAAGATAACCAAATGGGCGCACCCAACACCAAAAGCGCAATTTCCCAGCCCTTCAACCGCCGCGACAAACGATTTTTTTGTTTCGGCGAATCTACGGCGCCGCGCTCCGCCCGAATTTGACAAGCGATATCTTCGACGCAACCGATTTCGTCAACGGCGGTTTCCTCCGAAACCCCTTCCTCGATTTTATCGTCGATCATTTCGCTGTAAAAATTTAAGCGTTCCTCCACCTCACCGCTCGGCAAATCGGATAATTTTGCCCGCAGCTTCTTGATAAATTCCCGTTTAGTCATTGTTTTTGTCCTCCTTGACGACAAATTGATAAATGGACATAACCTCACGCCATTCTTCCTTAAAATCCTCAATGCGTCCCAACCCCGCTTTTGTGATATGGTAATATTTTCGCAACCTTCCGCCATGCTCGGAGGTGCGCACCGTCAGCATTTTTGCTAGCTCTAATCTCTTTAAAATGGTATAGAGGGTGGATTCCGACATCTCAAGATACGGCTTCATATCCTTGATAATCTTGTACCCATACGAATCCTCATTTTTGATCGCCGCCAGCACGCAAACGTCTAACAGCCCCCGTTTCAGTTGAATATCCATCTCATATTTCTCCTTGCGATATACATCATATCACGAAGTATTATTCTTGTCAAGTATTTTCAAGTATTTTTTTATTTTTTCAAAATCGAATTTGGACGGAACGGCAAAAAACGCAAAAAATACCCGTCGCGGCGTTTTGTCCGCAACGGGTGTTTTTTTTGGGGGGGGGGGAGGGGTTTTCAAATGGATTTTGAAAGGGGCGGGTTTACCCCGCCCCCTTATATTTTTGTATTTTTTAGAAATCAACCGTTAAACCCACAGCCGCAACCGCCGTTACGGATATAACCGTTGTTCCCTTGTCTCCCCGTATAGCAGCCGTCCGTAAAGGTCGTGCCGACGGTGTTAAACGTAGTTCCCGTATCCGTCGTGTTCGTGAAGTTCGTACATCTACCAAACACGGGATAAGTCGTAAAACCTCCGCAGAATCTATTTACGTTGCAACAACCACAAGTTCTACGAGAGCAACAACCGATATTCCAGTTGTTCCAGTTGCCCCAGGTATTGCCTTGATTACAATGATTCCGACAATTCCCGTTGTCGTTCGCTTGCTGAACGCCGTAATAGAACCCAACGTCAAACCCTTTGCGGAAAGCATTTACAAAACCCGTGTGATCCGTGCCACAACCGTTATTCATACAACAATTATACATCGTATTTCATTAGTCCTTCTTGCGTATTTGAGCGTTTTTCGTTCGCTCATATTATATAGTATGTTCACACAAGAAAAAGAGTGCAAAAAAATCAACGCATTTTTCGCGTTGATTTTTTATCTTAACCGTTTGCTTATTTATGATTGATGAAACCGCCCAATTACTCCCATTCAATAGTAGCGGGAGCTTTGGGGCTGAGGTCGTACAAAACGCGGCAAACGCCTTGTACCTCCGCCAAAATGCGGTCGGTAATCTTTTTCAAAACCGCCCAATCAATTTCGGGAACGGTCGCTGTCATAGCGTCCACGGTGTTGACCGCGCGAATGATTACGGGCCAGTCGAACACACGCTTGCCCTCTCTTACGCCCGTCGAGCGGAAATCGGGAACGACGGTAAAGAACTGCCAAACCTTGCTCGTCAAGCCTGCCTTGTCAAACTCTTCGCGCAAAATTGCATCCGACTCACGGAGCGCATGCAAACGGTCGCGAGTAATTGCGCCCGTACAACGCACGCCAAGTCCAGGACCAGGGAATGGCTGACGG
>JAZKXM010000112.1:0-18348 GCA_045611585.1 Candidatus Scatosoma sp. | reverse complement strand
TTGACAGCTACATTCCTACCCCCGCTCGTGAAGATTCCAAACCCTTCCTTCTTCCCGTAGAAGACGTGTTCACGATTTCTGGTCGTGGTACCGTTGCTACCGGTCGTATCGAACGTGGTGTTGCTCACGTTGGCGAACCCGCAGAAATCGTTGGTTTGATCGACAAGCCCATGACGACGACCATCACCGGTCTCGAAATGTTCCACAAGCTCCTTGACGAAGCTCAGGCAGGCGACAACGTAGGTGCGTTGCTTCGTGGTCCCACCAGAACGGACATCCAGAAGGGTCAAGTTATCGCGAAACCCGGCACGGTTGCTACCGGTACGGAATTCTCCGCACAGGTTTACGTTCTGAAGAAAGAAGAAGGTGGCCGTCATACCGCATTCTTCAACAACTACAGACCTCAATTCTTCGTTCGTACGACGGACGTTACCGGTAAGATCGAACTTCCCGAAGGCGTAGAAATGGTTATGCCTGGCGATAACATCGAAATGAAAGTCGTTCTTATTAAGCCCGTTGCGTTGGAAGAAGGTCTCCGTTTCGCTATCCGTGAAGGCGGTAGAACGGTTGGTTCTGGCGTTATCACCAAGATCCTTAAATAATCTTGGCTTAGGAACAATTCATTAAAAACAAAAAGCAGCTTGTCTTTTGACAGGCTGTTTTTTTGTCCAAAAACCGAGTGTTTCAATCTCTTTATATAAATATTCAAAAGACGTGTTTTTACGCCGTTAAAGCTTGAAAAATCGTGAAATATATGTTATAATAGGATAAGAAATAAGAAAGAAAAGTAGGAATATCGCTCTTTTATACGGCGAAGTCCAATTTTCCAAAATAAAAGGAAGCACGGAATTACTATGGCGGGTGCAAAAGGGTACGGCGTGAAAAAAACATTGTTAATCATAGCGTTTGTTGCGCTGTGCGCCTTGATGCTTGTCTTTGAGGTGATAGATATTCCCTTTGTACATAATAAGACATATAATCGGCTACTAAATAACGTTTTGCCGCCTTTTTTGGGCGGAATCGCTATAAGCCTACTCGTATATAACGGCGGGTATAAAGTATTCGGAAAACCGCAAAATTTGCTGTATTTAATTCCTTGCTTGATTATAGCGATAGATAATTTTCCGTTTGCGGCGTATTTTGCGGATAAAATGACGCTCGTCTATACCAAACCGCTGCATTTATTGCTTTTTATCCTTTATTGTTTATCGGTAGGGCTGTTTGAGGAGTTGATCTTTCGTGTGATTATTTTTTCTTTCTTAGCTGATCTCTTTTCAAGGGATAAAAAAGGCTTTTTAAAAACCTATGTGCTTTCATCCGTAATCTTCGGCGTCGTCCATCTAATGAATATTCTTGCAGGCGCGTCCGTGCCTGCTACGCTGTTGCAGGTTATCTATACAACGTTGACGGGCGGGCTGTTCGCATTCGCGTTTATAAAAACAAAAAATGTTCTATTTGCGGCGTTTATTCACGCTTTGTATAACTTTTGCGGCTTACTGTTTACAACGGATTTGGGGCTGGGCAACGGCTCTGTATTAGACGTTCCAACCGTTATTACAATGGCAATAGTGTGCGTTTTGACGGGAGTATTCGTCCTTTATAAGGTAATTACTTACACGGATACCGAAAGAGAGGTGCTTTACTGCAAATTAAACGTTAAGCCGAAAAAATAGCCAATTATGCCACACATAATACCTATGTGTGGCATAATTACAAGTAAAAACAGATAGTATGCGTGTCATAATTGCTTTGTGTTACATAATAATCGCCCTCCCACAACATCACAGGAGGGCGATTTGCGTTAATATTAAATTATTTGTTTGCGGATTGCGCTGTAAACAAATGATAGAAGATTGCAAAGAAGATGATGTTCAGCAGATAAATCGCAGGGATTACGATATAGGAAATTAAAACCTTTGTATCAAATAAATTCAATTTCAAATATACGGCAATCATCGCTATCAAGATCATACAGATAACAAACAGTATAGCGGCGGTTAAGAAATAGGCGGGGTGTTTGCTTCGCCTTGCTTGGGCGTGGAACCCGTTTGCCCACAAGACGGTGCAGACGATAAACAGCACGGTAGCGGCGCAGAAGGCGGCGACAGGATACCAAACGGACAACCCCAGCTCGTCCTTTAAGAAATAGGCTACGATGCTTTCCGTTGCGACGATGCAAAAGATAATCAACGCCGCTTTAAACAACGCAAAGCCTTTATGGAAGGTGCCTGCCTTACCGCTGACGGAATCCGTCGCGGACCGTTTTGCCGCGGGCATTCCGTTCATATTTCCTGCCGTTTTTACGCGAATTCCCTCCGCGGCGGCTCTGTCCTGCAAATCGCCAAAATTGATGATTTGTCCCGCGTTACCTTGTTCGTTGGGCACCGCGCCTTGTTGCGATTGGACGTTAGGATATTGCGCGCCTGCATACGCCGAATAATTATACCCGATTCCACCATATCCACCATTGTTAGGGGCGGGGGAGGCGGTGTATGCGGCATATTGCCGCGAATTAAATTCTCTAATCGCAGAATTCAGGCTTGCCTCCTTGTTGGCAAGATCAATTTCACGGTTACGAAGTTCATTTTCGCGCACCTCCAGCGCGTTGGCTTGTGCTTGCAGCTCGGCGGACATTTCCAAATTTTTCTTTTCAAAATTCGTTTGCGTTTTCAAGGTGTTTGCCGTTTCGTTGGCGAAAGCGGCTTTTTCGTCCTCAAATTCGCCTTTTTGCGACTCAAACTCTGCAACGGCGGCGCGGTGTGCGCGTTGCGCTTCTTGCAACTCCGTCTTTTGCGTTTCCAGCCGCCCAGCCTCATCGTTTAACGCCTTCGCTTGTGCCTCTAACGAGCTCTTTTTATCCGCATAGTCAAACTGTTGCGCGGAGAGTGCGTTTTTGCGGGCGATAAAATCCAGCTGTTGTTGGTTGTAGGCGGTTTGGCGCGCGGTCAATTCCTTTTGTTGTTGTTGAAGGTAGGCAAGATCGGCTTGTAACCGTTCGTTGTTGACGCGATAGTTCGCCTCGCGCATAGCAAGCTCTTCCAACCGTTTTTGTACGTCCTCGCTTGTGGCGTCCGATCTCGTTTTTTGGCTTTCGACGTTGCGAACCTTTTCCTCTAAAACGTATTCCTTTTGGGACAGCTCGTACGTTTTTTGCTCCAATTCAGAGCGTTCTTCCCGCAGCTTTTCTCGCTCGTCGGCGATGGCTTTGTGTTCCGCTTCGTATTGCAAACGTTTTTTTTCCAAGGCGTCGTATTCCGCCTTCAAGGAATCCCGTTCCACCTCGATAGTGGAAAGCTGTTCCCGTAAAGCCTGCCGTTCCGCTTCAAACGTATCGCGTTCCGCGACGAATGCAGCCCGTTCGCGCTCTAACAGCGCGGCTTTTTCCTCCAACGCTTTTACGGCGTCCGCATGGTTTTCCTCGGAGGAGAGGGCAAGCGCGCTTTTTTCGTCCAATTCGCGCTGCGCAAGCTCCAAAGCGGCTTGTGCGTTCGTCAGCTCTTGCTCGCGTTCCGCCAATCGACGGGTTTGTTCTTGCAAATTTCCTTCCATTTCTTCAAATTTTGCAAGTTTTTCGTCGATTTCGTTCCGTTCCTTCTGCACGCGAATAGTTTGTTCTTCAATCTGCGCCTGTTGCGCACGGAGTTCCAACGCTCGGTTATAGAATTCCGTGTTTTTTGTTTCATAATCTTGCTTTAAGATATTGACGGCGTCCTCGCGCGCGTTCAGCGCGGCGCGTAAGGATTGCACGTCCGATTGCTTTTCCGCAAGTTCCGTGCGGGCGGTGGAGAGGGCTGCTTTCGTTGCGGCAAGCTCCTCATTCATTTCCTTTAAACGTCCGTCGTCCGCGGCCTTTTCCGCCAACTCCCGTTCCTTTTCGGATAATTCCTTTTCGCGGGAGTCGGAAAGGGTTTTCACTTCTTCCAGCTCTCTTGTTTGCGCCTCTAAAAGAGTGCGAAGGGAGAGGATTTCTTGGCGCTGTCTTTCCATTTCGGCTTTTGCGTTTTCAATTTCCCGTTCCTTTTCGGTTAGCTCGGCTTCCTTGGTGACGATTTCAATTTCTTTTTCGTCCAGCGCGCGTTGTTGTTCTTCCAACTGTTGTTTTTGCGATGAAATTTCTTCCTTCAATTCGTTAATGTCAGACTTTTGCGAGCTTAACGAGGAACTTTGAACGGACAAGAGGGAACGTTCCCGTTGCAGTTCGTTTTTCAGCCCGTTGAGCGCCTGTTTTTCTTCCTCTAACGCCGCTTCGCGTGCCGCCAAGGCACGTTTCATCTCTACCAATTCCGTTTGTTTGTCGGTGATAAAGGAAAAATCGTAATGCGCGTTGCCGTCGGAAATCAGGCTGTCAATGATGGTACGCGAATATTCCCATTCGGAAAGATTGCGCTCGGTCACCTGCTTGCCTTGCTCGGTCAGCCTAAAATATTTACGCCGTCCGCCGTTAGAAAAATCCCCGTAATACGATTCGACGTATTTTAAGGACTCCAAACGCTTCAACGCGCTGTAAAGGGTGGGCTGCTTTAAGGTATAAAGCCCGCCGCTTTTCTTTTCGATTTCGTTGATGATGTCATAGCCGTATTTGTCGCCTGCATAAAGGCAGCGCAAAATGATAGTATTGATATGCCCGCGAATTAAATCGGCACTAATGCCAAGGTTTTGTTCTTCGCCGCCCGTCAAGCCGATATCTTCGTCAGGCGTAGTGACGTTCACGTTCAACTTATCTTCCACGTAATTACCTCCTTGTTTGATAAAAGGTACTTTGTCGTGCGTACCTATTTTTTGTTTGATAAATCACTGCGTGTGTTCCACGTAAAGTATTATACCAAAAATAACAGAAACTGTCAATAGGTTCACTTGAAAAAATCCATTCCGTCACAAAAATTTTCTTATCAGCCTCGCCGTTTGGCTATTGACATTTTTTTACAAAAGCGGTATAATAAATTTATGGAAAAATATCAACACGATAGACAATTTACGGTTCGGTACAGCGAGGTGGATTTCAAGGACGAAATGAAAATCTCCGCCGCGCTCGCCTATTTGCAAGAGGTGGCATGTTCCAGCGCGGACGAGCTGGGTTTCGGCTACGAATTTTTAAAGCCGCAAGGCGTAGCGTTCATTTTAACGGCGACCCATCTCCAATTCAACCGTCCCATTCGCTTGGGCGAACAAATCACCGTCCGCACGTGGCCGACGCCCCCGTCCTACGTCGTATTCGGTAGAGAATACCAAATGCTGGACGAAACGGGCGCGCCTCTTTTAAACGCAACCTCTCGCTGGTGTGCAGTGCAGCTGGAAACGGGCAAAATTCTGCAATCCAAATTTTTATCAGGGCAGGACTATTCCACCTACAATACCGACCGTGCGCTGATCGACTCGCCAAAGCTCCCGCAGTTCGACGTCAAAACGGAAGGGGAGCTTCGCTGCTTGCTGACAATCGGACATTCGGAATACGACCATTATATGCACGTCAACAACACCCGCTACGCTGATTATTGCGTGAACGCCTTTACGATAAACGAACTTCGCGCATGGCGGCTGAAAAGCTTTTCCATCTCCTACGTAAAACAATGCCGCGAGGGGGATAAGCTTTCCTTTTACCGCAAGGCGGTCGGCGGGGGAGAATACCTCGTTCAAGGCGTAAATGGCGACGGACAAACGGTGCTTTGCACCCGCTTCGTATTCGAGGAGGAGTAACGAAAAATGCTCACCCCCGATCACCGTATTAGAAAGAACGGAGTTGACCGTTCGTTGACCGCAATCGACGGCGGACTGTGCGCCCCCGACGGATTTCGTTTTTCTTATATAACCGAATCTATCTCGCAGGGCGGCAAGGACGCCGCCCCCGCGGGCGAACAAACGCTTTCCCTTGCTCTTTTAATGGCTGACACCCCCGTCCCTACGGCAAGTCTGTTCACCGAAGGGGACGTACAGCCCTACGCGCGGTCTTTGTATAAACGCAACGCGTCGGACGGTCGGCTGCAAGCGATGTTGTTTGTCAACGGCGGCGTGGATTTATACTCAAAAAATCTCGCCGAAACGCAGGAGGACGTCTTGTTTGGCTTGGTCAAAGAAACCCGTTTATCCGCCCAAAGAATGTGCATATTTTCATCGGGGAAGATTTTATTTCCGTACCCCAAAAAGGAAATTTTGTCCGCCTTTCCGCCTTTATACGCTTCGCAGACAACGCCTTACGAATGCGGTGAAGCAGCGGCGGCTTTTTCCAACCGTTATCCCGCAATCGAGGGCGCGTATTCCTTTGCGTTGGGCGATTTTCCTTGCAAAATCGGCTTCGTAGCTACAAAAAAAGGTCTTTCCAAGGGCGGAACGGTGCTTATGACGACGGACGTCAACGTTTCCCCAGCCTGCCTTAAAAAGGCGCTGGAAAGCGTTGCAAAGGATTCCTTCCGTCTGTCGGGCAATCTCTTTTCTCATCACGACGATTTGGTGCTTCTTACCTCCTCTTGTAAAGCAAAAAATTACGTTATCGCAAAAGAGGACGGCGAGTATGAAAAATTCCTTTCCGCTCTTTCCGCGGCGTGTTATCGGATTTGCAAGGAAATGCAAACGCTTGACGGAGTGTCGCCGATAGAATGTTCCGTTTTAAACGCGCGTTCAAAATCTCTTTCCCGCAACGCGGCGAAAACGCTTGCGGAATATTTGTCCATAGCCAAACCGACGGCGGAGGGATTTTTGACGGCGGTTTTGTCCGCGCTGGGCGCGGCAAAGTGCGGGATATCCCTAACGAAAGCGGAAATTTCTTTATATGCCGACGGAAAATGGCTTTGTCTAATGGACGGCGGAACGTTAATGCGTTGCGGGGATGAGCTGATCGCGCGTCTGCTCGTCGGGGAAGAAGTGCGCTTGACAGTGCGCTTAAACGACGGCAATTTTTCCTCCTCGGCATGGTCTTGCCGACGGTAAGCGAGGCGTCATAAGAGGCGTGGTTACGAAAAAAAATTGAAAAACCTGAAAAACGCTTTTTCAAAAGATTGACAAACGCGCGCACGCGTGATATAATATTAAGAAATAGGCGAGGAAATTACAAGCAGATGAAAAAGATGGACAAGCAACTGTACAATGACGGCAGCCGCAGCCAAATGACAAAAGCCATGGCAGACGGCGCGCTTTCCGTTTCTCTTTTTTCTCTCCAAGCCAACCCCTTTTTCTTTGCAATTAACGACTGATTTTTCGAAATCAGTCGTATTTTTTAATCGCGTGAAGCTATGCGTAGCGTTACGCGCCAACAAACCGTTAAAAATTTTTGTATTTTATATAAAGGAACGCTTATGAAAAAGAAAAAAGTTTATTTGACGTTACAAAACGGACGGGTGTTCGAGGGCTACCGTTTCGGTGGCAGCGGCAACGCCGTGGGCGAGCTTGTGTTCAATACGGGTATGGTCGGCTATTTAAAAACGCTTACCGACCCCGCGTATTTTGGACAAATCGTCGTACAAACCTTCCCGATGATCGGCAATTACGGCGTGATCGAATCGGAATTTGAAAGCGACAAAACGCACCTTTCGGCGTATATCGTGCGTGAATATTGCGAAAAACCCTCCAATTTCCGTATGGAAGGGGATCTCAATTCCTTCTTGGAAAAATCGGGCGTAGTGGGCGTTTGCGGGGTGGATACGCGTGAACTGACCAAAATCCTTCGCGAGGAAGGCACAATGAACGCCGCCCTCACGGACAAACCTCTTTCCGCGGAAGAGCTTGCGAGTTTGCAGGGTTATACGATTGAAAACGCGGTGGAAAGCGTTGGCTTTACGGAAAAGAAAATATATAAAGCGGAACGCGGAGCCTACACCGTCGCCCTTTGGGACTTCGGCGGTAAAAACAGCACGGTTGCCGACTTGACCGCACGCGGCTTCAACGTGATTCGTATGCCTGCCTTCTCGACGGCGGAGGAAATTCTTGCGCTTGGCGCGGACGGGGTAATGCTTGGCGACGGCGCGGGCGATCCCACGAAAAATCCCGCAATCGTCGAGGAAATTAAAAAGCTGCTCGGCAAATTGCCCGTGTTCGCGTTTGGGCTGGGTCATCAGCTTGTCGCACTTGCTTTCGGCGGCAAGGTGCAAAAGATGAAATACGGCCATAGAGGGGGGAATCAACCCGTTGAATATTTGGAAAGTAACAGAGTGTATATCTCCTCGCAAAACCACGGCTACGTTGTCGAAAACGAATCGGTTCAAGAAGGAACGGTCAATTTCGTCAACGTCAACGACGGTACGTGCGAAGGGATCGACTATCCCGCGAAAAACGCGTTCAGCGTCCAGTTTGCGCCCGCTTCTTGCAGCGCGGCGGGCGAACAGAATATCTTATACGATAAATTCATCTCATTGATCGAAAAGGAGAAGAAGAATGCCTAAAAGAAGTGATATTAAAGAGGTTTTGGTGATCGGCTCTGGTCCTATCGTGATCGGTCAGGCGGCGGAGTTCGACTATGCAGGCGCGCAAGCGTGCCGAGTTATGAAAAGCGAAGGGGTAAACGTAGTTCTTTGCAATTCCAACCCCGCAACGATTATGACGGACAGCGCGCTGGCGGACGAAATTTATCTTGAACCGCTGACGGAGGAATCGTTAAAGCGTATCATCATCAAGGAACGCCCCGACAGCTTGCTTGCCTCTTTGGGCGGGCAAACGGGGTTGACGATGGGCTGTAAGCTGGCAAAATCGGGATTTTTAGATAAATACGGAGTCAAGCTTATCGGCACAAAGTTGGACGCAATCGACCGTTCTGAGGATAGAGAGCTGTTCAAAGAAACGATGGAAAAGATCAACCAGCCCTGCGTGCCTTCGGATATCGCCTATACGGTAGAAGAATGTGTGGCTATCGCCAACAAACTCGGCTATCCCGTCATCATTCGTCCCGCATATACCCTTGGCGGCGCGGGCGGCGGCGTGGCGTATAACGAGGAGGAATTACGCCTCATCTCCCACAACGGCTTAATGCTTTCGCCCATTACGCAGGTATTGATTGAAAAATATATCGCAGGCTGGAAGGAAATCGAATTTGAGGTTATTCGCGATAGAAACGGCAATTCGCTTACCGTTTGTTCTATGGAAAACGTCGATCCCGTCGGGATTCACACGGGGGACTCTATCGTCGTTGCTCCCGCGCTCACCCTTTCCAATAAAGAATATTCTATGCTCCGCAGCGCGGCGCTTGCAATCATTAACGAGCTTGGCATCGAGGGCGGCTGTAACGTTCAGTTCGCTTTAAATCCTAACTCCTTCGAATATTCGGTTATCGAGGTCAATCCCCGCGTTAGCCGTTCGTCAGCGCTTGCGTCCAAAGCGACGGGCTTCCCGATCGCAAAGGTCACTTCCAAGATCGCGCTTGGTTATACGCTGGACGAAATCGTAAACGACGTGACGGGCAACACCTACGCTTGTTTCGAGCCGACAATCGACTATTTAGTTGTAAAAATGCCCAAATGGCCCTTTGATAAATTCTTGTACGCCCGTAGAGAATTAGGTACGCGTATGAAGGCGACGGGGGAGGTTATGTCCATCGGTACGTCCTTTGAAATGGCGATTATGAAAGCCGTTCGCGGCGCGGAAATCTCCACCGACACAATGAATTATAAAAAATTCCTGCATTGGTCGAAGGAGGATCTCACGGCAAAATTAAGCGAGCTGACGGACGAACGCATTTTTGCCGTCTATGCGGCGCTCAAAAAGGGGGTTACCGTTGACGAAGTGTATAAACGGACGAAGATAGATCCCTTCTTCTTAAACAAGTTCCTTAATTTGATTGATTATGAAAACCGTTTGCAAACGGAAAAGCTGACCCGCGCTCTGTACGAGGAGGGGAAAAACCTCGGCTATTTGGATAAATCCATCGAGGCGTTCAGCGGTCAAAAAATCCCTTACCGCAAAAAGGCGGTCTATAAAATGGTGGATACCTGCGGTGCAGAATTCCCCGCAAAAACCCCGTATTTCTATTCCACCTTCGACGAAGTTGCGCACGACGAGGCGCGCCCCTTCGTGCAAAAGAGCGAAAAGAAACGTATCGTCGTTATCGGTTCAGGGCCTATTCGTATCGGGCAGGGGATCGAATTCGACTATTCCTCCGTCCATTGTGTGTGGACGTTGAAAGAGCTGGGTTACGAGGTTGTTATCATCAATAACAATCCCGAAACGGTCTCCACCGACTTTGACACGGCGGATAGATTGTATTTCGAGCCGTTGACACCCGAAGACGTGCAGCACGTTTTGGATATCGAAAAGCCGTACGGGGTCATTATCACCTTCGGCGGGCAGACGGCAATCAATCTTTGCGCGTATTTCTCCACGCACGGAATCAGAATTCTCGGTACGTCGGCGGACAGCGTTGACCGTGCGGAGGATAGAGAGCGGTTTGAAGCATTGCTTGAAAAATACTCCATTCCTCGCCCGAAGGCAATTACGGTTATGACGAAGGAGGAGGCGTTAAAGGCGGCGGAACGGTTAGAATATCCCGTCCTTCTCCGTCCGTCCTACGTTATCGGCGGGCAAAATATGACGATCGCCTTCACGGAAGAGGACGTTTGTCGGTATATGGACGACATTTAGGCGCAGGGTATCGAAAACCCCGTCCTTTGCGATAAATATCTGATGGGGACGGAGTTAGAGGTAGATGCCATCTCCGACGGCAAAGACGTGCTGATCCCCGGCATTATGCAGCATATCGAACGCACGGGTATCCATTCGGGCGACTCTATCGCCGTATATCCTCCGTACAATTTAGAGGATACGATGTTAGAACGTATCATCGAGGTTTCCACGCAGCTGGCGTTAGAGCTGAAAACAAAGGGCTTGATCAACATTCAATACCTCATTTATCGCGGTCAGCTGTACGTGATCGAGGTCAACCCTCGCGCTTCCCGTACCGTTCCTTATATCTCCAAAGTAACGGGAGTTCCGATGGTAGAGCTTGCCACCAAGATCATCGTCGGCGCAAAATTAAAAAATCTCGGCTACGGCACGGGCTTGTATCCTTCTTCGCCGTACGTCGCGGTAAAAGTACCCGTATTCAGCTTTGAAAAGCTGCACGACGTAAACTCCCAGCTCGGCCCTCAAATGAAATCGACGGGCGAAGTGCTGGGTATCGGTAAAACGATGGAGGAGGCGATGTTCAAGGGGCTTGTTTCGGCAGGCTTTAAGATGTGTCACCCGTCCGATCGCCGTCCCGTCGGCGTGTATATGACGGTCAACGATCAGGATAAATTGGATTTGCTGACGATCGCAAAGAAATTCGGGGATTTAGGCTGTACCATGTACGCAACCAAGGGTACGGCAAAGGTAATTACGGACTTGGGCATTGATTGCCAAGTGGTGGATCGCCTTTCGGCAACGGATACGGTTATGAAGCTGATGGACGAGGGCAAGATCGACTACGTTGTTTATACGGGTAAAACGGATATCGAATCCATCAACGACTTTATACGTCTGCATCACCACGCAATCCTGCTTGGCATCACCGTCCTGACGGCGTTGGATACGGCAAACGCGCTTGCGGATATTATCGCAAGTAAATTTACCGAAAACAATACCGAGCTGGTAGATATCAACGCGTTGCGCAGCGAAAAATTAAAGCTTTCCTTTACCAAAATGCAATCCTGCGGCAACGATTATATTGTGTTCGATAACCGTGACCAAAAAATTACGTGTCCCGAATCTATCGCCGTCAACTACGTCAATCCCCATTTCGGGATCGGCGGCGACGGAATCGTATTGATCGAAAATTCCACCGTAGCCGACGCGAAAACGCGCGTATTCAACAAGGACGGCTCGGAAGCGCCCGTCGGCGGAAACTCCATTCGTTTCGTGGGTAAGTATCTGTATGAAAAAGGAATTGTCGTTAAAAACGATATGAAGATCGAAACGGAGCACGGCGTTTACGACGTCAAGGTCTATCCGTTCAGCGGCAAAGTCAACACCGCGTCCGTCAATTTGGGTAAAGCGGTGCTTTGCGGAGCGCAAATCCCTTGCAACTGCAAGGACGAAAGAATCGTCGATTATACGCTTACCGTAGCGGGCAAGGAGTATAACGTCACGCTTGTCAACGTCGGCAACCCGCATTGCGTAGTGTTCACGGACAAGGTAGATGCCGTCGATCTGGAAAACGTCGGGCTGGATTTCCAAACCTGCGATTTCTTCCCCGAAGGGGTCAACGTAGAATTTGTCCGCGTAGTCAATAAGGTAGCCTTAAAAATGCGGGTATGGGAACGCAAAAACGGCGAAACGCTCTCCTGCGGCACGGGCGCGGCGGCGGCAGTCGTGGCGGCGGTCGAAAAGGGCTATTGTGACAAGGACACCAACGTAATGGTAAAAATGCGCGGCGGCGACTTAACCGTCAACTATCATTCGGACGGCGAGGTAGAGCTGGTTGGCGCAGTCAAGACCGTTTACGAAGGTACGTTAGAGATTTAAAAACTCGTCTAAGATTAAAAAAGAGGTAAACACAATTTGGATATTTTATACGAAGAAAGTTCAGTTTCAAAAAATGCAAAAAAGGGTCAAACCATCTATAAAATCGTCAATATCTTCTACTGGATTTTTCTGATTATGTCGATTTTTTCTGCTTTTTTCTGCATCACGAACATTCCGTTCGGCTCGTTAGGGGCTAACGCCACCCAAGACCAGCAAGAGGCGTATGCCGCCATGGTGGGGCTTGCAACGTTTACGGGCTTTATAGCGGTGTCGTGTATCTCGTTCACCGTCATTTTGGGGTTTTGGAAAAAGCGCATCAACGTCAGCTTCGATTATATTTTCGTTTCGGGTGAGTTGCGTATTGCAAAAGTATTCAATATCAACCGTCGAAAGCTGGTCGTTCGCTTGCAGCCGGAGGATTTTTTGCAGGTCGGCGACGTTGACAATGCGGGCTACGGCCGCGCAAAAGCCGATCCTACCGTCAAAGAGGTAATCGTTACCCCCAACGGCACGGCGGACGAAGGGAAATTCTTTATGTATATCTTGGCTGCAACGACGTCGGGCAAGCGACTGTATATTTTAGAATGTCGTGAAGAATTGCTGATCAACATTGTAAAATGCACCAAACGCGGCACGCTGGAAAGCGATTACGTCATGCAAGAAAAGAAGGCGGCGCAACAATAACGATGATTTATCTTGACAATGCGGCAACAACGAAACCCAACGAAGAAGCGGTTTCGCTTGCAACGCAGTACCTAACCGAAAAATATTTCAATCCATCGGCGATGTATCGCGAGGGGTTTGCATTACAGGGCGAGCTGAAACAAGCGCGCTCCGTTTTGCTTTCGGCTGTCGCCGACGAAACCACTTTCGAGCTAATTTTCACCTCTTGCGGCACCGAATCGGACAATCAGGCAATTTTCTCCTTTGCAAAACGGGGCAACGCCGTCACCACGCAGGGCGAACATTCGGCTGTATATGAAAGCTTTTTGCAACTAAAAAACAAAGGAATTTGCGAGCCTCGTTTTGCGGATTTAAACGCGGACGGCAGCGTAAACGTCGAGAAACTCCTTTCCTTTGTTGATGAAAAAACGACCTTCGTTTCGGTGATTCACGTCAACAACGAAACGGGCGCAATCAACGACGTAAACAACATTGCGGAATTAGTCAAACGCAAAAACCCGCGCGTCATTTTTCATTCGGACGGAGTGCAAGCATACGGCAAAATTCCCTTCAAGCTGTCAAAATGTATCGACCTTTATTCGGTCAGCGCGCACAAAATCGGCGGGCTGAAAGGGGTCGGCGCGCTGATCAAGCGGAAAAGCTTACAACTCCCCGCCTATCTTTACGGCGGCGGTCAAGAGGGTGGACGGCGTAGCGGCACGGAAAACACCTTCGGTATAATGCAATTTTATCACGCTGCAAAATCAAAATTTGCAACCATAAAAGAGGATTATGCCCGTTTATCAAGCTATCAAGAGCAAACAAAAGAGGGGCTGGACAAAGAAATTTTCACCGTTTTATCGGGCGAACAGAGCTCTCCTTACATTCTTTCCGTATCCGCGCACGGCTTGCGCGGCGAAGTGCTTTTGCACATGGCAAACGACCGCGGCTTGATTGTTGGCACGGGCTCGGCATGCTCGTCCAACGGCAAACACCGTTACAGTCGCGTTATTCAAGCCTGCGGCCATAGCGGCGATACCGCCGACGGAGTCCTTCGTATCAGCTTTTCGCCTCAAACGACGGGGGAAGAGGTAGCCGAAGCCATTAACATTTTAAACGATATTGCGCGCGAATTAAAGCGCAGAATGAACAAATAGGAAGTATTATGAACAGAGTTATTATCATTCGGTATTCCGAAATTTATTTAAAAGGCAAAAATCGCGGCTTTTTTGAGGGCGCGTTTGAAAACAATTTAAACAAAGCCCTGCAAGGCGTCGATTGTAAATTAGTCCGCCAAAGCGGCAGATATTTGGTGCAAGACTTTGCCGAATGGGAAACGGAAGAGCTGGTTTCCCGCCTGCAAAAGGTGTTTGGCTTGCATACGCTCAGCGTCGCGTACGAAACCTCGTCGGAGATGGACAGCATTTTCGAGGCGGCGAAGCTCGTTTGTCGAGAAGAAGGAACCTTCAAGGTCGAATCCCACCGCGGCGACAAACGGTATCCCTTAACATCGGTAGAAATCAGCCGCACGCTTGGGGGAAAATTGCTTGCGCATTTTCACCAATTAAAGGTGGACGTCCATTCGCCCGATTTTACGGTGCAGGTCGATATCCGCGAAAACGGAAAAGCACTGGTATTCGGCGAATTTATTAACGGCGCGGGCGGTATGCCCGTCGGTACGGCAGGGAAAGGACTTCTCCTGCTTTCGGGCGGGATTGACAGCCCCGTCGCGGGGTATATGATGGCAAAACGCGGCATGAAGGTCGATTGTCTGCATTTCCATAGTTATCCCTATACTAATATGCAGGCAAAGGAAAAGGTAATCGACCTCGCAAAGATTCTTTCGCAATATGCCTGCGGCACAAAACTTTACACCGTCAGCGTTACGCATATCCAGGAAGAAATCCATGAAAAATGCAAACCGCAGTATATGATCACTCTTTTGCGCCGCTTTATGTACCGAATCGCAGAACGCCACGCAAAACGTATCGGCTCGCAATGCCTGATCACGGGCGAAAGCTTGGGGCAGGTCGCCAGCCAAACGATCGAGGGGATGACGTCCTCTAATTCCGTAGTCGAAAATTTACCCGTCCTTCGTCCATTGGTCGGGTTTGATAAAAACGAAATCATTGAAAAGTCGGTTAAAATGGGAGCGTACGAAACGTCAATCTTGCCGTATGAAGATTGCTGTACCGTCTTTTTGCCCGATTTTCCCGTGATACGTCCCAAACTGTCCGACGTCTTGCACGAGGAAAGCAAGCTGGACGTTGAGGGATTGATTGACGAAGTGTTCCAAAACGTAGAAAAGATAGAGCTGTAAGGGCAATTCTATCAGTAACAGAACGTAAAAAAGCAAGGCAAACGCATGTCGTTTGCCTTGCTTTTTTAATACTCCCACCATTCCTTTTTAGTGATTTCAGGCGGGGGAAGGTCCTCTTTTTCAAGCTTTCCAATCAATACCTCAGGTAGGGTGATAGGCTTTCCTTTTCGCCCGTTATAGCTCGGTATAATCGTATAAACATACCGTTTCCCTTCCTGCACGGATAGATCTTTTATTTCTTCCACGTACGCCCCTTCGTAAACGGTAGTATGTCTAACATAATCATAGCGGGTAACGGTATAATCATACAGCGGTGCGTCCTTATCTGAAAAGCGGATACTCGTCCCGTCTCTTTCCACCCTTAACGAGGGGGCTGAAATGGCTGGAACGCTGAATTTATCACACTTTTTCGTTGGCAAGCAAGCCCTTTTAAACAGTTCCTCCGTCACAAATTTTGACGGGCTGTTATCGTCCGCAAGTACTATGTTATGCATAACATAATACTCCCTTTTGTCCAGCTTTGCGCTGACAACGTTTTTTGGCTTTACAAAAGGCGGAGGGGATGTTTTTAAGCTATCTTTTCTGCTTTCCGCTCTATTATTTCCGTATAAAAATTCGTATATTTGCATAGAAGCGCGGCAGGGCAATCCACCGCCAAGGCAATCAATCGCCGTTCCTGACGCGTTGCCAAGCCATACGCCAACGACGTCCTTTGTGGTATAGGAAAGGGTGTATGCGTCCGTATTCTTTTCTTTTGTTCCCGCCGTACCCGTTTTTGCGGCAACGTCAAAGGGGAGCGAGCGCAAGCATTTTGCTGTCCCATCTTTTGCCGCGCTTTTTAAACAATCGCTGATCAAATACGCCGTTTCCGTAGAAAACACCCGTTTTTTGCGGGCTTTCTTTTTGTAAACGCTACGTCCGTCTATAAAAAGCTCTTTGATAAATCCGCACGTTTGCTTGTTTCCGTCCAGCAGGGCGTCATATCCTTCGCACAAATCGCGCAGAGTATATCCTTCCCGCATACCGCCCAACGCAAGCGCCAAGCTTTCATCCTCCCGATCTATACCGAGTCCCAATTTCGCCAAATATTCCGCGCCTTTTTTCACGCCCATTCCGTTCAACACCTTGACGGCGGGTACGTTAAGGCTTTTTGCAATCGCCTCCCGCGCGCTGACGTAGCCGTGGTATTCCCCGCCGAAATTTTCGGGCGAATACCCGTAAAAATCAATTTTTTCGTCCAAAAGAGGGGTGGCGGGGGACAGTAAATTTTCTTCCATGGCAGGCGCATAAACCAACAAAGGCTTGATAACGGAGGCGGGGGATCTTTTGACGTTTCCCACCGTCGAATAGGCGGCTGTAAACCCGCCCGAAGTCTTGTCGAGGATCATCGCGCTTTTGTCGTAAGGCAAATTTTGCACCGTCCTTTCCAGCTCTTTTTGCAAACGGACGTCCAAAAAGCTGTCAATGCGGATATTTCCGCCTACCGTAAAGGCGTATTTTTCGGCTAAACCTTCCAATTCATCAAAAACAAAGCGCAAATAGCTTTCGCCGCCCGCGCTTTCAACGGGGCTTTCGGGTAACGGCTGGGCGTTCGCTTGCTCATATTCGCTGTTGCTGATATGTCCTTGCGCCAACATAGCGCGCAAAACCGTTTGCCTACGGGAAACGCACCGCGACGGGTTTTTAAAAGGGGAATAATTATTCGGCGAGCGAACCAACCCCGCAAGGATCGCGCTTTCCGATAAGGTCAATTCTCCAACCTCTTTTCCAAAATAGAATTTCGCCGCCGAACGGATCCCAAAGCAGCTATGTCCAAAATAAATGCTGTTGACGTACTTTTCCAAAATTTCATCCTTGCCAAACCGCTGTTCCAGCTGTGCGGTCAGCTTAATTTCTTGCAGCTTTCGCTTGATCGTCTTTTCTTGCGTGAGGTGCGTATTTTTAATTAATTGCTGCGAAATGGTTGATGCGCCCTCCTTAAAAGCCCCGCTTGCCACGTTTTTAATCGCCGCTTTTCCCATTCGCAAAACGTCAAACCCACCATGCGAAAAAAATCGCTTGTCCTCGGTATCTACAAACGCCCGTTTGGTGTGGTCGGGCAATTCGTCGATACGCACCCGTGCTTGCCCGTTGGCGTAAGCGCAGCCCGCCAATTTTGTTCCGTCAGCGGCAAAAACCGCCGTCTGTTCGTCGGATAAAAGCAGTTTGTTTTCGTCTAACCGCACGTTCGCGGTGACAGCCAAATAATACCCGCCCGCGGTCAAAGCTAAACCCAGCAGCGCGCTTATAAACAAAATGGAAAGGATACGCAACGTTTTCATCTGAAACAGTATTTTCAAATTCCTATTTTTTTATGTGGAAAAACGCCGTCAAACGGGTTGAAAGGCTTGATAAAATCCCCAAAAAAGTGTATAATAAAAAAAACTATGTTTTTTTAAGGACGAAATAGAACAAAATAGGACAATTTATGAAAGAAAAATACCATATCGTCACCTACGGTTGCCAAATGAACGTGCACGAATCGGAAAAGATCGCGGGCGTGTTGCGCAAAATGGGTTACGAAGAAACGAAAACAAAAGAAAGCGCGGATATTATCGTGTTCAACACCTGCTGTATTCGCGAAAACGCGGAAAACCACGCCTTCGGCAATATCGGAGCGTTAAAAAAGCTCAAACGGGAAAACCCCAACCTTCTTATCGTCGTCGGCGGCTGTATGACACAGGAAAAGGGGAAAACGGAGCTTCTCGCCAAAAAATTCCCCTTTATCGACGTCATGTTCGGCACCTTAAATTTAGAAGAGCTTGAATCTCTAATCCTCAAAAAGAGGGCGCAAAAAAAGCGAGTAATTTCCATTCGCGAAAAGGAAGGCGAAGTGATCGAAACGTTAACGCCGTATCGCACCAGCTACCCCAACGCATGGGTCAACGTCATGTACGGCTGCAACAATT
>JAZKXM010000111.1:0-9857 GCA_045611585.1 Candidatus Scatosoma sp. | reverse complement strand
TGTTCGACGGATAAAAATTCGTCCCCCATACGCCCCATTTGCTGTTCACCTTCCTCGATTGCCGCGGCAAGCGCGGGAGAAAGATAACGTTCGCCGCCGCTGACCTTGGGCAGGCGGGAAATGCTTTTTATAAGCTGGTCTTTGATCGTTTTAGGGCTTTTGCCCATCTTGGAAAGCAGGCTGTAAATAAGCCCCTCCTCGCCGTCTAACAGCGCGGCAAGAAGGTGTGTCTGCGTGATTTGCGCGTTGCCGTACTCGGTGGCAAGCGATTGCGCCTTTTGGAGCGCCGAAAGGGATTTTTCCGTGAATTTTCTCATATCCATAATTTCATTGTCTCCTTTTTGTTTCGTTCGTTTTATTTGTAAACTTTTTCAAGAGATTTTAAACAATTAAAGGGGTAACTTTTCGTAAAATAAAAGCTCTGCTTGATCGCAGGGCTTTTTCGGCTTTATTAAACTACGTTCCCCGATGGGGAGAATATTGGCTACATAATCGTTTCGAAAAGGCGTAAGATAGAATCGAATAAACGCCCGAATACCCCTCGTTTGCTGTTTTCTTCCGTGCGCTGATGGGAAATGGAAAAGGTTTCCTCGCAGTCCTTTTGCAGCTGCGCGATTGCCCGTTCGTCCGTGAACAGCACCGCGTTTTCAAAATGCAGGTACAAGCTGCGATAATCGAGGTTGATCGTCCCTACTACCGCGCATTTTCCATCGCAAAGCATGCTTTTCGAATGGATAAAGCCCGGGGTGTATTCGTAAATTTTTACCCCTGCCTTTAAAAGAAGCCCATAATTGGCGCGGGTGAGCCGAAAGACCATTTTTTTGTCGGGTACGCCCGGGGTAACGATACGGACATCTACTCCTCTTGCCGCCGCCGAGCAGAGCGCGGCGCGCATAAAGTCGTCCAAGATGAGATAGGGGGTGAAGATATACAGCGTTTTTTGCGCGGCGTTAATCATATCCAAATACACCGTTTCCCCCACGCTGATTTTGTCCAGCGGCGAATCGTCGTAAGGAAGAATCAAGCCCCCACCCTTCCCCTCCGATTGGGTGGATTCTGTTTTCCCCTTGGGGAAAATAAGATAGTCCTCGACCCTTTCCTTTTTGGAGTAAAAGGCGTTGAAAACGTCGAAAAACATCACCGTCAACGAGTTGACCGCGCTGCCCGTAAGCCTTACGCCCGAATCCTTCCAATGACCGAAGCGGACTTTTTTGCCCACGTATTCGTCCGCGATATTGATCCCGCCCGTAAACGCCACTTCGCCGTCCACCACTAAGATTTTTCTGTGGTCGCGATTGTTGAGCCGCAGGGCGAACACGGGGACGACCCTATTAAACGCCAAGCAGCGAATGTTCTCGTGCAGGGATTCTAAATACCGATCGTATTTGGGGGGCAGGTGGAAAAGACTGCCGAAATCGTCGTAGATGAAACGGATCTGCACCCCCTCCATTGCCTTTTTTAAAAGCTCCTCACGAAGCTGCGTCCACATTTCCCCGCCTGCGACGATAAAATATTCCGCCAAGATAAATTTTTTTGCACCCTTAATGGCGGTAAGCATTGCCGAAAAGGTTTCTTCGCCCGTCGGATAGTACTGCACTTCGCCGTCCGCATGGACGGTATAGCCCAAGGAATTTGTTAGGTATTTGCCGACGGAACAAGACCTGCCGCCCTCCTCTAAACAATCAAGCGCGGTTTGGGAGCTAGTGAGAAGCCCCGCCCGTTCCCGCTTGACCGCTTGCAGTTTTGCGTTCATTTTGCGGGTGGGCCTACCGTCGCCAAAGGACAAGTACATCATAATCCCAACCACGGGGAATACGAGAATGAGAATGATCCAATTTAAACGGGTAGTTGGTCTATCGCTACGGTTGATCAGCCAAATGACCGCGACAAAGGACAGCGCGCCAAAGAAAAATTGGACATATACGCCTGCGTTATAGTCGATAAGGAAAAGCGCGAGAACATATACGCAGATTTGTAACAAAACGGAAATGGAAAAAATAAAAAAGCGGTTGTAGATCGCCAGCTTGTACGTACGGTTGTTGTTGACTGTGCGTTCGATCCAGCTTATCTTGCGCTTGCTGAGCGGCTTTTTGCGCTTTTCCGTCCTGCGGGGCATATCTTTTCCTCCTCTATTTATATTTCGCGGGCGCGCGTATGCGTATGTATGCGTGCGTATGCGCTTACGCTTGCACCATGCGGTTTATGTGTTAATTATACCGCTAAAATATCAGCGAATTATAATAGGATTGTAAAAAATATGTTAAATTTTGCCGTTTTTTATTTTTTCTTCCCCTTTCTTACCGCGGTTTTGTCCACGGTTTAACGGTGGTTTGACGATAAAATTTTGTCGATTGGAAATTCCTTGAAAAAATTTTTAAATTTTTTTAATTTTTTTTCATAAAACTGTTGACAAATGCATTTTTTTATATTATAATATAGTCAGTTAATGAAACTTAATCCTAATAAGTTTTAAAAAATTGATAAAAAGAGGTAAAAAGTTATGAAGAAATTTATTTGCAAGGTTTGTGGTTACGTACACGTTGGCGAAAGCGCTCCTGAAGCTTGCCCTAAGTGCAAGCAGGTTGGCGTATTTGAAGAAGTAAATCCTTTGACGGGTACGCAAACGGAAGCCAACCTTCAAACGGCGTTTGCGGGCGAATCGCAGGCTAGAAACAAATACACCTATTTTGCAAGCAAGGCAAGAAAGGAAGGCTACGTGCAGATCGCGTCTATCTTCGAAGAAACGGCGAAGAACGAACAGGAACACGCGAAGATTTGGTTTAAGCTGTTGAACGGCGGTTCGATCGGCTCTACCGCGGAAAACCTTTTGGCGGCTGCGGAAGGCGAAAACTACGAATGGACGGATATGTACGCGGGCTTTGCGAAAACCGCAAGAGAAGAAGGCTTTAACGAAATTGCCGACCTTTTCGACGGCGTTGCGGCGATTGAAAAAGAACACGAAGAAAGATATAAGAAGCTGCTTGCAAACGTTCAAGGCAAGATGGTATTCTCCAAAGAAGGCGACGCGGTATGGCAATGCTCGAACTGCGGCCACATCGTAGTTGGCAAGCAAGCGCCCGAAACCTGCCCCGTTTGCAACCACCCTCAGGCATATTTCCAAGTTCGTGCGGAAAACTATTAATCAAAAAAAATTTCTGAAATAAAATAAGTCAGCCCCTGATTTTCTCACAAGAATCAGCTGAAAATACAACAAAACAAACAAGTCCGACGGGGAAAACCGTCGGACTGTTTCATTTTGCGGGTTTGGTAAAAAAAGGTTGCCGTCACGGCAACCCTATTTTTATTTAAAGATGGTTTTTAATAAATTCTTCCAAGACAGCCTGAGGGGCAAAGCCCAAATGGCCGCCAACCTGCGCTCCGTCCTTAAAGGCAAGGACGTTGGGGATAGAGGTGATTCCGTATTGGATTGCCGCCTCCTCGTTTTCGTCGATATCCAGCTTGACGAAGATCGCTTTGCCGTCGTATTGTTCGCTTAACTCCTCAAAGACGGGGGCAAGCATACGGCAAGGCCCGCACCAAGAAGCCCAAAAATCGCAAAATACGGGTACGTCCGCCGTATTAATGAGTCCGTTCAGTTCTTTTCCGTTTACGTGTTTTACCATAACTGTTTCCTCCTTAGGTTAGATTGGGGATTATTTTTGAAAATATGCAACCTCGCCGCCAAAAGGCACTTTTTCACTTTCGCCCGTTGCCATACATTTGACGTTCAGCGTTTGTTCTTGCAGCTCGTTCCCGCCGATAACGGCGACGAACTCCGCGCCGATTTTATCGGCGTATTTGAATTGCGCCTTTACCGATCTGTCCATTTGGTCGATCTCCGCCGAAATGCCCGCCTCGCGAAGCTGCGTCGCGATACGGAAGGCTTGCGTGCGACATTCTTTGTCCATACCCGCCAAATATACCGTCGGGGTGGGCTGTTCGGGGAATTTTGCGCCCGTTTGCTCCATCACCATCAGCAAGCGTTCAATCCCTGCCGCAAACCCTACCGCGGGTGCGGGCGAGCCGCCAAGCTCGGCAATCAAGCCGTCGTATCTTCCGCCGCCGCAAACGGTGCCTTGCGCGCCGATATCCGTGGAAACAAACTCGAACACCGTTCGGGTGTAATAATCCAGCCCGCGGACGATGCGGGGATTGATTTTATAATCGACCCCTGCAAGCGCGAGGTGATCTTTTAAGCTTTCGAAATGCGCGTGGCAATCCTCGCACAGATAATCGAGAATACTGGGGGCGGAAGCGTTGATTTTTTTACATTCTTCCTCCTTGCAGTCTAACAGGCGCAAGGGATTCTTTTCGTAGCGGGTTTTGCAATCGAAACAGAGCTTGTCCAAATGCGCCGCGAAAAATTCTTTCAACGCCTTATTGTACGCCGCGCGGCAGGTGGGACAGCCGATCGAATTAACGTACAGCTGCACCTTCAAGCCCAGCCGCTTTAAAAGTAGGTCGGCAACCGTGATGACTTCCGCGTCCGTTGCCGCGCTTTTCGCGCCGAATACCTCGACGCCGAACTGGTGGAATTCGCGCAAGCGGCCCGCTTGCGGACGTTCGTAACGGAAAGCGGGAATGATATAAAACATTTTGCAGGGAAGCGCGCCGTTTGCCATTCCGTTTTCGATAAACGAACGCGCCGCGCCCGCCGTGCCTTCCGGCTTTAACGTGATGGAACGGTCACCCTTGTCCTTAAAAGTGTACATTTCTTTCGTGACAATGTCCGTCGTATCGCCGACTCCGCGCAAAAATAACTCGGTATGTTCAAAGACGGGGGTGCGGATTTCTTTGAGGTTGAAAAGCCGTGAAACGTCGCGCGCCACGCCTTCTACGTATTGCCATTTGTAACTGTCCTGAGGCAGAACGTCTTTTGTGCCTTTGGGAATATTGATCATAATTTTTTCCTTTATAAAACGTATTTTTTGAGGTTTCTATCGCCTGTCAGCTTTTGCAGGTGATCGTCAACGTATTTTTCGCCGATATTTAAGGTGAACAAGGGATAATCGCCGCCTGCGTTGAAGGAAATGTCCTCCAACAAATATTCCATCACCGTATGCAAACGGCGAGCGCCGATATCCTCGCTGGTGGCGTTCAGTTCTACCGATACCTCAGCGATACGCTCGATCGCGCCTTGGTCGAATTGGAGGTCGATATTGTCCACCCGAAGCAAGGTGCTGTATTGGAACACCAAGGAATTTTCCGTTTCCGTTAAAATACGGACAAAATCTTCCTTTGTCAGGCTTTTTAATTCTACCGAAACGGGGAATCTGCCTTGAAGCTCGGGGATTAAATCTTCGACGGAAGCGACGTGGAAGGCACCTGCCGCGATAAACAGAATGAAATCCGTCTTTAAGGGGCCGTATTTGGTGACGACGGTAGAGCCTTCGACGATAGGCAAAATGTCCCGCTGCACGCCCTCGCGCGAAACGTCCGCGCCGTTACGGTTGCCCTTGCCCGCGATTTTGTCTATTTCGTCAATGAAGATGATCCCTTCGTTTTCGGCACGGCGAAGAGCCTCGTCCTTTACCGCATCCTCATCTACCAGCTTATCCGCTTCTTCCGTCAATGCGATATCAAACGCTTCGCGGACGCTTAAACGGCGTTTTTTCTTCTTTTGCTGGAACATATCCCCAAAAATACTGCCGATAGAGATTGCCGCCCCGCCAGGGACAAGTTCCATCGGTTGCGGCGAATCCGTTACCTCCATTTCGATCATGAAATTGTCGTATTTGCCCTTGCGAAGCTCCTCTAAAAGGTTTGCCTCGAACAGCTCTTTGGACAGTTCGCCGCGCTCTTCCTTTTTCGCCTCGGCAAGGATCCTGATGAGGCGGCGTTCGGCGGCTTTGGTCGCCTTTGCCTTTACCTCCTCTTCCTTTTCCGCCTTTACAAGGCGATAGGAACATTCGGCAAGGTCACGCACCATACCTTCGACGTCTTTGCCGACGTAGCCGACCTCGGTATATTTGGTCGCTTCTACCTTCACAAAAGGAGCGCGGACGAGTTTGGCAAGGCGGCGGGCAATTTCCGTTTTGCCGACACCCGTCGGGCCTTTCATAATGATATTTTTAGGGGTGATCTCCTCCCGAACGTCGGGGGAGAGCTGCGAACGTCTATAACGGTTTCTAAGTGCGATTGCCACCGCTTTTTTCGCCTCGTCCTGACCGATAATGTATTTGTCAAGTTCCTTTACGATTTGTTTGGGAGATAAATTCATTTATTTATCCTCCTTTGCGCTTTCGCTTTGTTTTTTCGTCGTTTTTTTGGTTTTTGTGGGGGGCAGGGTTGCGTTGACCGATTTTTCGGTGGGCGTGCCTACCGTTTCCAAATGGATATTGTCGTTGGTGAATACGCAAATTTGGGAAGCGATTTTCAACGCCTTCGTCGCAATGGTAGGCGCGTCGTAATCCGTTTCTTCAAACAGCGCGCGCGCCGCCGCAAGCGCGTAATTGCCGCCGCTGCCGATGGCGCAAACTCCTTCGTCGGGTTCGATCACCTCGCCCGTACCCGACAAGATAAGAAGGGTGTTTTCGTCGGCGGTGATCATCATCGCGTCCAGCTTTCTGCCGTATTTGTCCGCGCGCCATAAATCGGCAAGCTCTACTGCCGATCTCATTAAATTGCCCGAGAATTTATTTAACATTCCTTCAAAACGTTCGGTGAGGGCGAAGGCGTCTGTGACAGAGCCGGCAAAGCCCAAAATGACCTTGCCGCCGTAGATGCGGCGCACCTTGACCGCCGTACTTTTGAAGATGACCGATTCGCCCATCGTGACCTGTCCGTCGCCGGCGATTGCCGTGACTCCATTCTTTTTGACGGCGCAGATGGTTGTACCTCTAAATTCCATAATTTTTTTTCTCCTAATCGTTAAGCGTTTTTACTGTTTTGTTTGCGCGGCGACAGCCTCGTCGATTGCGTTCAGGGCGCGTTGCGCCATCGCGCGGTAGCGTTCTTTTTTGTCCCGAATACGCACATCCATCGGCGCGAGAATCCCGAAGTTTGCGTTCATGGGCTGAAAATCCTTCGTCGGCGTGGAGATATGCGTTTGCAACGCTCCGCAAACCGTTCGATTGTCCAGCGTTAAGGGGGTTCTTCCCAAAATGAGATCCGCAACCTTGATCGCCGCAAGCAAGCCGCTTGCCGCGCTTTCAACGTACCCCTCTACGCCCGTGATTTGGCCTGCGAAAAACAGTCTTTGATTATTCTTAACCGAAAAATCACGATTTAAAACGTCGGGGGACTGAATGTAAGTATTTCTGTGCATAACTCCGTAACGCAAATATTCTGCCGAATGCAAGGCGGGAATTAGCGAAAATACCCGTTTTTGTTCGGGGAATTTTAAATTGGTTTGACAGCCGACCAGATTGTACGCCGTGCCTGCCTCGTTTTCCCGACGGAGCTGCAACACTGCGTACGGGCGTTTCCCCTCCTCGTCCTTTAACCCGACGGGCTTTAACGTGCCGTAGCGCAGCGTGTCCCTGCCGCGGGACGCCATTACCTCGATCGGCATACAGCCCTCAAAAATTTCACCTTTTTCAAAATGGTGAAGGTGCGCGCGCTCGGCAGAAAGAAGGTTATCGACAAAATTGTAATACTCCTCTTTCGTCATGGGACAGTTGATATAATCCTCCGTGCCTTTGCCGTATCTATCCGCAGTGAAGGCTTTGGAAAGGTCGATACTGTCCGCTGAAACGATGGGCGCGGAAGCGTCGTAAAAATGCAAGCCGCCGCCCAGCCTTTGCAGGATATCCTCCGACAAAGCGTCCGACGTTAAGGGGCCCGTGGCAATAATTGCGTATTCGTTTTCAGCAAGGTCGGGCAAAGCGGTGACCTCGTCACTGACCAAAGTGAGGTTTGACTGGTTTTTGAGTTTGTTTGTGATATATTGAGAAAACAAGTCGCGATCGACGGCAAGCGCCGCGCCCGCAGGAACTTTTGTTGCATCCGCCGCCTCGATGATCATTGACCCCAAACGGCGCATTTCTTCCTTTAACAGTCCGCAAGCGTTAGCGTATATATCGTTGCTCTTTAACGAATTGGAGCAGACCAGCTCGCCAAAGTTTTTGCTTTCGTGGGCGGGGGTGAATTTTTTTGGTTTCATCTCGATCAGCGTTGTTTTTACGCCGTGAGAGGCGAGATAGTACGCCGCCTCGCTGCCCGCCAAGCCGCCGCCAACGACCGTTACCGACGGTGCAAGCACACTTTTTTTATTGTCCGTCATCTTCAAAATCCTCGGGGAAATAACCCTTCCATTCGTCCTCGGAATAGCCGACGTATTTAGGCTCTTCCATCAGCGGGGGTGGGGTGAAATCGTCCAAAAAGGCGGGAGCAGGGTTGCGTTGAGCCTTCTTTTCGCCCTCATCACCCTCCTGCGCGGAACGGGTTGTTTTGACGCAATAAGAACAGTCTTTATTGTTACATTTTACGTTGCCGCGAGGCGTTTTGACAAGCGCGTCGTTGCATTTTGGACATTTGTCGCCCGTGGGGATGTCCCAGCTCATAAACTTGCAATCGGGGTAGCCCGAACAGCTGTAATAGGTCTTGCCCTTTTTGGATTTTCTAACCGCCATTGCCGCGCCGCATTCGGGACATTTTCCCACCAGCTTCGGCTCTTCATCCGCTTCCATAGACATTGTTGATTTACAGTTTGGATAGTTTGGACAAGCAAGGAATTTACCGAATTTTCCTTTCTTGATCACCATATTTTCCCCGCACTTTGGACAGCGGACGGCGGAGATTTCCTCCTCGCCCTCGCTGATGATATTGTGACATTCGGGATAGTTTGAGCAGGCAAGATATTTGCCGAACTTTCCGATTCTGCGAATCATAAAATGCCCGCATTTTGCGCAGACGTCTTGCGTCAGCTCGTCCCCGTAGTTGGAGGCGTTTTTGAGATTCTTTTCAAAATTGGGATAGAACGCGCCGATAACCTCCCGCCAATCGACCCCGCCGTCCTCAATATCGTCCAGCTTGTTTTCCATACCTGCGGTAAACCCGACGTCCATTACGTCCACAAAGCATTGCACTAGCATATCCACTACGCTGTACGCAACGGGGGTGGGCAACATATATTTGCCGTCCTTTTTGACGTATTTTTGGTTGAGCTTTGCGATAATCGTAGCATAGGTGGAGGGTCTTCCGATCCCCTTTTCTTCCATCGCTTTTACAAGCGAAGCGTCCGTATAACGGAGAGGGGGCTTGGTGAATTTTTGCTCCTTTGCCATAGACAACAGCGTGAGCGCGTCGCCCTCCGAAAGGTCGGGCAACAGTTTTGCCGATACCTCCTCGTCCTCCTCTTTTTTGGACGAAACGTCCTGATATACCGCCGTGAAGCCGGGGAAAAGAAGGACTTTTCCACTCGTTTTAAAAACGTAGCCCGAATTGGTAATTTCCATTTGCGCGCTGTTGTATTTTGCCTCTGCCATTTGGGATGCGAGGAAGCGTTCGTAAATGAGCTTATACAGCTTGAAATGCTTTGCCTCTAACAGCTTTTTCGCCTTTTCGGGGGTCATTTCAAGGTCGATGGGTCTGATCGCTTCGTGCGCGTCCTGCGCGCCCTTTTTAGAAGCGTAATAATTGGGGCGTTCGGGGGCGTATTCTTCCCCATATACGGCGCGAATCCTTGCAAGCGCTTTTGCCTGTGCCTCTTGCGAAACGCGAACGGAGTCTGTACGCATATACGTTATGAAAGCGATATGGTCGCCGCCGCCCGTGTCCATACCTTCGTATAAATGCTGGGCAAGCGTCATTGTTTCAGGCGCGGTAAAGCCAAGCTTCGTCGATGCGTCCTGCTGCATAGAGCTGGTGGTATACGGCGCGGGCGCGTGCGATTTCGTAATCGCTTTTTTTACTTT
>JAZKXM010000110.1:0-3225 GCA_045611585.1 Candidatus Scatosoma sp. | reverse complement strand
CGAATGACCGCAAAGCGGTCAAAGGTTTAGTGGGCTCTGCCCACACCCGCAAGGAACTGAGTTCCTTGACTTCCCATATTCCGCTGTACCGTGATTCCGTAAAAACGGCGGAGATACGAGCAAGACAAGGCGCGCGAGGATAACCTGAGGGAGTTTACTTTTGCGTAAATGACCGAGGGTTGCCACAGCGCAACGCTGTATTGCGACGTAGATACGTCGTTTTAACCCATTTTACCGATTACCGAGGACAAGTCCTTTTGCATTGTAATACAAGCTGCGCGCGCCGCCTCGTAATACGTGCCGCCCAGCTTTTTATACGCACACAAAATCCCGCGGGAGTTGTTGACGACCCCGCCCAGACCGTTTTTGCCGAAGCAGCTTTTCAGCATTTCTGCATTGCCGCCCTGCGCGCCGTAACCGGGGATTAAGAAGAAGGTGTGCGGTAAAACCTCGCGAAGGCGCGCCGCCTCCGTCGGGTGGGTTGCCCCTACCACCGCGCCGACCGCCGAATAGCCGTATTTGCCGATCGTGCTTTCTCCCCATTTTTCCACTAAGCCGCCCATATATTCGTAAACGGGCTTGCCGTTTTCAAGGACGAGGTTTTGCAGCTCGCCACTAGACGGATTGGAGGTTTTGACAAGAACGAAAATACCTTTGTCGTTTTGCTGGCACTGCTCGACAAAAGGCGCGATCCCGTCCGTACCTAAATACCCATTGACGGTTACGTAATCAGCGGGGAAGGGGCGTTGCGATACTCCGTTTACCGCCGTTTCGCCAAGGAAGGTTTTTGCATAGCAGGACGCCGTAGAGCCGATATCGTTACGCTTTGCATCCGCAATTACGACAAGGCCCTTTTCTTTGGCGTATTTCAACGTTTCTTCAAACGCTTTCATACCCGCCGTGCCGTACATTTCGTAATAGGCGATCTGCACCTTGACGGAAGGGACGATATCGCGGACGGTATCCACAAGTTTTTTATTGAAATCGAAGATACGCTCTGCCGCGCCCTCGAAGGTGGTAACTCCCTCTTTCATATTGTCGGGAAGATAGTCAAACAAGGTGTCCAGCCCAACGCAAGTAGGGTTTTGCAGGTCGATAATTTGTTCTATAAGCTGATCGGTAATCATAACATTCTCCTCTACGTTTATTTTCGCGGACTATTCTTTGCCGCGGTCGGGTTTGGGCGCGCCGTAGCGCGCTTTTTACATTCGGTCGCCGCCGTGCGGCGAGATTTTATTCTTAAAAAAGTTTATTGCGCGGAGTATTTAATTTTGCCGTCCACGACGGTATATTTCACCGCGCCTTGCAGGACGTAGCCGTTGAACGGCGTGTTCTTGCCCTTGCTGACGAATTTTTCGCTGTCAACCGTCCACTCCTCGTTGAGATCGGCGATCGTGAGGTCAGCCGCCGCGCCTTCCTTGATTTCGCCGCCTTCTAACCCGAGAATTTTCGCGGGGTTATAAGACATTTTGTCCGCGATTTCGTTGAGGGTCAACAGACCCGTTTTGTAAAGGTATTTGATCGCGAAACCAAAGGACGTTTCAATGCCGCTGATACCGAACGCCGCCAAGTTGTATTCTACGTTTTTATCGTCGGCGTGGTGCGGCGCGTGGTCGGTGACGATGCAGTCCAGCGTGCCGTCCTGCAAGCCTTGCAGGATTGCTTGCTTGTCAATTTCCTCGCGAATGGGAGGGTTGACTTTGGTGTTGGTATCGTACGTGCGCACGATCTCGTCCGTCGCCGCGAAATAGTGCGGGCAGGTTTCCGCCGTGACCTTGATCCCTGCTTTTTTGGCGTCGCGAATGAGACGGACTCCGCTGTAGGTGGAGACGTGACAGATATGCACGGGGGTATCCAGCGTTTCGGCAAGAGAGATTTCTCTTGCGATGATCGTATCTTCTGCTGCGCGGGGAATCCCTCTAAGGCCTGCGATCGTTGCGCTTAAGCCTTCGTGGACGACTCCTTCATCGACAAGGTTTTTGTCCTCGCAATGGCAGAGGCATTTGATATCGAAGCCTTTGGCGTACTCCATCGCCAGGCGCATCAGACGGGCGTTTTTGACCGTTACGCCGTCGTCGGAGATGGCGACCGCGCCCGCTTTTTTCATGCTACCGATCCCCGCCATTTCTTCGCCCTTCAAGCCTTTCGTGATTGCGCCGATGGGGTGGATTTTGCAAAGATCGACCTCTTTTGCGCGGGCTTTGATATACGTGACTACAACCTTATTGTCCGTCGTCGGGTTGGTGTTGGGCATACAGCAGATTTGGGTAAAACCGCCCTTTACCGCCGCCTTGGAACCGCTTTCAATGTCTTCCTTTCTTTCAAAACCGGGTTCTCTCAAATGCACGTGCATATCGATAAGGCCAGGGAAAACGTGTTTGCCGCTTGCGTCGATTTCTTCGCTGCCGTTGGCGGGAATGTAATCTGCAATCTTGACGATCTTGCCGTTTTCAATGAGCAAGTCTTTCTTTTCTACGGAGTTTTTTAATACTACGTTACCGTTTCTGATAATCATACGCTTTTCTCCTTACTTACGATAATCGTTCAAAAGTTTCAGCACTGCCATACGAACGGCTACACCCGAAAGGACTTGATCTTCGATACGGCTGCGTTCGTGGTCGATTACGCCGCTGGTGAGTTCCACACCGCGGTTTACGGGACCGGGGTGCAACACGATTGCGTTGGGTTTTGCGAGCGCCAACATCTTTTCGTCCACACCGTAGTTTGCCGCATATTCCCCAAGCGAAGGGAAGTTGCCCGCTTGCTGTCTTTCAAGCTGGATACGAAGCCCCATAACGACGTCTGCATCTTTCAACGCTTCTTCACGGGATTTGCAAATCTTTGCCCCGAGCTTGTCCAAATCCTTGGGGATAAGGGTTTCGGGAGCGTACATATACACTTCCGCGCCCATTTTTTGCAAACCGAATAAGTTTGATTTTGCTACGCGGGAATGTTTAATATCACCCAAAATCGCTACCTTTAAGCCTTTGAGAGAGCCGAAAGTTTCGCGCATGGTCAACATATCCAAGAGCGCCTGCGTAGGGTGTTCGTTCATACCGTCGCCCGCGTTGAGCACGCCTGCCTTGACCGTCTTGGCAAGCAAGTACGGCGCGCCGCCCATCGGATGGCGCATGACGATGAAATCGTTTCTCTGCGCGTCGAGGGTTTTGCCCGTGTCGACCAAGGTTTCCCCTTTCGCCACCGACGAGTTCCCTGCAACGATAT
>JAZKXM010000109.1:0-5697 GCA_045611585.1 Candidatus Scatosoma sp. | reverse complement strand
CCCCGTCGTTTGCGCGGCGGTCATTATGCCGCTGGATAAAGATTTGCTGATCGAGGGGGTTGACGACAGCAAAAAGCTGTCCGAAAAGAAACGTGAGCAGCTGGCGCAGCTCATCAAAGAACGCGCGCTCGCCTATACGATCTACGAGGTCAGCGAAAAAACGATCGACGAAATCAACATTTTAGAGGCAACCAAGCTGGGTATGAAAAACGCCCTGCTGTCCTTGTCCATACAGCCCTCCGCAGTACTCACCGACGGCAATATGACGTTGGATATTCCCTTCCCGCAGCAAAGCGTGGTGCACGGGGACGCCTTGTCCTATTCGATCGGAGCGGCAAGCATTATCGCCAAGGTCTATCGAGACCATTTAATGGACGAGTTCGCAAAAACGTACCCCGCCTACGGCTTCGAAAAAAATAAAGGGTACGGAACGGCGGCGCACATACAGGCGATCAAGGAGGTGGGGATATGTCCCATTCACCGCAAGACCTTCACAAAAAAATTCTAGGCAAAAAAGGGGAAACCGCCGCCAAAAAATTTTTAAAAAAGCAAGGCTTAAAAATTTTAGAAGAAAATTTCCAAACCCCCTTCGGCGAAGCGGACGTTATCGTGCAGGACGGGGACGAGGTGGTGTTTATCGAGGTAAAAACCCGTTCGGGCGATTCCTTCGGCTTGCCTTCCGAGGGGGTCACCAAAAACAAACGGGAACGCTATTATAAAATTGCAACCTTTTACGGCTTGCAGAGTGGGGAAGAACCAAACGCCCGCTTTGATATCGTCGAGGTGTATGACGGCAAAAAAATCGAATGGCTGAAAAATGCGTTTTAAAAAATGTAACCGCTTAACGCGGTTATTTTTTTGCCCAAAAATAGGGAATTTTTAAATTTTTTTTATAACCGTCGCAATCCCTTTTCCCGTAAGGGAAAGAAAGCACAAAAAAACGCCTTTTTCGACAGTAATTTTTCCGCTTTTTGATTTTTGGTATGCTATAATGCTCTCAACGCCTTAAAAATAAAGGGTTGCGGTCAAACAAATGGAGCTGTATATCGAATACGTTTTTATAGAAAATTTTTTGGTCGATTGGTTGTTGCTCGTCCTCACTTTGCGCCTTTTGCAGCGAAAAATATCCCCTTTAAAAACGCTTTTTTCCGCCCTTTTAGGGGGATTATTTGCGGTGGTTTATCCCTTGTTAATTTTGCCGCTTTGGGCGCAAAAAACGCTAAAAATCAGCGTGGGAATTTTGCTTTCTTTGCTTGCTTCAAAGGAAAATGGGGTAGGCAGGTACGCGATCAACGCCCTTTGCTTTTTGCTTTTGTCCGCCGCGCTTGCAGGCGTAACGCAAATGCTGTTTGACGAAAGCGTTTATAAGGAGGGGGCGTTCACCGTCCAAAGGCTAAACGCGGTGTGCCTTTTGTGTGCGTGCCTGTTGCTTGCAATCGCTTTACACAAAAGCGTTTCAGCCATTTATCGCCGCAAAAAAATTTCTTCCTTTTTGTGCGATTGCGAAATTTTTATCGGCAAAAAAAGCGTCAAAATGTTGGGCTTTTGCGACAGCGGAAATCAGGCGGTTTATCGTGGCAGACCCGTATGTTTTATCTCACCCGATCGGCTATTAGAGGTAATTGAGGTGGGGCAGGTATGCGACGAAATGGAAATATTGACGGTCAGCGGCGAAAAAAGGATTAAAATTTTCAAAGCGGACAAATTGTTGATATATTTGGAAGGGAAAGCGAATATAATAGAAAACGTATATCTTTCTCCGTCAAAAAATTTGCGCGGACAAGATTATGAGGCTCTGCTCAATGCGCAAATGGCTTAATCCCTTTATTTTAAAGGGAAAGAGAGATTTTTAAAAGAGAGAAAAACTGAGGTGAAAGGATGAAAATTTTAGAGGTTTTGAAGATTTTTTTGCATAAATTTGCCGCCGTGGACGAAAAAGGAACGGTCGATTATATCTGTGGCAACGGCGACGCGCTGCCCTTGCCCTTCTCCGCCGAGGAGGAAAGTGAAATGCTTAACAAACTTTCGCGTGAAAACGAAGAAAAGGAATGGGCGAAATCAGAGCTTATTCAACACAATTTGCGTTTAGTTGTTTATATCGCGCGAAAATTTGACAACACGGGCGTTGACGGCGACGATTTGATTTCTATCGGCACAATCGGCTTGATAAAAGCCATCAATTCGTTTAAAACGGACAAAAATATCAAGCTGGCGACGTATGCCTCGCGGTGTATCGAAAACGAAATTTTGATGTATTTGCGCCGCACGTCAAAGCTGAAAAGCGAGGTGTCCTTTGACGAGCCGCTAAACACCGATTTTGAAGGGAACGAGCTGCTTTTGTCGGACGTTTTGGGGACGAGCGCGGAAAGCGTTTACGGGGATATCGAATCGAATGCGGAAAAGGAACAGCTGAAAGAGGCGTTAAAAAAATTGACCGAGCGGGAACGAAAAATTATGTTTTTGCGGTTTGGCTTGGGCGGCGGGGAGGAGATGACCCAAAAGGACGTTGCGGATATGCTGGGCATTTCGCAAAGCTACATATCTCGGTTAGAAAAAAAGATTATTTTGCGGCTAAAAAAAGAAATTGCAAAATTGGAATAAAAATACATAATTTTCCCGTCGGTTGGGCATAATAATCGCGTACCTGCCCCCACCAAAATACATAAGAAAAAGGAGGACGGGAAAATGCATAAGGTGGAAATTTGCGGCGTGGATACGTCGGGCTTGCCAAAATTGACGGCGAAAGAAAACGAAGAGCTGATGGCGCGGTTAAAGCAAGGGGATCAGGCGGCGCGGGAAAAATTTATTGTCGGCAATATGCGGCTGGTTTTGTCCCTTGTCAAACGCTTTCGCACCAAAAATTTGGGCGTGGACGACGTGTTTCAGGCGGGGTGTGTGGGGCTTATTAAAGCGATTAACAATTTTGACGTGGGCGTGGGGGTGAAATTTTCTACCTATGCCGTGCCGATGATCGTCGGGGAAATGAAGCGGTATCTGCGGGATGGGAACTCCCTTCGCGTTTCGCGCAGTATCCGCGATATGGCGTACAAAGTGCTGAAAGCGCGGGAAAAAATTGAGGCGGCTGACGAGGAGGCGAGCATTGGTAGGATCGCGCAAGAGCTGGGCGTTGCGGAAAAGGAAGTGATCTATGCCTTGGACGCGATCTCCGACCCCGTTTCGATATACGAGCCTGTGTATAACAAGGCGGGGGATACTCTTTTGTTGATGGACCAGCTGCGGGACGAAAAGAACACGGACGAGATTTGGACGGAGCACGTCGCGCTGAGCGAGGCAATGGGGAAATTGGGAGAAAGAGAGAAGAAAATTTTGTATCTTCGGTATTTTGAGGGGAAAACGCAAACGGAAATTTCCGAAGAAGTAGGGATAAGTCAGGCGCAGGTTTCGCGCTTAGAAAAAAACGCATTGATCAATATCCGAGAAAATATTTCGTGATTTTTAAAAGTGAGAAAAGTCCTCTTTGTATGAGGGCTTTTTTTGTTGCTTATTGAGAGGAAAAGTGATAAAATAAAATTATGTAATAATTTTGCGAGGTATAAAAATGAAATTTTTGAGGAAAATGGCGGCTGTTGGTTGCGGGGCGTTGGCTTGCGTAAGTATGGCGTTTGGGCTTGCGGGTTGTGAGGAACAATACACGGCAAAGCAAACGGACGCGTTGCTGTTGGCGTTGGAAACGACGGTGGGAGAAAATAAAGCGGAGTTGGACGGAAAAATTACGGCATTGACGACGGCTACGCAGGAAAAAGATAACGAATTGTCGGCGAAAATTATTGCAAACGAAAGCGCAATTTCGGCGTTGAAAGCTGCTTATGAGAGTAAAGTTGCTGAATTAGAAAAAGTTGGCGAGGATAACGCAAAGGCGATTGCGAATTTGACGGCTGAATATACGGCGAAGGTTGAGGCTTTGGTGAAAGCGGACGGCGACAATGCAAAGGCAATCGCCGATTTGAAAACGGAATACGAAAACAAGGTTTCGGCGTTGAAAAAGGCGGACGAGGACAACGCAAAAGCGATTGCGGACTTGACGGCGAAATATACCGCAAAGGTTGCGGGATTGGAAAGCGAGATTGCGCAAGCGAAAGAAGATATTAAGGCGAATAAAGAGGCTTTGGAAAAGGCGGTTGCCGATTTGAAGGCGGAATACGAGGAAAAAGTTGCCGAGTTGGAAGATTTTATCGAGGCTTTGGAGGCGACGGACAAAACGCAGAACGAAAAAATCAAGGAATTGGTGGAAAAGATTGCGGACTTACAGGCGGAAAACGATAAGTTGGAGGGAGAGTTGGAAGATTATATCACAAGCCAACACGTACATAGTTTTGGAGAATGGGTTTCCTTTACGGAGGGGGAGAATATCCCTTGCGAGGAACGGATTTTTTATCACGTTTGCAAAACGTGCGACGAGATTGTTTGGAAACACGGCACTGCGGACGATCACGACTGGGCGGTAGAAACGGTTGCGCCTACCTGTCAAGCGCAAGGGTATGATGAAAAGACTTGCGAAATTTGCGGGAAGGTGGAAAAGGAAAATTATACGGATATCGTTGACCATAAGTGGGCGGAAACATACAGCCACGACAATTCGTATCACTGGTATGGTTGCGAAACCTGCGACGAGGCGAAAGGCAAAGAAGAACATACCGTAGAAAATTCGGGAGAATGTTCGGTTTGTAAAGAGCTGGTTGGCGGGACGGAAGGCGTTTTGTATGAGGTTGTTGACGGGAAAGCGCGGGTATTAGGATATGAAGGCACGGCAACGCGTGTGCGGATTGCGGAAAGTTATGAGGGTGCGCCCGTTGCGGAAATTTTAGGAAGTGCGTTTTATGATTGCAGTCGTTTGACGAGTGTGGTGATCCCCGACAGCGTAACGAGTATTGGGGAGGAGGCGTTCTTTTATTGCTGTAGTTTGACGAAAATTGTCATTCCCGACAGCGTAACGAGTATTGGGGATGGTGCGTTTAATAGTTGTTATGGTTTGACGAGTGTGGTTCTTCCCGACAGTGTAACAAGTATTGGGGGGTATGCGTTTGTTTATTGCAGTAGTTTGACGAGTATAAAAATCCCCGACGGCGTAGAAAGTATTGGGAGTGGTGCGTTCTATTATTGCCGTCGTTTGAAATTTAATGAGTATGGAAACGCGAAATATTTAGGGAATGAAAATAATCCATATTTGGCATTGATTGAGGTGAAAAATAAGAATTATAGCAGCTATAACATTTATGAAAGTACAAAAGTGATAGCGGATTATGCGTTCTATGAATGCAGTAGTTTGACGAGCGTTTATTATAAAGGTTCGGCGAAAGATTGGGCGAAAATTACCATTGGGGATTATAATGACAAACTGAAAAAGGGAACCCGCTATTATTACACCGAAAGCGAACCCGCTCTCAATGCAGAGGGTACGGCGTATGACGGAAACTATTGGCATTATGATACGGACGGCGTAACGCCCGTGATTTGGGTTTATACCAAAGAAGAATAAAAACGAAATTTACGCAAAAAGCGGGCGAGAGAAAAATCGCCCGCGATTTTTTTCGCAATGAATTGCGCCTTATGGCGCGTGAATTGCCGACAAAGTCGGCGAGAATGGAAACGCTGCTCGCGTTTCGTGAATTGCAAGGCAAAGCCTTGCGTTGCGGTAGGATTGATAGGGCGCAAAACTGCGTTTTGCTTGAATTTGGG
>JAZKXM010000108.1:0-2147 GCA_045611585.1 Candidatus Scatosoma sp. | reverse complement strand
AGTCGCCTTCACCTGACGTTATCAGGCACCCTGTCCTATGCTGCTCGGACTTTCCTCATTACCCTTTCGGGTCCCGCGACCGTATAACAAACTCAAATCCGTATTTTATTATAGCATATTTTTTTATAAAATGCACTCATTTCCGTTGCTTTTTTTATCGAAAAATAGTATAATTTCTATGATTTTCTAGACAAAATAATTTAGAATGGAGCACGACCATGAAAAAAACGAAAATTATTTGCACGATCGGTCCTTCGTGCGCAACCAAAAAAACAATCTCCGCAATGGCAGACGCAGGCATGAACGTTACCAGACTCAACTTCTCCCACGGAACCCATGACGAACACGCGGAAAAGATCGCCCTCATCAAAGAAGTTCGCGAAGAAAAAAACATTCCCCTTCCCATTCTTTTGGACACCAAGGGCCCCGAATTCCGCATTAAGACCTTCAAAGACGGCAAAATCACCCTGCAAGAGGGCGATCCGTTTATCTTTACCGCCGACGAGGTGGAAGGCGACCAAAACCGCGTCAGCGTTTCCTATAAAAACATTTGCAACGACTTGACGGTCGGCGACAAAATTTTACTCAACAACGGGCTGGTCGTATTCCGCGTTACGGAAGTAAATGCACCCAACGTACACACCGTCGTTGAAATCGGCGGTACAATCTCCAACCGCAAATCCATGTTTTTCCCCGACAAAGAATTGCACCTTGATTTCTTATCCGAGCAAGACAAAGCCGACCTCTTATTCGGAATCGAACAAGACGTCGATTTCGTCGCACTTTCCTTTGTTTCAAGAGCGCAAGACGTCATTGACGCAAAAAACTTTTTGCGCGAAAACGGCGGCGAGAATATTGACGTAATTGCAAAAATCGAAAACCGCGCGGGCGTTAAGAACCTTTTGGATATTATCCAAGTTTGCGACGGGATTATGGTCGCTCGCGGCGACCTTGGCGTAGAAATTCCCTTCGAGGAATTACCTGACGTGCAGAAATATATCATCGACCAATGCCGTATCCACGGCAAACGAGTTATCACCGCAACGGAAATGCTGGAATCTATGATTCATAATCCCCGTCCGACGAGAGCGGAAATTTCCGACGTTGCCAACGCCGTTTACGACGGCTCGTCCGCGGTTATGCTTTCGGGCGAAACGGCGGCAGGGGCATACCCCGTCGAATCGGTATCCGCCATGGCCAAAATCGTCAAGCGCGCGGAAAACCATATCGAATATATCCAAGCGATTGAAAATTTCGAAATCAAAAGCCCCGCAGAAGCCTTATCCCATTCGGCGGCGACACTCGCAAAAGACCTCAACGCAAAAGCGATCGTAGTCTGCACCAGAACGGGCGCGACTGCTCGAAAAGTATCTCGATTCCGTCCCAATATCAACATTATCGGCATTACGACGGACGTACACGCATACCGCAAGCTTGCGCTTAGCTGGGGCGTTTTGCCCGCTTTAACGGACGAATACACCTCCGTCGATATTCTTTTCTATTTCGCAAAAAAGATCGCCGCGCAAAGCGGGTTGGTAAAAAAAGGCGACACCATTGTTATTACGGGCGGCACGCCGAACGGAAAGAGCGGAAACTCTAACCTTATCAACGTTGAAACCATCTAAAAATAAGCCTAAAATTCGGCCTTTAACAAACAATCGTCTTTGACCCGATAAATACCCGCTGCAAGGAAAATCACCTCACGGCGGGCTTTTTTGTATATGTACAGTCATTTACCGTGAAAGAAAATAAAGTGTAGATTTTTGAGGTTTCTTACAAAAAGTAAGGTAAAAACAGTTGCATTTTTGCAAAAAATGCTATATAATATAAAAGCTGTTGCAGAGATGGCGGAGCGGTCGAACGCGCACGATTCGAAATCGTGTGATGCAGGAATGTATCCAAGGGTTCAAATCCCTTTCTCTGCGCCACGAAAAAAGGACGAGGAAAACCTCGTCCTTTTTTCGTGGTATAGGGAAAGCCCGTAGAACACTTGTTTTATCAAGGGTTCACGCGAGGAGCGGAAAACACGCATCCTTATCCTTTTCCTCACAACCCGTCGAGCGACGACGCTTTGTTGCGTAGCGACAAAATATTTCTCTGCACCAATACACTTGACATATCTTTTTTTGTTACACATCGAAAGGTTA
>JAZKXM010000107.1:0-12635 GCA_045611585.1 Candidatus Scatosoma sp. | reverse complement strand
AATTAAAATTTGTGAACCAACCCCCCCGTTGGGGATGTTTACCGCAACGGGGGTTTTTATTATTTTTTATCAATAGCGTTGACGTCGTACGGGGTCGTTTGATAAACGAAATAGTTTAACCAGTTCGAATATAAAAGGTTCGCGTGTGAGCGCCACGTCACGACGGGATCTTGCGTTTCATCGTCGTCCTTAAAATAATTTTTCGGCTTTTCAATGGGCTTGCCCAACGCCAAATCGCGAAGATACTCGTTTTTCAAGGTGTCCGCGTCGTATTCAGAATGTCCCGTGATGAAAATTTGCCGTCCGTTTTGGGTGGAGATCGCATAAACGCCCGTTTCGTCGGAGTCGGCAAGCAATTTCAGCTCCGCAATTTTTTCAATATCCTCTTGCAAAACGGTGGTGTGGCGGGATTGCGGCACCATAAAGGTATCGTCGCAACCGCGGAAGAGGATAGAGGATTTTCTAACCACTTTATGCGGAAACACGCCGAACAGCTTTTTGGAAACGGGGTGTTTTTGAATTCCGTAATGGTAATATAAGCCCGCCTGCGCCCCCCAGCAAATATGCAGAGTGCTGTGAACGTGCGATTTGCTCCATTCCATAATCTCCGTCAGCTCTTGCCAGTATTCCACGTCTTCAAAGGGGAGATGTTCAACGGGCGCGCCCGTGATGATCATTCCGTCGAAATTTTTGTGCTTGATATCGTCGAAGGTTTTGTAAAACGCCAAAAGATGCTCCTCGGCGACGTTTTTCGATTGGTGCGATTTGGTGTGGATCAGTTCAGGCTCTACCTGCAAAGGAGTATTCCCCAAAAGTCGCATCAGCTGCGTTTCCGTTTCGATTTTTTTCGGCATTAAATTGAGGATTAAAATTTTCAAAGGACGGATATCCTGCGTGATGGCGCGGGTTTCCGTCATTACGAAAATGTTTTCGCCCAGCAGAGTTTGCACCGCGGGCAAATCGTTAGGAATTTTTATAGGCATGCAATAACCACCTTTTTAAATATCGGACAAAGCCTGCTTGATATCGTTGATCAAATCTTCATAATGCTCGATACCGCAGGACAAACGGATAAGATCCGCAGGAACGCCCGCCGCAATCAGTTCTTCGTCGCTCATTTGTCTATGCGTGGCGTTTGCAGGGTGCAAACAGCAGCTTCTTGCGTCGGCAACGTGCGTTTCGATGGCGATCAGCTTCAACTTTTTCATAAAGCTTTCCGCCGCCTTTCTGCCTCCCTTGATCCCAAAGCTGACCACGCCGCAGGTGCCGTTCGGCATCTGTTTTTTCGCCAGCTGATAATATTTGTTAGAGGGCAAACCGGGATAATTAACCCAAGTAATTCTCTCGTCGCCGTCCAAAAATTCGGCAATCTTTTGCGCGTTCAAGCAATGCCGTTCCATACGCAGGTGCAGGCTTTCCAAACCAAGGTTGAGATAATACGCGCTCTGCGGGGATTGACAGCACCCAAAATCGCGCATCAGCTGCGCCGTCGCCTTGGTGATGTATGCGCCGCCCAAGCCAAACTTTTCGGTGTAGGTCACGCCGTGATAGCTTTCGTCGGGGGTGCAAAGCCCGGGGAATTTTTCCTTATGCGCCGTCCAGTCAAACTTGCCCGAATCGACAATACAGCCGCCCACCGCGCTGCCGTGGCCGTCCATATACTTGGTGGTCGAATGGGTAACGATATCCGCACCCCATTCAAAGGGTCGGCAGTTGACGGGGGTTGCGAAGGTGTTGTCAATAATCAGCGGAACTCCGTGCGCGTGGGCGCAATCGGCAAATTTTTTGATATCCAAAACGGACATAGCGGGGTTTGCCAACGTTTCGCCGAATACCGCTTTGGTATTGGGACGGAACGCGGCGTTCAGTTCTTCCGCCGTGCAATCGGGGGAGATAAAGGTGAACTCGATCCCCATACGTTTAAGGGTAACGCCAAACAGGTTAAACGTGCCTCCGTAGATATTGGTAGAGGAGATCACGTGATCTCCGCAAGAGGCGATATTAAAAATAGCGAAAAAGTTTGCGGCTTGTCCCGAGGAGGTAAGCATCGCCGCCGTCCCCCCTTCCAGCTGGCAAATTTTTGCCGCTACGGTGTCGCAGGTGGGGTTTTGCAAGCGGGAATAAAAATAGCCGCTGGCTTCCAAATCGAACAATTTTCCCATATCCTCGCTGGTTGCGTATTTAAACGTAGTGCTTTGAACGATAGGCACTTGGCGGGGTTCGCCGTTGCCGGGGGTATAGCCGCCTTGGACGCAGATGGTTTCAATGGTTTGTTTTTGATTGTTCATAACCGAATCCTATTACGCGAAACACGCTCGCGTATCCTTTCATAAAAATATTTTTTTAAGTATAGCACAGTAGCGTAGTAATGTCAAGTGTTTTTGTTTTTGCGTGCGGGGGGCGAGTAAAAAAATGCGAAACATTTTTTATGAAACGTCGGCGGGGCTCGCCCGCGAATAAATTTTCGCCTAAACGAACATTCTTAATATGTAACGCCGTAGGCGGAGGAGGGGATATGAAAGGACGGTCGGAGAAAAAAGGCAGTAATTTTTTATTTGCCGTATTGTCGGCGGCGGCGTGTATGTTCGCCGCATTTTTTCCCTTTACTTCCGCGGTAAAAAAGGGGGATATTTGCACGGAGGAAGAGGTGTACACGGGTACGCTTGACGATATGCGCACGGATGCAAATAAACGGGAGCAGGGTGTTGGCGGGTTTTGGAGTAAGATACTCAAAAACGGAGTCATCAACGGCGGCGAAACGGACAAAACGCCCTTCCAACCGCAATCAAAAGGGTACGCCGACGAAAAGAAATATACCTATACCTTGTCCTTGGCGGGGACAAAAAGTCTAAACTGGAACCCTCATACGTGGACGGACAATACAGACAGTAAAATTTTAGAGCTGGTGACAATCGGCTTTTTCGACTTTGTGTTGGCGTCGGACGGGGCGTCCTATCTTGCCGTACCCGAAATGGCGGCGTACGTCCCCAACACGCGCGCTTTGTATCAAGACGTGACCGCACTGTATGCAGGACGGTTTGGCGTAAAGTCGGGGGAGCGCGCGAAGGCGTTTCGTATCTATCTGAACCCGAACGCAACCTTCGACGACCCCGCGCGGACGAAGATAACGGCGGACAGCTATTTGTATTCAATGAAACAGCAGCTGGACCCGCTGATGATGAACAGGCGCGCGGATTCTTATTACGGCGGGGATTTCGCGATATATAACGCAAAAAACTATCTCTATCAAGAAAACGGAGTCACCGATTTTTCTCAGGTGGGGCTGCTTGCGGGGAAGGACGCCTCGTCGGGGCTAGAATATCTGGATATCGTCTTGGAAAACAGCCTGCCCACCCCCGATTTTTACCTACCCTATTACAACACTTCCACTTGGTTAGTGCATAAGGATATGTACGAAAAGAACAAAATTTATTATTATGAGGACGGCACAAAGACGGTGGGCAAACGGATAGAGGGCAAGCCCCTTTCCACCGTCGGGTCGCAATATTGCACCTCCGTCGCCACTTCGGTTGGGTATGGACCGTACAAGCTGACGGGGTTTGGACTGGATAGTTATCTTTCCTTAACCCGCTCGGAGGGCTGGTACGGTTACCGCGACGGTATGCACGAGGGGCAATACCAAGCGGACGAAATTTATTTTTCCGTCATCGAGGATCACAAGACGGAGATGCTCTCCTTTTTAAACGGCGATCTTTGCGAAGTGGCGTTGGATTCGGCGGATATGGAAATTTACGGCGGGTCGTCGCGGGTAGAATATACTCCGCAGGACTATACAACTAAGCTGACGATCAATACCGATTTTAAAAAACTGAAAGAACACAGCGGGACGGCGGGGGTGAATAAGACGATTTTGACAGTACCCGATTTCCGCAAAGGAATTTCCCTGTCCGTCAACCGTGACGAATTTTCTTCCGCCTACACCGCCGCTGGGTCGGCAGGCTACGGGCTTTTGAACACAATGTACGTGTTCGACCCTATCAAAAACAAGGCGTACCGCTCGACGGAGGAGGGACGGCAAGCGATTTGCGCTCTGTACGGGATTGATTACGGAATCGGTCAAAAGTACGCAACGCTGGATGAGGCGTACGAGGCGGTGACGGGGTACAATCTCAAAGGGGCGCGCGCGGCAATGCAGTCGGCTTACGATTACGCAACCACCCACAACGAAAAGGGGGAGACGGTGGAAAAAGGCGGCAAAACCGCCCTCTACGACGGACGGCAAAATATACGGATAGATATGGTGGTTTACAGCGCGGACGAAACGTACGTGCAAATGTTCAATTATCTAAACGACTGCGTCAAAGCGGCGTGCGTAGGGACGGATTTGGAGGGCAAGGTCGGCTTGACTATGAAAACGGATCAGGATTATTACAATTCGGCGTACGCAGGAAACGTAGATATGATGTTTTCGACGTGGGGCGGGTCGGTATTTAACGGACTTTCCATTTTATCCAACGTCTATTGCGACAACCCCACGGGCGGCGGCAATCAAATGGAGTACGGCTTTGATACCTCCAAGGTGCAGGTAACCCTACCGTTGGATTTGACGGGAGAGCTTGTCTATGAAAATTACGTCGGCTCGCTGAAAGATTGGGCGGATTGGCTAAACAACCAGCCCGTCGTTATCAAAAAGGAATTTGGAAACGGAACGCTAGGGGCGGCGGCAAGCGTGCCGATAGAGGTTAAGTCAAAGATTTTTTCCGCGTTAGAGGGGGAATATTTGTCGCATTTCGTTGCAATCCCCTTATATTACCGCAACAGCGCGGCGTTGCGGTCGGAAAAGGTGCAGGCTGCGGCAAGCGCGTACGTCGATATCGTCGGCTTTGGCGGAGTTCGGTTTATGACCTTTTCGTACGACGACGAGGCTTGGCGGGGGACGGATCAATCCTCCTTCGATTATACAAAATGAGCGGGAAACAATCGAAACGCAAAGGGAAACGGGAAGGGAAAAGAGGAGGTTTTTGTGGGAAGATATATCTGCAAACGGTTACTGTTGGCGGTGCTGACGCTGGTTGTCATTTTGTCCGTATGCCTAATTTTGATTAGGCTGTTACCCGTGCCGTCCGTAACGCGGTTGCCGGGGGTGGACGTCACTTTGCAATATAAAAAATTAGTGGCGCAAGGATATTTGGTGGAAAAGAACGGGCAGTTCGTCAAAGCACCGCTGATTTCTTCCTTTTTTCGGTTTTGGAAAAACGTCTTGTTCGGCTGGGATTGGGGGGACGGCTTGACGATGTATCCCGCCAAGGGAGTATGGGAGGTGTTGCTCCAAAAGTTGCCCTATACCGTGTCGGTCAATTTGTATTCTATCTTGTTTTCCGTGCCGTTGGGGCTGGCTTTGGGGATTTTTGCGGCGCTCAAAAAAAACGGCTGGCAGGACCATTTGGTTTCTACCCTAGTGGTGCTGTTCATCTCCGTTCCGTCTTACGTTTACGCGTTTTTAGTGCAGTATTTTTTATGTTATAAGCTGGGCTGGTTTTCCTTGCAGGTGGCAAAGGGGGCGGCGCTATTAAGCGGCAAAACCTTTCTTTCTATGCTCCCCGCCGTGTTGTCCTTATCCTTCGGCGTAGTGGCAGGGCTTACCCGCTATACGCGGGCAGAGCTTTCCGAAGTACTGACGGGGGAGTATATGCTGTTGGCACGGGCGAAAGGGCTTTCAAAAACGCAGGCGGTGATTCGTCACGCGATGAAAAACGCGATGGTGGTCGTTTTTCCCATTATTTTAGGCGAATTTATCGGCATTTTAAGCGGGTCGTTGATTATCGAACAAATCTTCGGCATACCGGGTGTGGGCGCGCTATATATCTCCTCTATACAAATGCGGGATTATAACTTTTTTATGGCGTTGACCTTTTTTTATACGGCAATCGGGCTGTTGTCGGGGTTAATCGTCGATATCAGTTACGGGTTGATAGACCCGCGGATTAGAATGGGGAGCGGAAAATGAGTATAAATCAGCAAAAAACAGAAATTTTCGACAAGGAAAGCGGAGTGGAAATTCCGCCCGAAAAGTTCCGTTTCGCGGAAGAAAAACGGAAAAAGAGGGAGGAGGTGACGGGCAAATCGGTGGGGTATGCGCGGGACGCGCTCACTCGGTTTGCTAAAAACAAGGGGGCAATCGTGGCGGCGGTCATTATCGCGTTACAGTTGGCATTCGCCATTTTCGCCCCTCTTTTCACCGCCTATGACGTGCATTTTCGCGACCCGTATTATTTAAAGGTAATCCCTTCCATTTCCCGCCGTCGAGGGGGCGGGCTTGGGTTTTGGGACGGAACCAAAGAGGTCGGCGGCGGTCAGGCTAAGTTTGACATGTACGACGGGATCGCGGAGGAAATGTCGCTGTTAGAGGACGGGAAAAGCCGCGCGCCCCTCGTTCGCGCCAAAAAACGGGAGGAGGACGGACGGGCGTCCTACCAAATGACGGTGGACAGCTATTACGAGGTGGGCTACGTATATAAAGACCTTTCCGAGGAAGAATACAATCGGTTAAAGGAGTATCAAAACAAAACGAAAATACAGGTAATTTTCCCCTTACAAAACAATTATCAGGCGGTTGGGGCAAATCAATGGTACCGCTTGGAGGGGGTGCATCAGGACAGAGCGACGGATCTGCACGGCGACAAAAGCCGCTACGCCGCCGCGACGAAGGCGGCGGGGGAGCGAAACGACAGCGGGGCGTTAATTCCCGATTATAAAACGCACTATTCCCCGACGGCGTTCGGGTACGACAGCTTGCGGCTGGATTTTTCACAAACGGCATACCCCGAGGGAACGCCTATGACCGCGCCGCCCGTGGTGGCGGAGCAAAGCTCGCAAACGCGGTACAAGCTGATGACGGACGGGGAGGGGCGGCTGTATTATTGGTACGACGACGAGGTGGGCTACGCCTATCGCGACGAGGAATACCGTTGGCAAAAAGCCCCTGAAGGTGTTGTCTTTTCAGAGGTGCCGGGGTATTACGTTTACGCGTTTGAAAACCAGTCGGGGTATCGCGTGCGGGTTTGCTATTACGAATTTTTTAAATTTTTACACGGAAAATATCCGCACTTTTTGTTTGGAACAAACCAGTACGGGCAGGATATTTTGTCCTGTCTTGCGTCGGGGGCGCGGCTCTCCTTTTTGCTCGCCTTTGTCGTATCCGCCATCAACTTAACGATCGGCGCGCTGTACGGCGCGGTGGAGGGGTATTACGGCGGCAAAACGGACGTCGTAATGCAGCGGATTTCGGAGATTTTGTCCGCCGTGCCCTTTATCGTGGTGGCAACCTTGTTTCAGCTGCATTTCGGGGGCAAAATTTCACCCGTAATCACAATGCTCCTCGCCTTCGTTTTGACAGGCTGGCTACCGACGGCGGCACGGGTGCGGGCGCAGTTTTATCGGTTTAAGGGTCAGGAATACGTCCTCGCCGCGCGCACTCTGGGCGCAAAGGACGGCAGAATTATTTTTAAGCACGTGTTCCCCAACGCGATCGGGACGGTGGTGACGGGCGCGGTGCTGTCTATCCCGGGGGTGATTTTTTCCGAGTCGATGCTGTCCTATTTGGGCATTATCAATTTTGAAACCTCAGGGTTCACGTCGCTAGGGACAATGCTTTCGCAGGGTCAGGCGTTGCTTTCGGTGGCACCGCACGCGCTACTGTTCCCCGCGCTGTTTATCGCGTTGTTAGAGATAGGGTTTAATTTGTTTGGGAACGGATTGCGCGACGCGCTGAATCCCGCCCTGCGCGGCGCGGACGAGGGTTAGGAGGAAATGATGACGGAAAAGAAGTTAGAGGTGCGCGATCTTCGCGTGTCCTTCCGCACTCCGCAGGGGGTGGCGCAGGCGGTTAGAGGGATATCTTTCCAATTGTACGCTGGCGAAACGCTTGCCATCGTGGGCGAATCGGGTTCAGGAAAATCGGTGACGGCAAAGGCGGTGATGGGGATATTACCGCCGAATACGCATTCGACGGAGGGTGAAATTTTGTACGGCGGGCAAAACCTGTTGACCTTGCCCGAAAAGGAAATGTACAAGCTTCGCGGCGAAAAGCTGGCTATGATCTTCCAAGACCCCTTGTCCTCCTTAAACCCTATTGTGCGGATCGGCAGGCAAATTACAGAGGCTATGCTTTTAAAAAACAAAGCGGCAAGGCGACGGGATAAAAGCGTGCCAAGGCTAACCAAGGTAGAGGCAAAACGCACGGCGATCAAGCTGATGAACGAGGTGGGCATTTCGGACGCCGAGGAACGTTTTTATCAATACCCATTCGAGTTTTCGGGCGGAATGCGCCAAAGAATCGTTATTGCCATCGCGCTGGCGGCAAATCCCGAAATTTTAATCTGCGACGAGCCGACAACAGCGCTGGACGTCACCATTCAGGCGCAAATTTTGCAGCTTATCAATCGGCTGAAAGAGGAACGCAAGCTGTCCGTTTTGTTCATCACGCACGATTTAGGGGTGGTTGCAAACGTCGCGGACAGAATCGCCGTCACTTACGCGGGGAAAATTGTCGAATACGGAAAGTCGGAGGAGATTTTTTACGATCCCAAGCATCCCTACACTTGGGCGCTTTTGTCGGCGATGCCCGACCCGAAAAAGCGTAGGCGGTTGGAAAGTATTCCTTTCGCTCCGCCCAATATGCTCTCCCCACCAAAGGGCGACGCGTTTGCAGAGCGCAGCAAATACGCGTTGGAGATAGATTTCGAGCGTGAGCCCCCCTTTTTTAAAGTGAGCGAAACGCATTATGCGGCGACGTGGCTGTTACACCCGTCCGCGCCCAAGGTTTCCCCGCCCGACAGCGCGTGCAGATCTTATAGCGAAGTAGAGGAATTCAAATTATGATTGAAAATACAGTTACGGAAAAAAGTCCCAATAAGCAGTCCCCGCCCCTTTTAGAGGTGCGGGGCTTGAAAAAATATTTCACGGCAAGAAAGCGGACGTTTAAGGCGGTGGACGGCGTTTCCTTTTCCATTCAAAAAGGGGAGGCGTTCGGGCTAGGGGGGGAAGGCGGTTGCGGCAAGACGACGACGGGGCGGTGTATCGTGGGGCTGTACGAGCCGACGGAGGGCGAAATCCTCTTTAATGGCGAAAGGATAGGGGCAGGTACGCGTTCACGGATAAAAAGCTGGGGGGAACGGGCGCAGGAAAAGCGCGCAAAAAAGGAGATGGCGCGGGTTCGGCGCAAGATACAGATGATCTTTCAAGACCCCGTCGCCTGCCTAAATCCCCGTATGACGGTACGGGAGATCGTCGCCGAAGGACTGATCGTCGCAGGCGAACGGGACGGGGAAGGGCTGACGGAACGGGTGCAGGACGCGCTTAAAAAGGTAGGCTTATCCCGCGAGCACGCGGGACGGTACCCGCATGAGTTTTCGGGCGGTCAACGTCAACGCATCGGTATCGCTCGGGCGTTGATTACCTCGCCGGAACTTGTAATCGCGGACGAGCCCGTTTCCGCGCTGGACGTTTCGGTGCAGGCGCAGGTAATCAATTTGTTGCAGGATTTACGGGGAGAGCTGGGCTTAACGGTGCTGTTTATCGCGCACGATCTGTCCGTCGTCAAACATCTTTGCGACCGAATCGGCGTAATGTATAAGGGACGGTTGGTGGAGGTGGCTTCCTCCGATCGGCTGTTTGAAAACCCTTTGCACCCCTATACGAAAGCGTTGCTTTCCGCCATTCCGTTACCCGATCCAAAATACGAAAAGGGCAGAAACCGAGTGATGTTCGAGGGAACGCAGCAACCGCAAGGGGAGTTGATTGAGGTGGAGGAGGGACATTTCGTGCTGACGGAGGAGGAAAAATGACGGCGGGTTTTGCGTTTGTCAGCGACGGATTGTTTGTTTTTGGCGCGGTATGCTTTGTTTCCGCGCTTTTTCGCGCGCTGGGAAAGGGTGCGTTAAAGAAAATTTTTTCCTCTTTTACTATTCGGGGAAGATTATATAAAAGGGAAACGCCCGCGGCAACGCGGGGCGACGAAACCAAAAGCGAAACGAAGAACGTAGCGAAAAATGGAACGAAAAAGGGAACAAACAGCGAAAGGAGCGGGGTGCTGTTGCGCGCATTTCTTGGCGGGTGCAGCTGGGCATTGTCTTGGGCGGCGTATTCCCTTTGGTTGGCGATAGGGTGAGGAAAAGAAAAAAAGGAGCAAAACGGCGGGGCGATTTTCAAATATTTTTCGGGAAAATGTAAATTGTCCGCATTGTGCGTTGACAAAAGCAGGAAAATATATTATAATATAACGTGACAAAAAATAAAAAACGGGCAAAAAGCCCTAATTTTGTCGAATTTTATTTTGGAGGATTTATGGACCCGCTATCACTATCTATCGTTATCGTCGTACTCATTTTGCTTTCAGGTTTCTTTTCAGGAACGGAAACAGCATTTTCCTGCGCAAACTCAATCAAGCTGAAAAGCTACGTTTCGCAGGGCAAGAAAAACGCGAAAGCAGTACATTCGTTTGCCGTTGAAAAATACGACAAGCTGGTTACGGCGATACTGGTCGGTAACAATATCGTCAATTTGACAGCGTCCGCGCTGGGCACGATTTTGTTTGCCAAGCTTTTGAACGGCGCGTCGTATTCGGCAACCGTTTCAACCGCGGTGTTGACCGTCGTCGTCTTGTTATTCGGGGAGATTACGCCCAAATATTTGGCAAGCGTTTACCCTGAAAAAATGTGTTTCTTCTATTATCCGCTGATGCAGCTTTTTTATTGGGTGCTTACCCCAATCTGCTTTATTTTCGACAGCTATAAAAAGCTGTTGACAAAGATCTTTAAGCTGAAAAAGGACGAAACGGTGACGGATGAAGAGCTGATGTCGCTTGTTGACGAAGCGGAAGAGGTCGGCACGCTGAAAGAGGACGAATCGGAGCTTCTCCGTTCCGCTCTCGAATTTGACGATTTGAAGGTAGAAGATATCCTCGTTCCCCGCGTAGAGGTGTTTGCGGTGGACGTAGAGGATTCTATGGAAGATATCCGTAAAGTATTTGAGGAAAGCGGATATTCTCGTTTGCCCGTCTATAAGGACACGATCGACAACGTAATCGGGCTGGTGCATCAACGGGATTTCTTCCTTGCGCTTTTGGACGGAAAAAAGGATATTGCAAGCGAGGTGCAGGAGATTGTATTCACAACGGAGTACACCCGTATCTCCGCGCTGTTAAAGCAGCTGCAAAAACAAAAAATCCACATGGCAGCCGTTTCTGACGAATACGGCGGGCTGGTGGGTATCGTCACCTTGGAAGACATTTTGGAGGAGCTGGTCGGCGAAATCTGGGACGAACACGACGAGGAAGAGGTGTTGTTCGGCAAGATTTCCGAGGGCGAGTACTGGGTGGACGGCAAGTGCGGCTTGGAAGAATTTTTCGACCTTTACGATATGGAAAAAGAGGACGAAAATTTCGAATCGAACACCGTCGGCGGCTGGGTGACCGAAAAGTACGGCGGAATCCCGCCTATCGGAGAGGTGATTGCCTTTAAACGGTTGGAGATCAAAGTGGTAAAAGCGACCAAGCAAAAGGTGTTAAAGCTTCGTTCCCGCATATCGGAAGAAATCGCGGAGGAAAAAGAGGACGACTGATAGAACGGTTCAGCTTTCTTTTCTCTAAAAAAATAAAACCAAAAATAAATTTAAGTTCGAGGTGTCAGTATGGCAAAAATTTTGGTAACGGGCGGCAGCGGCTATATCGGCTCGCATACCGTGTTAGAACTGTTGAACAAGGGCTACGAAGTGGTGGTTGTGGACAATCTCAGCAATTCCAGCTACGAAAGCTTGCGTCGGGTGCAAAAACTGACGGGCAAGCAGGTTGTCTTTTATGAAAAGGATATCCGCGACGTAGCGGCGATGGAGGAGATTTTCACCGAACACAAATTCGACGCGGTCATTCATTTCGCGGCGTTTAAAGCGGTCGGCGAAAGCTGTCGGTTGCCTTTAAAATATTACGACAACAACATCAGCGGCACGGTGGGGCTGTTGCGAGTGATGGAAAAATTCGGCGTTAAGAAAATTATTTTCTCCTCGTCGGCGACGGTTTATGGCACGCCCGAACGGTTGCCCTTGGACGAAAATTGCCGTTTATCGACCACCAATCCTTATGGCAGTACCAAACTGATGATGGAAAACATCATGCAGGACGTTTATAAAGCGGACAACGAATGGAACATCATTTTGCTTCGCTATTTCAATCCCGTCGGCTCGCACGAAAGCGGCTTGATCGGGGAAGACCCGAAGGGGATCCCCAACAACCTGATGCCGTTCGTGGCGCAGGTTGCCAGCGGAAAGCTGCAATGCATCAACGTATTCGGCAACGATTACGATACCCCCGACGGAACGGGCGTGCGCGATTATATCCACGTGGTCGATTTGGCGCTTGGGCATATCGCGGCGATTGAACAATGCAACGATAACGGGGTGCATATCTACAACCTCGGTACGGGGCACGGGTACAGCGTTTTGGATATGATCCACGCCTTTGAAAAGGCGTGCGGAAAGACGTTGCCGTATAAGATCTGCGACCGTCGTCCCGGGGATATCGCGGCGTGCTACGCTTGCCCCGACAAGGCGGAAAAGGAACTGAAATGGAAGGCGAAATTCGGCATTGAAGAAATGTGCGTTTCCCAATGGAAGTGGCAGAG
>JAZKXM010000106.1:0-4025 GCA_045611585.1 Candidatus Scatosoma sp. | reverse complement strand
TCCGTGCTGCTGGTCGTTAACCCGAAAATAGGGGTTTTTGGACTGCCGATCGCGGCGAATATCTGTTATTTGCTTGCCTTTGCGTTGAATTTCGTGTATAATTTGTATATGACGAAAAGCGGCGATACGCCGCGCGAACGGACGAAAAAGAGTAAGGAGAAAGCAAACAATGATCACGGTGGTTGGATTGGGCGTGTATGCGGGAGATTTAACGGAAAGAGGCAGACGGGCGATCGCGGAGGCGGCGCAGGCGGGTAAGCCCATTGTCGTTCGCACGGCGAAAACTTTGTCTTACGCTTCGGTTGTGGAGCTGGGCGTTCCGCACGAAACTTTGGACTTCGTTTATGAAAAAAGCAGATCGTTTACGACTCTTCAAAAAAATTTGGCGAAGGCGGTTTTGGAGAAGGGGGATGGCGCGGTGTATCTTGTTGACGGCAGCGCGGCGGAAGATAACTCGGTTAAGTTATTGAAAAAGAAGTTGAAGAAAAACTGCGCGGTGATCGACGGGGTTTCGAAGGTGTCCGCTTTGGTGGAGCTGGCGGGCTTTGAGGACTGTTCCTATACCGCGGTATCCGCGTACGAGCTGTGCGAACGGGCGGGGCGCGGGGGACTGCGTTTGCCCTTGATTGTATATGATATTGACGACGGGGGCTTGGCAAGCGACGTCAAGCTGTGCCTTGCTGACCAGTTTGGGGACGAAACGGCGGTGAAATTTATCAGCGGGTTTGAGGCGAAGAAAATGCCCTTGTACCGCTTGGATTGGCAAAAAAATTATGATTATACGACGGCGGTTGCGATCGAGGAGATTGCTTTGACGGAAAAGACTCGGTTTACGGCGGAGGATTTGCGGGCGATTATCGTGCGCTTGCGCCGACCTGACGGCTGTCCTTGGGATAAAGTGCAAACGAGCGAAAGTATCAAAATGAACGTCATTGAGGAGGCGTACGAGCTGGTTGACGCCATCGACCAAGGGGACGACGATAAGATTCGGGAAGAAACGGGGGACGTGCTGTTGCAGGCGATGTTCCACTCGGTGATGAAAGAGGAATGCGGGGCGTTTAATTTTACCGACGTCCTTTCCGAGCTTTGTTCGAAGCTGATTTTTAGACATTCGCACATTTTCGGCGGGGACAAGGCGACGGACGAGGAGAGTGCGCTGTCCGTTTGGGATAAGAACAAGATGAAGGAAAAGGGGCAACATTCTTTTGCGGATTCGGTGAAGGACGTGCCGAAGGCGTTTCCTGCGCTGATGCGCGCGCAAAAGGTAGGCAAGCGCGCGGCGAAGGGGGGTATGGATTTTGTCGGCGTGGAGGACGCGCTGGAAAGCCTGCGCGCGGAGATAGAAGAATTTAACGAGGCGTACCGTTTGGGCGACAAGGCGGAAACGCAGGCGGAGCTGGGCGACGTGTTGCTGTCGGCGGTCAATGCGGGCAGAAAGGCGGGCTGCGATTGCGAGCAGGCGTTGAAAGAGAGCGTTGATCGGTTTGTGCGTCGGTTTACGATAGCGGAAAATATGGCGATTGCGGACGGTAAAACGGTGACGGAGATGTCTGACGCGGAATGGGACGAATATTATCGCGCGGCGAAAAAGGCGATTGCGCAAGAAAAGGGACAGAGGGCTTGATATGCGGTTGCAGTCTATTCGGCTAGGGGACGTGAAAACCCGAAACAACGTATTTTTAGCGCCGCTGGCGGGATATACAAATTATCCCTTCCGCAAAACCTGCGTTAAGTACGGCGCGGGACTGTGCTTTACGGAAATGGTCAGCGCCAAGGGGTTGAAATACGGCAGCGAAAACACGAAAGAGCTGTTATATACGGCGGCGGACGAGGGCGTTTGCGCGGTGCAAATTTTTGGCAGCGATCCAGCGATTATGCGCGCGGCGTGCGAAAGCGACGACCTTGCGCCTTTCCCGATCGTCGATATCAATATGGGCTGTCCTGTGCCTAAAATTTACAAAAACGGGGAGGGTAGCGCGTTGCTGGAAAACCCCGATTTGGCGGAAAAAATCGTTGCGGAGTGCGTCAAAAGCGGTAAGACGGTTACGGTAAAATTTCGTATCGGCGTATCGGCGGATACAATCGTTACCACGGAGTTTGCGAAGAAAATGGAGGGGGCAGGTGCGAGTTTATTGACCGTACACGGCAGAACCCGAGATAAGATGTACGCGGGCGAGGTGGATTTTGCAGAGATTGAGAGGGCGAAAAACGCCGTCAAAGTGCCTGTAATTGCCAACGGCGGGGTCTTTTCGCTGTCGGACGCGGAAAATTTGATGGATAAAACGGGTGCGGACGGGGTGATGGTTGCCCGCGCGGCGTTATTTGACCCGATGGTGTTTTGTGAAATTACGGGAACGCCCACGGAAAGCAAACTGAAAATGTTTGAAGAACAGCTGAAATGGACGGGGCAGGTATTTGACGAACGGTTTACTACGGTGTTTATGCGAAAAATGGCGGCGTTTTACGTGAAGGGAGCGCGGGGTGCGGCGGCGTTTAAGGAAAGGCTGTTTCAGGCGAAAAATCCCGACGAGGTTTTGTCGATTGCGCGGGAGATTTGGGCTGATTGATTTTTTGATAATTTACAAAAAACAAAACGCGACGGAAACCCCGCCGCGTTTTTTGAATTTGGTTTTGTATATAAAATTATTCGTGTACGTAGATAAGCTTTCCGTCGGCAAGGCGGGATTCTTCCGCGCAAATGCCGATAAGGTGGCTTTCGATGGACGCTTCCAAAGCGGTGGTGCTTTTTGCGTTGCCAAGCAACATATCGTACATTTCTTTGATGAGGTAAAAATCTCCCCCGCCGTGGCCGTAGCCCATATCCCCTAGCGCGTTGATTTTGAAGGTTTGCGCAGGCTCGCCAAAAGGCATTAAGGTCACTTCGTCGGACAGCTCGTCCAAGACGATCTCGCCCAGCGTGCCGTGGAAATTCATTCTTCTGCCTAAGCCGTACAAATTGCTTTGATCGTCCGTCGTGAACGCCGTCATGGTGAGGGTGGCTTTGACTCCGTTTTCAAAAGACATTAAGGTAAGCTGGTGATCGACGACGTCGTTATCGCAAGCGAATACGCATCTGCCGTAAGGGCCTTCCTTTAACGCTTTCGTCAGCGACTGTTCGGTGACGGGCGCGGGGGTAAGGACGTTGTACGGCCAATAATCCTCCGGGGAGTACGCCTTTTTCCAGCGGTCAAGATACAGCCGCTTTGCGCTGTACGGACAGCTTTCTACGTGTTGACAATCCAAGCAACGTTTTGCCGCCCCTTCGGGCGCGTTGTCGGCATTGAAGAAGGTCAATCCGCCAACGGAGGACACCGTTTTGCATTTTGAGCCTGCATAATATTGGATAAGGTCTAGGTCGTGACAGCATTTTGCCAAAATCATAGGTGCGGAATGCTTCGTTGTGCGCCAGTTGCCGCGGACGTAGCTGTGCGCTTGGTGCCAATAGGTGACCCGCTCTAAAGCGTCGATTGCGACCAAACGGCCGATTTTGCCCGTTTCGATCAGCTCTGCCGCTTTTAAAAACGCGGGCGCATAACGCAGTACGTGGCAAATGAGCGCCTTACAGCCGTATTTTTTTTGCGCGGCAAGGACGGCTTTACATTCTTCCTTGTTGTCCGTGATGGGCTTTTCCATCAGGATATCGTACCCCTTTTCAAAGGCTTGCAGGCAGTTTCTAACGTGGTCTTGATCTTGCGTGGCGATCACCAAAAGATCGGCGCGCTTTTCTTTGAAAAACTCCTTTTCGTCGGTGAAACGGTTTTCTTCTTTTACGTTAAATTCTTTGCCGAATGCGTCCAAACGCTCTTGACGGATATCGCACAGCGCGACAATCTTAAATTTTTCGGGAAAGCCCGCGATCAATCTGCCGTAAACGTTGCCGCCTCTTGCGCCAACGCCCAAAATGGCGACGGTGAATTGTTTTTCCATGATAATCTCCTTTTTTTAAAACGGTAATTACAGTATAAAACAAAGCGGACGGGTTTTCTTCCCGTCCGTTGATTTATTTATGTCAAAATTTGATATTC
>JAZKXM010000105.1:0-17779 GCA_045611585.1 Candidatus Scatosoma sp. | reverse complement strand
GACGTATGCGGCTTTGCTTGGCGAGGAGTTCTGCTTTGATATGTTGCGGGTGGGGATCGGGTTGTACGGTTATCTGCCCAAGGTGGAGCTGTCCGCTGCGGAGGAGGCGAAAAAGCCCATTCTTCGCAAGGCAATGACGGTGTACGCGCAGGCGGTTGGCGGCGGCGAATATCAGTTTGGCGGGGTCGGCTACGGCGATTTTGTACTCTGTGAAAAAGGGGAAAAATTGTCCGTATTGCGCTTTGGATACGCGGACGGGTTTTTGCGGCGAAAGGAGAACGGCGTTTTGGGCGCGGAAAACAACGCGAACAATTTGTGTATGGACGCCTGCATTCGTAAGAGTGCGTTAGAGCGGGGGGCTTGGCTGCCCGTGATGACGGACGCGGACGAGGTGGCGGACAGGACGGGAACGATTGCCTACGAGGTGTTGTGCGCGGCGACCCGTCGGGCGGAGTTTAGGTATGTTTACAAATAAGTTTCGGCTGCTGAAAGGCGGCGGCGAAAAAAACCGCGCGGCGGAAAAAGCAAGACTGCGCTCCTATATGAAGGAGAGGCGGGGCGAAAATGAAAACCGCGACGTGAAAGAGGCTTTGCTGGTGGAAAATTTCCGCAAGGTTTTGGAAACGGAGTGGGGAAGAAGGGCGAACTCCTTTTTGGTGTATTTGTCCTTTTCCTCCGAAGCGCCGACGGACAGGCTGATTGAGGAGCTGTTAGCGGCGGGAAAGACGGTTTATTGCCCGCGGGTAGCGGGGGCGGATTTGGAAGCCGTTTTATACGGCGAGGAGCTTGCCTTGTCGGATTTTGGGGTTAGAGAGCCGACGGGAGAGCCCTTTTTAGGGGAAATCGACGTATGCGTAGTGCCGTTGCTTGCCGTAGATGGGGACGGAAACAGACTTGGGTACGGCAAGGGGTATTACGATCGGTTTTTACGGAAAACGAAGGCTGCGGCGGTGGGGTTTTGCTTTGATTTTCAGGTGCTAAAAAGTGTGCCGACGGAGGAGTGGGACAAGCCGATGGCGGCGGTGGTGACGGACAAACGGGTTGTTTTTTGTGGAAGGGAAACAAGGTGACGTTACGAAAGAAATTCGAAATGCCTATGATTGGGCGAAAGGAGAAGGGTATGGGATTTAAACGGAAAGTGAAGGAGATTTGGAACAACGTATTCGAGTGTTTTAAACGGTCTTTTTCGGGCGCGATTATGTATTTTTTGGCGGGGTTGTTTTTGCTGTGGCTGACGGTGGACGCGGATAAGGTGGGAATGACGGACAAGCGTTGGGCTTGGACGGTGGTTTGTATTCTTTGCGCGGGGGCGTATAACTTTTTCGTGTCATACGTCAACGGCGGGAATCAGTACGAAATGCTGGTTTCGGGGAATATGAAGCGGATCTCTGCGATGAACGCGGGGGGAGAATATAGAATTTCGTCGCATAAGCTGGCGAAGGAATACCGCGTTTGGAAGGGGTTTGTCATTGGGCTGTTTATGTCCTTTTTCTGTATCGTGACGGCGATTGTATTTGGGATTAACCAAGAAAAAATCGTGCAGGCGTTGACGATGAAGGATAAGCCGCTTGGTACCGCGTTGGGCGTGGTGGTGATGATCACGATGTTTTTGGCGGGCTGGTCTATCCTGCCTTTCTATCACTTGAACGCGGGCGGGACTTACGTTAATTTTTATCTGTCCTTATTGATGGCGTTGATCCCCGTGATTGTGACGGGCGTGGCGTACATAGCGGGGGCGTATGGGCGTAGAAGAAAGAGTATTCGCGCGCAAGAGCTTGCCGACCGTGAAATGGCGGCGAAAGAGGCGAAGCCGAAGAAGATCAATTACGGCGGGTTGCCCGGTACGAAGCCGAGAAAGAGAAAATAAGCGTCGGCGCGGAGGTGGACGGTGCGGATTATCGGAGGAAAATTCAGGGGACGGGTGCTTGCGCAGTTTGACGGCGAGGAGGTTCGTCCGACCGCAGATAGAGTGAAGGAGTCTTTGTTTAATATTCTTGCGCCGAGGCTTTCGGGAAGCCGTGTGTTGGATTTGTTTTCAGGAAGCGGCGCGCTTGGCTTGGAAAGTCTTTCGCGGGGCGCGAAAGAGGTTGTATTTAACGACGTTTCGAAGGACAGCGTGGGCATTTTGAAAAAGAACGTTGCGCGGTTGAAACCGCCCGTTTCTGCGGATGAGGTGAAGATATACAACCTAGATTATTTGGCATGTCTTGAACGGGTTACGGGGGAGTTTGACCTTGTGTTTATCGACCCGCCCTACCGTTTTGATTATGGCGCGTTAGCGCTGAAAAAGATTGCCGAAAGGGGCTTACTTGCCGACGGGGGCGTGATTGTGTACGAGCGTGACCGTGCGTTTGAGGGCAACGTAAAGGGCTTGGAAAAATTTGACGAAAGAAAATACGGAAAGACTACGTTGACTTTTTTTAGGAAAGAAGAACAATAAAGAGGAAGGATTATGGCGAGAAAATGCGTGTTTGCGGGGAGCTTCGATCCGCCCACTTTGGGGCATAAAGCGGTGATTGAGGACTGCCTGAAAATGTTTGACGAAGTGGTGGTGGCGGTGCTGGTCAATCCGAATAAAGTACCTTTTTTCACGGTGGAGCAGAGGCTGGAAATGCTGCGCCTGACCGTTGGCGAAGGGGTAGAGCGGGTGAAACTTTTAGCTTTTGAGGGGACGGTTGCCGAACTTCTTGAACGGGAAGGGACGGATATCTACGTGCGGGGAATCCGCAATACCGTTGATTTTGAGTATGAAAACGCCAACTTTTTCGCCAGCAAAAAACTGAACGATAAGCTGACGGCGGTGTATCTGCCCTGTCGGCAAGAGCTGTTACACGTTAGCTCGGGTATGGTGAGAAATAGCTTGGTTTTTGGGACTCCTATACATGAATACGTGCCTGAGGCGGTGGGAAAATATATCCGCCAAGCGTACAAAAAGGATTAAGCTTTAAAAAGATTGAGTTTTTACGGAAAAGAGTAGGTTTTTACGAAAGAGCGCGCCGTTTGGGTGCGGAAGGAGGAGAGCGGTATGCTGAAAAGAGAACGGGAGATCCCTACCCCCGAACAATGTATTGCGGAACAGCCGCTTTCTTTGGCGGGATTAAAAATTAAGCAAGAGCGGGATAGGCAGATCCGTGAAGTGTTGTCGGGAAAAAGCGAAAAGTTGCTTGTGATCGTCGGTCCTTGTTCGGCGCACGACGGGGCGGCGACGATGGAATTCGTTTCCCGTTTAGGGAAAATAAACCAAAATTTGGAAGAAAAATTGGTGATCGTGCCGAGGATATACACGAACAAGCCGCGGACGAAGGGCGTAGGATATAAAGGAATGTTTTTACAGCCCGATCCGCTGGGAAAGGTGGACGTTCCGTTGGGGATTAAAAACGTGAGAGCTCTTTTGTTGGCGGCGTTGGACGCTTCGGGCTTGACGGCGGCGGACGAGATGTTATACCCTGAAAGCGCGGCGTACGTACAAGACCTTTTGTCCTATCACACGGTTGGCGCGCGAAGCGTTGAAAATCCCTTACACCGTCAGGTGGCAAGCGGGTTGGATTCGCCCGTGGGGATGAAAAATCCTATGAGCGGCAATTTGGAGGCGTTGTTGTATTCGGTGTCGGCGGCGCAAAACGCGCAGGAGTTTCCCTATCGCGGCTGGCAGGTCAAAACGGACGGAAACCCGTATGCGCACGCGATTTTGCGCGGGTACGTCAGCTGTGAGGGGCGGGACGTGTCTAACTTTGGAAAGGAACGTCTAGAAGGCTTTGCCGAGGAGTATTTGGCGAGCGGGCTGAAAAACCCCGCGGTGATTGTTGATTGCAGCCATTCTAATTCTGCGAAGCAATACCGTCGGCAGGCGGCGGTGGCGGAGTCGGTAATGGAAAGCCGCGAAGAAAGCGAGGTTCTCAAAGGGATTGTCAAAGGGGTGATGATCGAGAGCTTTTTGACGGAGGGACGGCAGGACGGAACGCAGGCGTTCGGGTGTTCGATCACCGACCCGTGCTTGGGCTGGGAGGATACCGAGCGGTTGTTATATCGACTTGCGGAATTGGCGTAAGGATACGTGCGAAAGGAGATATGCGTGAGAGGATTGAGGGGCAGGAGGCTGCCTAAGGAGAGAGTATGAAAAAAAAGACTTTGGGATTTGCGCTGGGCAGCGGTGGGAGCCGCGGCGTGGCGCATATCGGCTTTTTGAAGGCGATGGAGGAAGAAGGGATTAAGCCTGATTTTTTGACGGGATGTTCTATGGGGGCGGTCGTCGGCGCGGCGTATGCAAGCGGTATGAAGCTTGAGGATATGTATCACGCGACGAGGACGCTGCGGTTTTTTGATTTGTTTTCCTTTTCTAACTGTCGAAGCGGGTTTATGGGGACGAAAAAGGTGCGCGCGCTGTTGGTGAAATATATCGGCGACAAGGATTTTTCCGAGCTGAATATCCCGTTCGGGTGTACGGCGACGGATATGATTTCGCAATCGCTAATTGAAATAAGCGAAGGGAACGTACCCGACGCGGTAGTGGCGTCGTCGAGTATCCCTGCGGTGTTTAAAGCGACGGTAAAGGACGGAATGCGTTTGGTGGATGGCGGCGTTTTGGAGCGCGTCCCTGCGCGATTTGTCAAGAGAATGGGCGCGGACGTGGTAATCGCCGTGGACGTTTTGGGGTATCGCAGGTGTCGGGACGAAAATAGGATGCCTTACGCGGTTGGGATTTTGTTGGATACCATTGACATTATGGACAATCAGCGGCAACCGCACGTCAAAAAGGACAGCGAAGGGCTTGTCGATCTTTGGTTGGAGCCCGATTTGGGGACTATGAGCCAATATATGTTTAAGGGAATGGATTTTGCCTATCAGCAAGGCTATCAAATGGGGAAAGAGAACGCGGAAAAGATCAAAAAGCTGTTAGAAGATTGACCTACAAAACAAAAAGGCGACGGGGGTGCGTTAGACGGGAAAACACTCCGTTGCCGTTAGGCAAGAAAAACCAAGGAAAAGTGGTGGAAAGATGGATTTGTTTGATTTTAACAACAACGAAAAAGAGGCGAAACCGCTTGCCGAGCGCATGCGGGCGAATCGCTTGGACGAATTTATTGGGCAAAAGCATATCGTTGCGGAGGGCTCGTTGCTGCGGCGCGCTATTGCGACAGACCAGTTGGGGAGCTGTATTTTTTGGGGACCGCCCGGGTGCGGAAAAACCACCCTTGCGAACATTATCGCGTTGACCACGAACGGCGAATTTATCAAGCTGAACGCCGTTAATTCGGGTGTGGCGGACGTGAAAAAGGCGGTGGAGAAGGCGCGGGAAAATTTGAAGCTGTACAACAAGCGCACCTATTTGATGTTGGACGAGTGTCACCGTTTTAGCAAAACGCAAAGCGATTCGCTGTTGCCCGCTATTGAACAGGGTACGATTTTGTTTATCGGTTCGACGACGGAAAACCCGTACGCGTCAATGACGCCCGCAATCGTGTCCAGATGTCGTGTATTTGAGTTTAAACGGCTGAGCGAGGAGGATATCAAGGGCGCGTTGTATTCGGCGATCAAGAGCCGCAGCAAAGGGCTTGGAAAAATGAACGTGACGGCGGACGAGGACGCGGTTGCCCATATCGCGCGTATGGCGGGCGGGGATTTGCGCTCGGCGTATAATGCGTTGGAGTTGGCGGCGTTGACGACGAATCCCGACGGAGAGGGGAAAATTCGTATTACTTTGGCGGACGCGGAGGAATCTATCCAACGCAAGGCGATGTCGTACAGCGCGGACAGTTATTACGATTTCCTTTCGGCGTTTTGTAAGTCTTTACGCGGCAGCGACGCGAATGCGGCGTTGTATTATGCTATGCGATTGATCGAGGGGGGCGGCGACCCGTTGTTGGTGGCGAGGCGGCTGGTTGTACATTCGGCAGAGGACGTGGGAATGGCTGATCCGCAGGCGTTGCAAATTGCGACCTCTGCGCTGCTTGCCTTTGAAAAGCTGGGGTATCCAGAGGGGTTGATTCCGCTGTCCGAGGCGATTATTTACGTTTGTGAGGCGGAAAAGAGCAATTCGGTCGTGACGGCGATGTATGCGGCGAAGGCGGACGCGGTGAACGTTAGGGATGAGAATATCCCGCCCTATTTGAAAGATACTTCGTTTGGCAGCAAAGAGGATAAGGCGATCGGGCGGCAATATAAATATCCGCACGATTACGGCGGGTACGTCGAGCAGCAGTATTTGCCTGATTCGCTGAAAGATAAGGTGTATTATACGCCCAGCGAGCGGGGGTACGAAAAGAAGGTTTGGGAGATTCGGGAACGGAAAGGGAAAAAATCGTAAGTGGTATTACTGCGGGGGATTTTGACGGTTAAAATTTATTTTTAATGCTTGCCGTATTTTGTTTAACGTTGCGAGGGGGATATTTAAAAACGCCGAAAGAGGATTTTGAGGCGGGCAGGTACGGGTTGAAAGAATAAAATAAAGGGAAGAAAAGGATATGAAATGTTTGTATTGTGATTGCACGGAAAGCAAAGTGATTGATTCGCGCTCGGCAGACGATGACAGAACGATTAGACGGCGGAGAGAGTGTATTGGTTGCGGACGGCGGTTTACGACGTACGAAACGATAGAGGTTACGCCCGTTTTGGTGGTGAAAAATAACGGGACGAGGCAATCGTACAACGCCGAAAAGGTGAGAAACGGGATTATTAAGGCTTGTGAAAAGCGACCTGTGCCGATCAGCGTGATCGACGATATGGTGGCGGATATTTCCAAGCAGGTATATAACAGTATGGAAAGCGAAATTACCACGAAGGCTATCGGCGAGATGGTGATGGAACGCTTAAAAAAGGCGGACGAGGTGGCGTACGTGCGCTATGCCTCCGTTTACCGTTCGTTTAAGGATTTGTCCTCCTTTATGAGCGAGTTAAAGCAAATGATGAAAGCGGACAAGGTAGCGAAAACTTTGCCCGAAAAGGACAAAGAGGGGAAATAAGGTCGTTTTGGCGGTTGCGCTTGGTCGGTTTCGCTTGGGTGAGGCGGGCGGTTTGAGATTTGGCGCGCGGAGCGCGATAAGCTTGCGTGCGGTGCGATAAAAAGTAGGAGAGTGAAAAATGGCTGACAATACGAAAAAGGTGGTTTTGCGCGGGGTTGAGCTCGGCTGCGGAACGCCGATAAAAATTCAGTCGATGACGACGACCAAGACGGCGGACGTCCAAAAAACGTTGGAGCAAATTTCGCGTTTGGCGGCGGCGGGGTGCGAGATCGTGCGGGTTGCCGTATCCGACGAGGCGGACGCGCTGGCAATCAAAGAGGTGGTTGGCGGGACGGGACTGCCCGTCGTTGCAGATATTCATTTTTCCCCCAAGCTTGCCGTTATGGCGATTGAAAGCGGGGCGCACAAGGTGCGCATCAACCCCGGGAATATTGGCGGCGAAAAGGAAATTAAGTACGTTGCCGATTGCGTAAAGGCGCACAAGATCCCCGTGCGGGTGGGCGCGAACACGGGCAGTATTGAAAAGGGCTTTTTGGAAAAGTACGGCAGGAGTGCGGAAGCGCTTGTCGAAAGCGCGCTGTACAACGTCGGCATTTTGGAAAAGCACGGCGTAGAGGATATCGTGATCTCCGTCAAGGCGTCTGACGTGCCGTTGACGGTGGCGGCGTATCGGTTATTGCACGCGCGCACGGAGTACCCCTTACACGTAGGCGTGACGGAGGCTGGCACGACGGAAGCGGGCATTGTCAAAAGCGCGGTTGGGATTGGTTCACTTCTTTTAGACGGAATAGGGGATACCATTCGGGTATCCTTGACGGACGACCCCGTGCGGGAGGTTTATGCGGCGAAGCAGATTTTGCGGGCGTGCGGGTTGGAAACTCAATTTGTCGAGGTGGTTTCTTGCCCGACCTGCGGTCGGTGCGAATGGGAGAGTATGCGGCTTGCGGAAAAGACGGAGGCGTTCGTGCGGGGCTATCAAAAGAAATTGAAGGTAGCCGTGATGGGGTGCGTGGTGAATGGCCCCGGGGAAGCGCGGGACGCCGATCTTGGGATTGCGGGCGGCAAGGGAAGCTGCATTTTGTTTAAAAAGGGCGCGCCCTATAAGACGGTGCGTGCAAGCGACGCGGAAGAAGAATTTTTTAAGGAATTGAAAGCGGTATTGGAAGATGAATAAGGATAGAACGGACGAATTTTTAAACAGAATACGGGAGCTGGAAGGGTTTAAAAACGCTATTTTGGGCGGGATTACCTTTTTTAAAAAGGAAGAAACGGCGGAGTTTACCGTGATCACGGACAAGGCGTACGGCGCGATGGAGGAGAAAAACGCGGAGGAGATTTGCGCGGAGTTTGTACCTGCGGGGATTACGGCGCGCTTGAAGGTGGTGAAAAGGGTGCCTGATAGAGAGCTTTTGCGCCGCTGTATCTACAAATATCTGACGGCGAATTTTCCTGCCGCCGCCGCGTATATGGCGGAAGAAGATATCGAGATAGAGCCGTTGACGAGCGGGGCGAGGTTTGCGTTTCGTATCGCCTCGGGCGAACAGTCGCTGTTTAGCTCGGGCAAGATTTTGGACAGCGTTTGCGGGTACTTACAAACGGTGTTTTGCGGTGCGTTTTACGGGGACGTAAAGGTGGTGGAAAAGGCGAGGGAAGAAGTCGATTTAGAGGAGATCGAGGAGAGCCAAGAAGAGGAGTATTTTGCGGAAACTCGGCGGTTTGACATTTGTAATTTTAAAAAGCTGGACGGCGCGGACGTGTTGCCGAAGTCGGCGGTGTATATTGCGGATATTGCGGGAATGGAAGGGCAGTTTGCAGTGTGCGGAAAGGTGACCTTTATTGAGGAGCGCAAGTATGTAAAGCACAACGAAAAAACGAACGAGGACGTGGAAAAGTCCCGCTTTTCTATCTCCCTTTCGGACGGGTCGGGCAATTTAAGGACGACCTATTTCCCCAAAAAGGGAACGGTAGATAGAGTGCGCGAAATTCAAGCGGGGGACGAGCTGGTTTTGATTGGCGAAATGGAAGAATATAACGGGACTCGTTCCTTTAAAGCGGGGCGAATTAATTTTGGGAATATGCCCGAAGGATTTACGCCTGTAGCCCGCAAAAGCAAGCCCGTGCCGAAGTTTTACCATTCTGTATTCCCTGAGCCGTACGTTGATTATACGCAGGCGGGATTTTTCGATAAATTGGACCTGCCAGCCGATCTGAAAAAAGGCGTTTTCGTGGTGTTTGACATTGAAACGACGGGGCTTAATTATCAGCCTGCGATGGGGAGAATGGATAAGATTATCGAGCTGGGCGCGGTGAAGATTGTGAACGGGGAGATCGCGGAGAAATTTTCCACTTTTGTTGCGTGTGATGAAAAGCTGCCCCCCAACATCGTCGATTTGACGGGGATTACGGACGCGGATTTGGTGGGCGCGCCTGCCATTGAACAGGTGATTGCCGATTTTTACAAGTTTGCCGACGGGTGCTGTTTGGTGGCGCACAACGCCTCGTTTGACCTTGGTTTTGTCCGTTATTACGGTATGGAAAACGGATATGCGTTTGAGCATAAGTCTATCGACACGCTGACTTTGGCGCAGAGCGTATTGCGTTTTGGGGAAGTGCCGAATTATAAGCTGAACACGATTGCGGGGTATTACGGGTTTGATTTTAACCACCACCGTGCGTTTGAGGACGCGGGGGTGACGGCGAAGATCTTTATTGAGCTGATAAAAAAGAAAGGCGGAGTTTCGTAAGGAGCAAGGCTTGCGTGTGACCGCAAGGCGGTCAAGGGGCGCAACCTGCGGTTGCTTAATGGGGGCTTTAGGGCGGCTGTCGCCGCTTGTACGCCTACGGCATAAGGGCGCGAACTGCGTTCGCTTGACAGGGGCTGAGTTTTGCGCAAGCAAAGCTTGCGTGTGACCGCGTGGCGGTCAGGAGCGCAACCTTACGGTTGCTTAATAGGGGCTAGTTTATGTGGGCGCTGCCCACACCCGCAAGGAACTGAGTTCCTTGACCTCCCGTTAAGGGAAAGTAATAAGTAATAGGGAATAGTGAAAAAGTGCGGTAGATTTTAAGCGTGCGACTTTGATAGAAAAATGGGCTGCAGGGGTTTTCTAAAAAGAATAAATAGTAAATAAAAAAGAAGAATGGAGGTAAGGAATTAGCTTATGCAGGGATTAAAAACGAAAGAATATATTGATTTTTTGGTGAAGGAAAAGGGAATACCCTATTTGGATATGACTGTTAGCCGCGGCTACGGCGAGGCGTTTCGCTATTTTGCCGATCAAAAAGGAATGGTGACGGGGAAGGAGAGGTTGAACTTCTTTTCCTGCACAAAGCCGATGACGGTGGCTTGCGCAATGAGGCTGGTAGAGGACGGGCGGTTACGGTTGGACGATCCCGTGGAAAAATATTTGCCTGCCTACGCGGACGTGTTTTTGTTGGACAAAATGGGGAATAAGGTTGCCCCTCACGGCAAAATGACGGTGAAGAATCTTCTTACAATGTCGGGCGGGTTGACCTATAACACCACTGCGCCTGCTATTTTAAAGCAAAAGGAGTTGGGCGGCGGTACGGTGGATTTTGTCAACTCGTTTATTAAAGATCCTTTGGCGTTTTCGCCAGGGGAACGGTTTGAATACAGCCTTTGTCACGACGTGCTTGCCGCGGTGGTGGAACGGGTGTGCGGGAAGCGTTTTTCTAAGGTGATGGAGGAGATGATTTTTCAGCCGTTGGGTATGAAAAATACTGCCTTTCACGTTGACGAAGCGGCGCTTGCGGATACTTATTGTGCCAGCGTGGACGGGAGGATTGAAAAGAGAAGCTCGTTTAACGAGCTGGTGTTTAGCCCCGAATACGACAGCGGCGGCGCGGGCGTTTGCGGTACGGTGGAGGATTATGCGAAGTTTGCGCGCACGCTTGCCATGGGCGGCGTTGCCGAAAACGGATACCGTTTGTTAAAAGAGGAAACGGTGGAGGAGATTAAACGAGAACAGCATTCCACTTTGTCGGTGAAAAATACCTTTACCTGCGTGCAGGGGAGCGATTACGGTTATGGGTTGGGGATGCGGACTCGGTTAGTGCCGACCGAATGGGGCTTGCCCGTGGGTGAGTTCGGTTGGGACGGCGCGGCGGGGACGTATTTGATGGTGGACCCCGTCAACAAGGTTTCCGTGGTGATCGGAATGCACCTGCGGGGGTGGCCAAACGTGTTTACGGGAGAGCATTTGGAATTGGTCCGTTACGCGTACGAGGATATGCGCGCGGAAGGAATTTTATAAATTCCTTTTGGAAAAATAGGGAAAACCCGTTTGAAACGCTTGCATAAACGGAAAAAAAGTGTTATACTGATTATGCTTAATAATTCAGATGATGAGTATTGAGAGTGGTTGACCGCCACTCTCAATCTTGTTATTAAGGAGAAAAAGAAATGAAGGTAAAGACGATTGAAGAAATCGCCGCTGCGCTGTCGCCCGTTGCGACGGAGATGGGGATTGAGCTGGTGGAGATCGAATTCAAGCAAGGACATTCGCCTGCGCTGACCGTGTATATCGACACGGAAACGGGGGTGGATTTGGATACTTGTGAAAAATTCCATCGCGCGATTGATCCCATTTTGGACGAGGTGGATCCCACCTTTGGGGCGGCATATACACTCAACGTTTCCAGCCCCGGGCTGGATAGACCGTTAAAGACGGAGCGGGATTTTCGCAAATGCTTGGGTTTGAAGGTGGAAGTTAAGCTGTTTGCGCCCTTGAAGGGCAAAAAGTTTTTTGAGGCGATCTTGACCGATTTTGACGAGAAGAACGTTGTCTTAGAGGAAAAAGGGGAAACGTTTAAGCTGGAAAAGGCGAAGATTGCAAAGATTTGCCGCGCGATTGATTTTGACGGGCTGGACGATTAAAAAACGGAAGGCTTTGGCGGGGTAAACGTTATTAACGAAAAAATAAAAAATTGAACGATAAAAACATTGAAGAAAAACAACAGGAGATTTTTAGAAATGGAAAACAAGGAGTTTTTTGCTGCACTTAGCGACTTGGTAAGGGAAAAGGGGATCAGCGAAGAGGCGTTTATCGAAACGCTGCAAAACGCGTTGGCGTCCGCCTACAAAAAGCAGTTTGACGGCGGGGCGGATATTTCCGTTTTGCTTGACCCTGAACTTGGCACGATTGAATTTAAGGCAATCCGTTACGTTGTGGAAGAGGTGACGGACAAGGATAAAGAGGTTTCTTTGGAAGCCGCGCAGGAGCTTAACCCCAACTATCAGGTGGGGGACACCATCGAAAAGGTGTTTATCCCCAAGGATTTTGGGCGTATCGCGGCGCAGACGGCAAAGCAGGTTATTTTGCAAAAGCTGCACGAAGCGGAACGCGATAACACTTTCTCGGCATTCTCTGATAAAGAAGGAGAGCTGATGGAAGGGACGATTCGCAAGATCGACGAAAGAAACGTGTACGTTGAGCTCGGCGATAAGAAGATTGAAGGGGTGATGCCTCCCCAAGATCGCTGTGCGCACGAAAGATACGTTGTAGGGCAAAAGCTGAAGGTGTTTGTCAAGCGTGTGAGAAACAGCGGGAAAAATTCGCAAATCCTTGTATCGCGGACTTCGGCGGGGTTGGTGAGAAAGCTGTTTGAAGAACAGGTGCCCGAAATTGCGCAAGGGATCGTGGAGATCAAAGAGATCGCGCGTGAACCCGGTCAGCGCAGCAAAATTGCGATTTTCTCCAACGACGAGAGAGTGGACGCTGTGGGCGCGTGCGTGGGCAACCGCGGGGCGCGCGTCAATGCGGTTGTGGAAGAACTCGGCGGCGAAAAGATTGATATTATTTTGTGGAACGAAGATCCTTTGGCGTTTATCTATAAGGCGTTGTCGCCCGCGACGGTGCTGTCGGTAACGGCGAGAGGGGAACGCAGCGCGATTGCGGTTGTACCCGACGATAAGCTGTCCTTGGCGATCGGGCGCGACGGACAAAACGCAAGGCTTGCGGCGCGGTTGACGGGCTGGAAGATCGACGTAAAGAGCGCGTCCTCCCCCGAGGCGGCGGAAATCCTCGCTATGCAAGAAGAGGAAGAATTTGAGGACGAAGAGGAAACGGTAGAAGAATAATGGCGAAAATGAAATGCGTGCCGATGCGTATGTGCATCGCTTGCCGTGAAATGAAACCCAAAAAGGAAATGCTGCGCATTGTCAAAAACGCGGACGGGGAAATTTTTGCGGATCCCACGGGGAAAGCTGCGGGGCGGGGCGCGTATATTTGTAGCGGCGCAGAATGCTTGAAAAAGCTGAAGGATAAAAAGCTGTTGCACAAGGCGTTTGCCGCCAACGTGGAAGCCAAGGTGTACCAAAGCATCGAGGAGAACGGGGTTGGAAAAGACGGGAAATAAAAAATTGGACGCATACCTTGGGTTTTGTATCCGTTCGGGCAAAATTACGTTTGGCGTTGACGACGCCGAAAAACAGAAAAAAGGCGTGTTTTTGCTGATTGCGGACGAGGGCTTGGGGGAAAGTTCGTTTAAGACTTTGTTAAAAGTCAAACAAAAATTTGCTTGTCCGACGTTGATTGCCGAAAAGGGCGTGTTGGGTGAGCGATTGCACCGTCCCGCCGTTAAGGCTGTGGCGATCAAGGATAAAAATCTTGCCGAGGCGATCCTTTCCGTGATCGACGGCGAACCCCAATTTAAAATTTATTCGGGAGGAAACAACTGAACTTATGGCAAAGAAATACGAAAACGTGGAAAAAATTGCGGAACTGTTAGACGAAAAGCAACTTGGGCAGCTGCAAAAACGCCTTTCTTCCACAGAAAAAAACCTGTCGGAGATATTGAAAAAATTGTCCGTTTTAGAGGCGGAAAAGACGGCGCGTGAAGAAGAAATCGCCCGCAAGGAAGCGGAAGAAGCGGCGCGCGCGGAGGCTGAGGCTTTGGCAAAGGCGAAGGCGGAAGAGGAAGCGGCTCAGCAAGCAATTAAAGAAAAAGAAAAGGAAGCGGAGGCTGCGGCTGAAGCTGAAGCAAAGGCAGAGGTAGAGGCAGAGGTAGAGGCAGAACCCGCGCCTGAGGCTAAGCCCGCTAAAAAGCGTACAAAGAAGGCGGTTGAGGAAGAAAAGCCCGCCGAACAGCCCGTAGAAGCGGAAAAGGCGGAGCCCGTCAAGGCGGAAGAACCCGCTGTGACGGTGGAGAAAACCTCCGTTGAGCCTAAGGCGGAAGAAAAACCCGTCAAAAAGGCGGTGGAGCATAAGACCTTCGTACCCAAAGAGCCTGCCGCGCCCAGAGCACCCAGATATTTCAGAAACGGTCAAGAGCAAGGGGTTTACGTTGCGAAGCCCGGCTCGGAAGCGGCAAATGCGGGCAACGAACGGGGAAGCGGCGCATACCGTCCCCGTACGGAAGGGGCAAGACCCGCACGTCCGCAGGGGGATAGACCTTATCCCCAAAGACCCGCAGGGGCGCAAGGGGCTAGACCCGCGCGGCCCATCGGGGGGGACTCGGTCGCGCCGGCTATGCCGACGCGAGATACCAAATCGTTTGGTGCGCCCGCAAAGAAAAAGACCTTTGAAAAGACGTACAGCGAAAAGAAACCCGTATCCAAGCGGACTTTGGTCAAGCAAATGGGTATGACGGTGGACGATTTTGACGAGGATAAGAGCGGTTACAGAAAGGTGCGCTCGCCCAAGAAGCAAAAGCGTCAGGAAATTCAAACGGTGAAGATTGAACACGCCGTCGTTACGACGCAGGAAATTCCTTTGAAGGTATTGTCCGAAAAATTGGGCGTTTCCGCTGTGGAAATTACCAAACGGCTGTTTAAAGAAGGGATTATGAAGGGAATCAACGATTCCATTGATTACGATAACGCGGCTTTGATGGCGGCGGATATGGGGATCGACCTCGAATACAAGCCCGAAAAGACCGCCGAGGACGTGTTGCAGGAAAACTATGCGGCTGACGACGAAAGCAAGCTGAGCTTGCGCGCGCCCGTCGTAACGGTTATGGGTCACGTTGACCACGGTAAGACTTCGCTTTTGGATAGAATCCGTGCGACGGCGGTAACTGCCGGCGAAGCGGGTGGCATTACGCAAAGCATCGGTGCTTACACGGTGACGGCGAAGGGCAAGCAGATTACCTTTATCGACACACCCGGTCACGCGGCGTTTACGGCGATGCGTGCGCGCGGTGCGCAGGTGACGGATATCGTTATTTTGGTTGTGGCGGCGGACGACGGAATTATGCCTCAAACGATTGAGGCGATTAACCACGCGAAGGCGGCGAACGTGCCTATTATCGTGGCTATGAACAAAATGGATAAAAACGAAGTCAATCCCGACCGCGTAAAGCAAGAGTTGATCGCGCAGGAGCTTGTTCCCGAAGAATGGGGCGGCGATACGATGGTCGTACCCGTTTCGGCAAAGACGGGCATGGGGATCGACGACTTGCTCGATTCCGTCAACCTCGTTGCGGAAATGCAAGAATTGAAAGCCAACCCCGACCGTCAGGCGAAGGGCGTTATCATTGAGGCGAAGCTGGATAAGGGCAAGGGGCCTGTGGCGAGCATTATCGTTCAGAACGGTACTTTAAAGACGGGGGATAACATTCTGTCGGGTACGACGATGGGGCGTGTGCGCGCTATGTTCGACGACAAGGGCAGAGCGGTGAAATCGGCTGGGCCGTCTATGGCGGTGTCTATCCTTGGGTTTGAAGAAGTACCCAACGCGGGCGACAGCATTATGGCGGTTGATCAGGCGTTGATGAAGCAGGTTCAGGAAGAAAGAAAGAACAAAGAACGCGAAAGCATGATCAAAGAACAGAGCCGCGTGACCTTGGACGACGTATTTGCGCAAGTGGAAGAAGGCAAGATGAAAAACCTCAACCTCATTGTCAAAGGGGACGTGCAAGGCAGCGTAGAGGCGGTGAAACAGTCGCTTGAAAAACTGTCCAACGAGGAAGTGAAGGTGAAGGTTATTCACGGTGCGGCGGGCGCGATCAACGAGAGTGACGTTATGCTTGCCGATAGTGCGAACGCGATCATTATCGGGTTTAACGTTCGTCCCGATACGAAGGCGAAGAAGCTGGCGGAAACCTCTAAGGTGGACGTTAGATCCTACCGCATTATTTACGAATTGTTAGACGATATGGAAGCGGCGTTGAAGGGTATGCTTGCACCTAAGCTTCGTGAAATTCTTACGGGCAAATGCGAAGTGCGCCAGACGTTCAACATTACGGGCGTTGGCACGGTTGCGGGCTGTTACGTTATCGACGGCAAGATTGTTCGCGGCGGGAAGCTGCGTATCTATCGCGAGGATATCATGATTTGCGAAGGCGGCGTTAAGCAGCTTAAACGGTTTAAGGACGACGTGAAAGAGGTCAACTACGGCTTTGAATGCGGTTGTGCGATCGACGGCTTTAACGAGATTCGCGTAGGGGATATCATCGAATGTTATATCACGGAGGAGATCAAGGCGTAATGAAAGGAAAAGGGTCTAGAACCTCCCGTTTGAACGGCGAATATCAAAAGGAGATCAGCGAAATTATCCGTCGCGTGAAGGATCGCGAGCCCGATTTAAAGGGGATCGTATCCGTCACGGAGGCGGACGTTGCGCCCGATTTGAAATCGGCGATCGTCTATATCAGTATTCTTGCCAAAAACGACGAGGAGAAAAATCGCTCCTTCGAGGTGTTGAAGGCGAATGCGGGCTTTATCCGTCATCAGCTGTCGCAAGTGATGCGGATGCGGACCGTTCCCGCACTTGATTTCCGTATGGACGGCAGTATGGTTTACGGCGCGAAGATGGACGAACTGTTTAGAAAATTGCAGATCAAGCCTGCCGACCCCGACGAGGACGGTGACAGCGATGGGCAATGAAAAGCTCGTTCGCGGAAACGTCGATTTGCAGCGTATTGCGCAGGTATTGCGGAGCGCGAGGAAGGTTGCCGTGTTTACGCATATTCGCTCCGACGGGGACGCGTACGGGTGCAGCTTGGCTTTGTCGGCGGCGCTGAATAATATTGGAGTGGAATGCGGAGTTTTCGATGAATCGGAAACTCCGTCCAATCTTTCTTTTGTGGAAGGGATAAAGGACGTAAAAAGGACGGTTTCGGGCGAATACGACGTATATATCGCGCTGGACAGCGCGGACGAAACTCGGTTGGGCGGTTTGGCGGAAGAATTCCGCAAGGCGGCGCGCCAAAAAAAGGTGACAATCAACGTTGATCATCACGTTTCTAATCCGCTGTACGCAAAGTATAATTACGTGCGTTGTTGCGCGTCAAATTGTATGAACGTAGCAGGGTTGATCGAATACCTGGGGGCTCCGTTTGATAAAAAAACCGCGGAATATTTGCTGTTAGGGTTGTTGACGGATTCGGGGAATTTTTCGCACGACGACGTGGATGAGGAGGCGTTTTTGCTGGCGGCAAAGCTGGTGGGCGCGGGGGCGGACGCGTCAGAGCTGAATTATCAGCTGTTTAAAAAGCAACCAAAGCAGCGCGCGGCGTTGTACGCGGACGTTATGAAGGGAATTCGGTACTATTTTGAAGATCGCTTTGCGGCGATTGTGATAACGAAGGAAAAGATGGACGCGTACGGCGCGGATATCGGCATGACGGAAGGGTTTGTCGATTTTCCTTTGAACGTCGATACGGTGGAGGTTGCCGCCTCTATTTTAGAGGTGAAAAAAGGGCAATTTAAAATTTCGTTGCGCTCTAAACGGTACGCGAACGTCAATCAGATTGCGGGCGTTTACGGGGGCGGCGGACACGTTCGGGCGGCGGGTTGTATGCTGTTCGGGGACGTGGAGGACGTGCTGGATCGGTTGTCTTATACCGTTTCGCAGTATTTG
>JAZKXM010000104.1:0-2849 GCA_045611585.1 Candidatus Scatosoma sp. | reverse complement strand
AACCTCGAAAAAGGAGTAATCCCACCCTCCTCCAAGGCTTGAAAAACCTCTCTTTTATATCCGTCCGTTCCCTCGACGGAAACGGACAAAACAAACCCGTCCGCATAAAAAGCCAAGGGCGGGCACAGCGCGCCGCCAAGCAAAAGTCCCCAACGTTTTTTCAGCGTGCGGAAAAGCCGTAACGGCAATTCCGCGCCTATGTGCGTGACTGTGTACGAGCTTTGCTCGTATCCATTATAGCATACCTTTGGATAAATTGCAAAAACTTTTCGGCTCTCTTTTGCGCTTACGCGGAAAAGTATTTGGTTTTTTTTGACTTTTTTTGCGTTTTTTACGCAAATCCCCTCTCTTTTCAACCGCAAAAGCGCGCGTTCGGGTAAAATTCCTTGGACGGACAGTTTTTCGCAAAACATCTCAACGCCCCCCTTCCAGCAGGGAAAATGCCTTGATCTTGCCACCAAGCACCAAATCTCCGTCGCAATATTTTTTCACCCAAAGCGATTCGCCCTCGATTGCGATTGCTTTTTTTGAAAAATATACCTCTACGCGTTCGGGGGAGAAATCCCCCAAGCTTTTCACGCCTTGAAAATACCCCTCGCCGTTTGGCACAACCAAGCAACGCGCCGACGGAAACAACCCGTCCGCTTGGGCAAAAATTTCGTCGTATAACCGCATATCAAAACCTTCCTTCCTTTCCTTCTTTCAGTATATGCCACAGCAAGAAAGGTTATGATTTTAGGCGGGTATCTCCCAAACAAAACAGCGAGTCTTATTTTTAAAAATGAGTGGGGCAGGGTCGCGTTGAACGCAAAAAATCCGTTTATTCGGCTATGTGGATTAATTCGTCTTTTACTAGCTTTGGAGTGCTTGTTTTGCAAACCACCGATAGGATATCCCCGCTGTGTAAGACGGTATCCCCTTCGGGTAAAATCACCTCGTCGCCGCGGTGAATCTCTACCACTCGCGCCCCCGCAGGCCAAAGGATTTGGCGGATTTCGCGCTTGTCCGCGATACAGCGCGGCGCAAGCCGAATGGTAAACACCTCCCGCACCCGTTCGGCGTGGACGTTATTTTCCTTTTCATACACCTCCAACAATTCGTCGTAGATGCCGTCCGTACGGAACAAGTCCCCGATAAGATACCCGATTGATACCCCCATCACCACGGGCAATAACGGAGCAAAGCTCCCCGTGAATTCGCAAATCATAATAATCGCCGTCAACGGCGCTTTCACAATCGTCGCGAAAAAGCTTGCCATACAAATCATCAGCATCAAATCGCAATATTTCGCTTCCATTCCCAACTGCTGCCAGCCTGCGTTTAGCACTCCGCCAAGCAACGCGCCAATCGCGATCATAGGGATAAAAATTCCGCAAGGCAACCCCGAACCCAAATTGACCGTCGTCACCGCAAATTTCAATGCAAAAACCAACACCAGCGACCATACGATAGGCAAGCTGAAAAGGCTTTCTGCCGTGGAAGGCTCGCTGCCGCCGTGCGTACCCAACGATTCGATTAAATGATGCCCACCGCCGATAACGTCCGCCGCCAAAAATGCGACTACGCCGCCGAATACGCAAGCGATGGCAATCTTTACAAAGTCGTTCCATTCCGATTTTTTTAACCGTATTTTTGAAAAAGCTTTTTTGACCCAAAAGGCGCATTTGTAAAACAAAACGCCAAGCAAGCCGCAAACAATCCCCGCAAGCAGGACGTAGCCGTAATTTTCAAAGGGCATTTCGTAAAACACGTAAGAGCCGAACGCATTTGCGAGGCTCAGCCCCAACGCTCCGTAAATCAGCCGACGTGTCAGCATCCCGAAAATAACGGACGAAAAAGCGCAAATAAACACCTCAGGGGTGAACCGTTTGTGCGCCTCCTCAAAGGCGAACACGATCCCCGTCAACGGCGCACCAGACGCCACCGCAAGTCCTGCGCACGCACCGCCCGTGATTTGGTATCTTCGTATCATTTCGTTGCGGCGCAAGGTGTTGGAAACTCCGTCCCCGACCGCCGAGCCGATAAAGATGCTTGGCCCCTCCGCGCCGATAGAACCGCCCATAAAAATACTGACCAAACAGCAGGCGAACATCAACGTCATATCCTTGTACCATTTAAAGCGCAAAACGCCGCGCGCCGCCCCCTCCGCCTGCGGGATTCCGCAACCCTTAATCAACGCCGACACCTTCCCGCCAACGCTGATGAAAAAAGCGCCGAGCAACAACACGAAAATCAGCAACGGAATAAACGCAGGACGTTCGCGCACGAAGGAGTAGCCGTCCCTTGCCAACGCTTCGCCGTAATGCACCAAGGCGTTGAACAGAGAAACGATTCCCCCCGCGAACACACCCGTCACCGACCCCACGCAAAGCAAGCGAACGGCGTTTTCATACACCCCCGCTTTTGCGTGCTTCTTTTTGTGTTTTTGCTTGATCGTCTTTTTCATAAATATCCTTAAATTTACACCCAAAAAAATGTTAAACCCGTACCTGCCCCCGTCTTTTTAGAAAAGAGGCAGCTTTTCTTTACTCAAATTGACCGTTGTACAGGCGGTAATACGCGCCCTTTTGTTCTAACAGCTGACGGTGGTTGCCGCGTTCGACCACGCGCCCCTTTTCCATCACCAAAATAACGTCGGCGTTTACAATCGTTGAAAGTCTATGCGCTACGACAAAAGAAGTTCGCCCTTCCATTAAATACGCAAACGCGTCCGAAATTTTTTCTTCCGTGCGCGTATCAATGGACGAAGTAGCTTCGTCTAAAATGAGCATCGGGGGTAAAGTGAGCATAACGCGCGTAATGCAAAGCAGTTGCTTTTGTCCTTCGGACAAGCTGCCGCCGTCTTCGCC
>JAZKXM010000103.1:0-17875 GCA_045611585.1 Candidatus Scatosoma sp. | reverse complement strand
AACGCTTTGGAATACGGCTTGCCTCCTACGGGCGGCTTGGGAATGGGGCTTGACCGTTTCGTTATGCTGCTTACGGACAGCTCGACGATCCGTGACGTCATTCTGTTCCCTACTATGAAGCCTAAAAAATAATTGACTATGCGCGCCGACCCCGCCAAATGCGACGGGATCGGCGCAAAGCGCTTTTTTTGGGAGCAATCCCCCCTTTATACATACGCTGAACATATTTTTTTCACACGCGTACGGTATAATAAAAAGGAAGGGCTGCAAAAAAGCTTGTTTTGCGCCGCGCGGGTGGGGGACCGACCGTTTTGTGGCGAAGCCAAAAGAAATTTTTGAAGGGATCGAAATACTGACTATGGACGCAAAAATTACGAAAGCCAGACTGGGACACATGCTCTCTTACGATTGGCTGAAAATAATCGGAATGATCGCGGCGGCGATTGTGGTGTGGGTGCTTGTCTTTACGATGACGGCGACGAGAATGCTGCCCTCCCAGCAGTTTACCGTGATCAATTATAGCGGGTGCAATATCACGGACAAGTTCCATAACCGTTTTAATGCGACGTTGAAAAATAATAATCGCATTTTTTCTTACGAGGTGATCGAGCTGTCTAACGTGGACATTCAGTCGGCGGGTGAGGAAATGGCATCTACGATGATGGAAACTCGGTTGACGACGGACGAGGGGGACGTTATTTTCGTGCCTGACGTGAAAAATCCGTCCGATTCTTACCTGCCTGAGGGGGCGGAGAAGGACGAAAAGGCGTATTATACCTATTTGGAAGGCTTTTTGCGGAGATATTATCGGTACGTCGATCCCGTTAGAAGCGACGACGGAACGGGGATTTTGGATAGAATGGAAACGTATCTCAACGGGTATTATTCGGCGGGGTATGAAAATGCAGAGTCTTTGGACAAGGCGAAGCTGGAAAAGGACTTCCGCGCCCGCGTAAAGGGGGACAAGCGCTACAAGACGGAGGCGCAAAAGGCGGCGGGCGTTAAAAAGGAGATTGAACGCATCCAAAGCTACCGCGAGGGCTTGCAAAAGTTTTTGGCGTATGAACAGGCGGGGTATATTCGCGTGGAACAGCGCACGATTACTATGCAGATGTCTGCAACGGAAACGAAGGATTTTACGGGGTATTACAGCGTGAACATTTGCCCCGACGAAAGCCTGATGGGGACGTTGAAAGAGGATGTGTATTACACGCAAAAGCAGACGGTGACGGAGGACGGCGAAGAAAAAACGGTAACCGTTTCGTCCGCGGTCAATATGCACCTTTCCTTCTTGAAAACTCCTGAAATGCAGGATATTTTCCGCTTTGAAAGCGTGCTGTACGCCAACTATTTGGTGGAATTGCATTGTACGGCGTTGAAGGCGTAATGCGTTGAAGCGTTTGGGTGTATGCCGTGCAGTTCGGTTTGGTGATAGACAAACTAACCTCGCGATGAGAAACCGTTTAATAGGATAAAAGGGTGAAGATATGCTTGCTCCGTTCCGTTTGAATAAAAAAGTTCTTCGCGAATGCGAGATTTATAAGATGCTGTGCGCGGCAACCAAGCGGCGGCATCTTTCTTTTCATACGCCGGGGCATAAGACGAAAGGGTGGGATATCACCGAATTGTCTTTTTCGGATAATCTTTCTGCTCCGACGGGGTGTATCAAGCGGGCGGAAGAGGGTATTGCGCGCATTTTGGGCGCGGAAAAATCCTTTATTTGCACGGACGGAAGCACCTGCGGCGTGCTGTCTATTTTACACGCGTTGCGCGCGTTGGGGGTGAAAAAAGTGGCTTGTCCGCAGCCCGCGCACAAGAGTTTTTACAACGGTTGCAAGCTTTTGGGGCTGCAAACGGAAGGAGGCTCGGCGCAAGGCGCTGGGAACGTCCCCTTGCCGCCTACGGAAAAAGAGATGGCGGCGGCGTTACAAAATGCGGATGCGCTGTTTTTGACCTCCCCCGATTATTATGGAAACGTAGTGGATCTTGCGACGGCGCGACGGCTGTGCGACGAGGCGAAAAAGCCGCTTTTGATCGACGGGGCGCACGGCGGGCATCTGCACTTTGAAAAAAGTTTGTATGCGGGCGGATTTGCTGATCTTTGGGTAGATGGAGTGCATAAAAGCTTACCCGCCTACACGCAAGGCGCGGTGATTTCGGCGAGGAGTAAAGCGTTTGCGGACGCGCTTAAAGAAAGCGTTGATATCTTCCGTACGACCAGCCCGTCCTATCCCATTATGGCATCCGTCGAATACGCGGTGAGGTTTCCGCGGACGGAAGAATTGGAAGGGGAAGTGATTGGATATTTGTTGCAAAACCCCGACCTGTTTTATTTCGGCGGGGACTGGACAAAGGTGTGTTTGCTGGCGGGAGAATTGGCGTTTGAGATCAAGGAAAAATTAGAAGAAAAAGGGATTTTTGCGGAGTTTTGCGATGGAAACGTTTTGCAGTTTTACCTCTCCCCTGCGACGACAAAAAGGCAATTTTGCGCCTTAAAAAAGGCGTTGTCCCCTTGGCTGAAAAGGTTGAAGGTCGCCGCCAAGAACAGCGCGGAAAAATCCCTTCAACAAATACCTGCCCCCACTATTTTTAAGAAAGTTGGCGAAAACACCTCTAAAAAATGGGTGCCGATAGAAGAAAGCTTAGGAAAAATTTGCGCGAGGGTTTGCGGGCTTTTCCCGCCCTGTCTGCCTTTGATTTTGGTTGGGGAAAGCGTTTGCGAGGAGAAAATTTCGCTGCTGAAAAAGGCGGACAGCGTATTTGGCTTAGAGGACGGAAAAATTTGCGTTTTTGCAGAGGAAAACACAGCGAAAAGCATTGATAAAAACACGGAGGAAACGGGGTTATGAATAGAGGGAAATTTATCACTTTTGAAGGCTGCGACGGGTGCGGGAAAAGCACTCAGCTTGCGATGCTTAGCGAGTATTTGACGAAAGAAGGGATAGCGCACATTTTCACGCGGGAGCCGGGGGGCGGTAAAATTTCGGAAGCTATCCGCGGGATTTTGTTAAACGGAAAAAATAGCGAAATGACGGACGAATGCGAGGCTCTTTTATACGCCGCGTCGCGCGCGCAGCATTTGACGGAAAAGGTTGAACCCGCTTTGGCGGCGGGAAAGCTGGTCGTTTGCGATCGCTACGTCGATTCTTCCTTTGCCTATCAGGCGTACGCGCGGGGCTTGGGGGAGGAATTCGTGTCCAAAATTAACTCATTTGCGTTAGAAAAATATTTGCCTGATGTGACGGTGTTTATCGAGCTGACCCCCGAGGAAGCGTTTGTCCGCAAGCACGGCGCGGATGAAAACGATCGGTTAGAGCAGGCGGGTATGGCGTTTCATAAGCGGGTGTACGAGGGGTATTGTGCGCTTGCGCAAAAAAATCCCGACCGCGTTGCCGTCGTCAACGGCAGAAAGACGCCCCAAGAGATTTTTGCCGACGTATTGCGGCTGCTGAAAGAGCGCGGCTGTTTGTAAAATCATTTGATATCGAATAAAAACACCCTTACGAGAACGCTTGGGTGTTTTTCTTTTAACGAACGGTGCTGAATGAAACGGAAACGGTAGGGATTACGCGGGTGAGGACGTCCGTTTTGAAGGGCTCGAAATAGCGGTTTTCGTATTTTTTAAGATGGTCGATCAGTCCAAACAGATCGCAGCCGCTTTTTTGGCTTTTTTCAAACACGCTTTCGATTTGCGTTTTCAGCTTTTCTTCGGCGGCGCGGAACACGGCGGGCGGCACGTCGCCGACGTTTTTGATTTTGTTTTGATCCTTCGCTCCCGAAAAGTCTGCTATGCCTGCAACCATTTTGACATCAATGGTCAGTTTAGCGACTCCGTTATCGTTAATTTTCAATTTGACGGAGGGGGAATTGTGCTTGATTGTCAAGGTGTAAGCCTCCCCTTCGGCATTAACGGTGTAAGCGGCAAGTTGCAGTTTGTTTTGGATAGCGACGTACGCGAACGTTTCCTCCGCGGTCAGGTTATCGACGGCGACTCCGTTTAAAAACATTGCCGTTTGGCGGGCGCTGAATACTTTTTCGCTGTTCCCGCTGTTTTCGCCGTTTGTAGCGGTTTTACCGCCTGAATTTTGGGAGCTGCCTGAATTATTTGACCCGCTTGTGCTATTGTTTGAACCGCCTTGTTTGCCTTGGCTATCGTTTGAGACGGAGGTTTTTTCCTGCGTTTCCTCCGTTTTTAAAAGGGGTAAAAATCCGCTTTTTCCGTCCCCAAAAGAGGACGCTGCAAATTTTCTTAACGTGTTGGGCGCGACGGAGCCGACCCGTTCGGCGTGGGCGGATAAAATTTTGCCGATTGCCGTCCCCGAAGAATCGTCAATGGGGGTGGCGGAATTTAATAGGTCTTGCGCGCTACCTGCGCAGACGGCAAGGCTGCAATCGTCCGAAACGTATTCGTCCCGTAGAAAAAAATCCAACGCGTTAAAGACGTTTTGTTTCACCGCGGATTCGCCAAGTAAAATCAGCTTGCAAAAGACCAGCTTTGGATACCAGCCCGTTTTGTCGTTAATTTTTTCAAATGCGTCCGCGACTGTTTTGCCTTTGGATACGATTTGCACCGTTTTCGAGCCTCCCTTTTGCTCGCCCGAAACGGGCAGGGCGATTTGGGAGGAGATGACGAATTCTTCTTCCTCTCTATCAATACCGATGGCGGTGACAATCGCCGTTTTTTGTACGTCGATCAGCCCAAAATCGTTTGAAACAAACAAAAACAAAAGCAGTGCGGAAAGGATAATAAAATATCTTACGGCGTTACGATTATGCACGGCAGCCCCTCCTTTGCACGGTTGTCTTTTCTAAATTGTCCGCGCCTTGTTTTGATGAAAAATTTTTACTCATTGAATACCTGCCCCCTTGATTTTTGTTTTTTGCGTAAATTTTTTGCGGTTTTTCAGCAGTAAAAATAAGCAACACAAGGGCAACAAAACGGAGAATATCCAAAAGACGGGGAAGGCGTTTTCGAAAAAGGAATAGATGGCGTTGTAATATTTGTTGCAATAAAAAACAAAGAAAAATAACGCTAGATTTATGATAAACGAAGGTAAAACTCGTTTGGACGAATCTATCCCTGCGCTGAAAAATTCGATGGAAAACAGAACGGGCAGGCAGGCGTTGAACAGGAGCAAAACGGTAAGCAGATAGCAAAGAAGAAGATCCACCCGACCCACTACGTTGAGGGCGGGGAAATATTGCGCTACCTTGATAAACGCGTAATGCTCGCGCGGGGCAAGCGAGGTGTAAAGTCCCCAAAAAACGGCAAGGAAAAAGCTGACGAACAATCCCCCTAAAAGGTAAGAGGAAAGGATTTTTTTGCCGTCCCCTTTTTCGTATTTGTAGCCGCACAAAAAGGGCAAAAACAGCGCGGCGTCCGAAAAGTGGGGAGAGCTTGATAAAAACGCCCGTCCCACTCCCTTAAACGGCTCGCCGAAAATGGGTAAAACGGCGGTGAAATCCGTTTGGCCAACGCTCATCACCATTAGCGCAAGAAAGGGAAGCAGGAACAAAAAGGCGGACAGATCAGCGCTGCGCGCCAAAGTTTTTAAGCCCTTTATGCAAAAAAATCCGCTGAGCAGGAAAAATGGCGCGAACGAAAAGGTGGTTGGCGCGGTGTCGTAAAACGCCGCGTAAACGAATTTTTCTAGGTCCAGCAAAGGGAGCAACGCCGAAAATAAAAAGTAGGCGGCGTAAGCAAAACAAAAAATTTTTGCCGTCCATTGACCAAAGCTGTCCGCGATTGCGCGGAGCAGGGGCTTGTCTAATTTGGAGACCAAAAACAACAGTGCCGACAAAACGCCAGCCTGCAAAAAATAATGCGCCAGTGCGGGAACAAGGATATCCCCCGCCGCGTATTTTGATAGAAGGGCGGGCGCTTCCAGCATTTTGGTTATAGGCAGAAAAAAGGCGGCGAAAAAGCAGAGCTGCCGCCCGCAGACTTGGGGCGCGGCGGACGGCGCGCCTTTCCGAAAGGTGAGCTCTGAATTTTTATCGTAAGCGCCGCGCGCAAACACGGCTGTCAGCGGGTTTCTCAATGCGAATTTTCCTCCTTGCGACGGAATTTCATTCGGGTACGGTTTTTCGACCCGAAAAGGGTGGGGCGGGATTGCAGGCTTTGGTTGTTATATTTTAATAACGCGTCCCGCATATCCGCGCGAATAAAGGGGCAGAAGGGCGCGGCGAGTGGCGTTCCGAACGCGTCTGTGGATAAGAGATAATACAAGGTCAGCGACAGCAACAAAACGATACCGAATGGGCCTAAGCTGCCCGCGACGATCAAAAACAGCCACCGCAAAATGCTGCCCGTTTCCACAAAATTGGGGACGGTGTATAGGCAAATTCCTGAAAAGGCGACGACGATAATCGTCGGCGTTGATAAGAATCCTGCGTTGACCGCCGTTTCCCCAAGCACTAGCGCGCCGACGACGGAAAGGGACATGCCTACGTATTTTGGCATTCGGATACTCGCTTCTTTTAAGACCTCTAAAAGCAGTAAAACGACGAGCATTTCTAAGCTTGGCGAGAGAGGAAGCTCGCGGACGCCCGACGAGATTGTCAGCATCAGACCCAGCGGCACAAGCTGCATCTTGAACAGCTGTGCGGAAACGTAAAAGGCGGGCAATAAAATAGCGACAAGCAGCGCCATAAAGCGCAGCGCGCGCGTAATCGTCGCCATGAACGGGGATACGAAATAGTCCTCGCTGCTTTGGAAATCTTCCGCTAAAATGAAGGGGACGGTCAATGCGATGGGCGAGCCGTCCACTAAAAGCCCCACCCGACCCTCCGCGATTTTGCCCGCAAAGACGTCCGGCTTTTCCGTTGTGCCGACTTGTTTAAAGATAGAATGTGGGTGTGGCGCGACCAGTGCGGCGATATAGGACGAATCTAAAATGCAATCAACGTCGATATCTTTTAGGCGTTGCAAAAGGGTTTCCTTTACCCCCTCGTTGGACGTTCCGTTTAGATAACAAAGGGCTACGGCGGTGTCCGATTGCTTGCCGATTTTAATTTGTTCAAAGCGCAAATCGGGGGTTTTTAGGCGTTTTCTAACCAACGCCATATTCACCTTTATATCTTCAATAAACCCCTCCCGCGGGCCTTTGACGGCGACGTCGGTGGGCGGCTCCATTACCGTCCTGACAGGTAAAAATTTTGCGCCGACGATGAGGATCACAGGCACGCCATCAACAAGCAGGGCGACGTTTCCGTCCATAATTTCTTTTACTCCGTCTTCTACCGTCCGCTTTTCTTTTAGCTCGGGAAAAAGTACCGTTTTTCGGACTACGGAAAGGATAGTTTCGTACCTGGGTGCCTCATTTTTATCTTTTTCAGGCGTTTCGGGGGAGGTTTTTTCCGTTTTTAGTTGCTTTTCGGCGACCGTTTTCATTTCGTTTTTCAAAGAAAGACGGGAAAGGGGTCGCGCGATCAAATCCCCGATTAGCTGTTTGTTTACCATTCCGTCGGCATATACGACGGCGCAGGAAACTCCGTCCTCTGTATAAAAGACGTAATGAAAAACGTCCTCCGCGGGGGCGGCTTTTTTGAGGATGGATAAATTGTTTTCGAAATTTTCGGATAAACTATTCACGGAAAGAGTATGCGGGTTTTTCAGAAAAAGTATGCGCGATTTTTCCCCGTTCGGTTGGGCGTGAAAAAGTTTTGCGCCGCGGCTTTAAACGGAAAAATAATCTTGACAAGTTTCGGTAGATTTGATATACTTATACCAAGGAAAAATACGGGCGGGGATTGTCGCAAGGACAACTCAAAAAAGCCCGAAGGAGTGGCGGCGATGGCGGACGTCGTAACAAGGCAGGATTTATTAAACGAATTTGAAGTGGCGGAGGATATGATGCTGGACGGCTTGAAGATCGTGCAGGATACCCGTTTGTACCGCTTTACGTCCGATTCTGTGTTGCTGTCTAGATTTGTGACCCCTAAAAAAGGGGAAAAAGTAGCGGATTTTTGCGCGGGAAGCGGAATTGTTGGGTTTCATTTTTACGCGCTGAACCGAGCTAAGCTGGCGGACGCGCCCATTACTTTGGTGGAGCTGCAAACTCCTTTGTCCGAGTTGTCTAAAAAGACGATTGCTTTGAACGGTTTTGACAATTTTACCGTTGTCAATAGCCCCCTGCAAGGGCTGGGGAAAGAATATAACGAGCTGTTTTCGCTGATTCTTTGCAATCCACCGTATGAAAGGGGTGGGTTTGAAAAAGAGAGCTATGAAAAGGCGATTTGCCGAAAGGAAATTACCCTTTCCTTGCCTGAAATTGCCGCCGTTTCCGCGAGGTGCTTAAAATTTGGCGGGCGGCTTGCGATGGTGCATCGCGCCGATCGGGCGGCAGAGGTGATCTGCGCCTTAAAGGCGGTTAATTTGGAAACCAAACGCCTGCAATTTGTCGCAGGGAAAGAGGGCGCAAAACCCTACCTTGTATTGATTGAGGCGGTGAAAGGTGGGAAACCCGCGTGTGACGTGCTGCCCACGCTGATAAATTAAAAAATGTTTCCCGTGAAACATATTAAAAAATCTTGAAGGAACGAAAAATCGCGGAAAGCCTTTTGGTAAAAGGGAAAAATAAAAACCTGCCGTAAAGGAAGGCGGGTAAAAGGAAGGAGAAAAAATGGTCAGTTTTGTGGCGACGCCGATCGGAAATTTGAAGGATATCACGTTGCGGGCGTTGGAAACGTTGAAGGAGGCGGACGTTATTTTTTGTGAGGATACGCGGCATACGTTGAAGCTGTTGAACGCGTACGAGATTAAAAAACCGCTTTTTTCCTGTCATAAATTTAACGAAACGGAAGCGGCGCAAAAGATATTGCAACGCTCGCGCGCGGGGGATAAGGTGGCGGTGGTTTCCGACGCGGGAACGCCTGTTGTGTCCGATCCCGGTAACGTAGTTTGTCAAATGTTAAGAGAGGCGGGAGAGCCATACACTCTAATTCCCGGCGCTAGCGCGTTTGTGGCTGCGCTGGTGCTGTCCGCTTTGCCTGCCGATAGATTTGCGTTTATTGGATTTTTGCCTGAAAAGGTCAGCGAGAAAAAGGCGGTGCTGGAAAAGTATAAAGAGTTGGATATTACTTTGGCGTTTCACAGCGCGCCGCAGGACGTTGACAAGGATGTGAAGGCGATGTACGAAACGTTTGGCGAACGTCGCGCGGTTGCCGTACGCGAGATCACGAAAATTCACGAAGAAAGCGTTCCCTTCCTTTTGTCGGAAGGGCTGAACGGGGAAAAGCGGGGAGAGTACGTGCTGGTTGTAGAGGGCGCGGCGGAACGGGAAAACCCGTTGAACAAATTGTCGGAAACGGAACATATCCTACATTATATCAAGGAAGGCTTGGATAAGAAGGAGGCGTTGAAAAAGGCGGCGAAGGATCGCGGCGTTTCAAAGTCGGTTTTGTATCCTTTTGCAATAGATTTGTAAGGCTTTTTTATAAAAATGAGGGTACCGTGTACGCGTTGAATTAAAATATATCCCCAAAAATGGGGACAAAACCGTCGCCTATACGGGCGAGTAGGGAGGAAAAAAATTTGGATCTGCAAACGTATATTATTTTCTTTGTGTTGATTATCGCCTGCGCGATATTTTCTTCGGTGGCAAGCCGAAAGGTGCATTCTGCCTTTGCGGCGTTTGACGACGTGCCGACTCGGTCCAGAATGACGGGGTACGATACGGCGGTGCGGCTGCTGCGCAACAACGGGGTGACGGACATTTCCGTCGGTAGAGTGAAGGGGCGGTTAAGCGACCATTATCACCCGACGAAAAAAATCGTCAACCTGTCCGAAAGCACGTACGGGTCCGCTTCGGTTGCCGCCGTGGCGGTTGCCGCGCATGAGATTGGACACGTAATGCAAAAAAAGCAGGGATATTTTCCTTATAAAATACGTTCCTTTTTAGTTCCGTTGACGAATTTTGGGGCGCGTCTTGCGCTGCCGCTCGTCATTTTGGGAATTATTTTGGACGCGTTCGTATATGCGACTGCGCAATCGGAACTTGGGTATTATTTGGCGCTTGCGGGGGTAATCCTTTACGGGCTTTCTACCGTGTTTACCTTGGTGACGTTACCCGTCGAGTTCAATGCAAGCCGTCGCGCGAAACAAATGCTGGCGGAAGAAGGGATATTAACGGAGGACGAAATTGGGGGCGCGGACAAGGTTTTGGACGCGGCTGCCCTTACCTACGTGGCGGCGCTTGTCACGTCGCTGGTGTATTTTTTGAGGTTTGCCATTTGGGTACTGTCCATTTTCGGACGGCATAGGGATTAATTGATGACGAATTTGAAAAACCAACTGCTTCGATTTTACAAAAGAATGCAAGAAAAAAGAAGCATAAAAAGGGAGTCCAAAAAAATGCGTATCAATACGGAAAAATTCGAGGAAAAGGGTAGCGTTAAGATGATTGCGCATAGGGGCGTTTCGGGGTTGGAGCTGGAAAACACCTGCCCAGCATTTGTCGCCGCAGGTGTGAAGAGCTATTACGGAATTGAAACGGACGTACACGTGACGGCGGACGGGAAGTTTATCGTCGTCCACGATGACGACTTGAAGCGGATTGCGGGCTTGGACGTGTCGGTGGAGGGTTCGACGTTTGCGCGCTTGCGCGAGATAAGGTTGAAGGATACGGATGGGAAAACGGACCGAGCCGACCTATTTTTGCCTTCCTTGGAAGAATACGTTTCTATTTGCAAAAAGTACGAAAAGGTGGCGGTGTTAGAGCTGAAAAACCGAATGAAAAAAGAGGAGATTTTTAAAATCGCTGAAACAATCAAGGATATCGGCTGGCTGGACAAAACGATTTTTATTTCATTTGAGGGGGATAATTTGGTTGATTTGCGGTCGGGCTATCCTCGCGTATCGGCGCAATTTTTGGCGGAAAAAGGGACGGAAAAAGAGTTTGATTTTATGGTCAAGCACAAGCTGGACGCCGACCTTTGGTTTGGTTGTCTGACAAAATCGTACGTCGAAAAACTGCATTCGGCGGGGATCAAGGTGAATTGCTGGACGGTGGATCGATTGGAGGACGCACGCCGTATGCAGGAATACGGGGTGGATTTTATCACCAGCAATATTTTGGAATAAAACGCGCCCGCGTTTTTTGTATAAATCAAAAAAAGGTGCTACCGTGTACGCGGCGAACGGACTATCACGGGAAAAACGGAATAAAAAAATTAAACAAAAAAGCTCTTTGGCGAAGCCGCCAAAGAGCAATTTTTTTGTGTTGTTCGGAAACCCCGAAGCGATTAAAGCTCTGCGAAATATTTAATCGTTCTAACCATCTGGCTGGTGTAGGAGTTTTCGTTGTCGTACCAAGAAACGACCTTAACAAGCGTGGTGCCGTCGCCCATGGGCATGCACTTCGTTTGCGTAGCGTCGAACAAGGAACCGTATCTGATACCGATGATATCGGAGGAAACGATTTCTTCTTCGGTGTAGCCGAAGGAAGCGGAAGCCGCCGCCTTCATCGCTGCGTTTACGTCAGCTGCGGAAACTTCGCCGTCGCAAACTGCAACAAGCTGGGTAAGCGAACCGGTGGGAACGGGAACACGTTGTGCGCAGCCGTCCAAAACGCCGTTGAGTTCAGGGATAACAAGACCGATTGCTTTCGCTGCGCCCGTGGAGTTGGGAACGATGTTTACAGCGGCAGCTCTTGCACGGCGCAGGTCGCCCTTTCTGTGAGGTCCGTCCAAAACCATTTGGTCGCCCGTGTAAGCGTGAATGGTGGTCATATAACCTTTTTTGATAGCCGCCAACTTGTTCAAGGTGTTTGCCATAGGAGCAAGGCAGTTGGTGGTGCAGGACGCTGCGGAGATGATTTGATCATCCTTCGTCAACGTCTTTTCGTTTACGCTGTAAACAATGGTTTTCAAATCGTTGCCTGCGGGAGCGGAGATAACGACTTTCTTTGCGCCTGCTTTGATGTGTGCTTCACTCTTTGCCTTCGAGGTGTAGAAGCCGGTGCATTCTAACACAACGTCAACGTTGAGTTCGCCCCAAGGGCAGTTAGCCGCGTCTTTTTCCGCGTAGATTTTGATGGTCTTGCCGCAAACGGTGATCGTGCCGCTTTCGTCGTTAGCCGATACGGTTTCAGCGTGTTCGTATCTACCCTGAGTGGAATCGTACTTCAAAAGGTGCGCAAGCATGCTGGGGCTGGTAAGATCGTTGATCGCGACGATGTCGTAACCTTCTGCGCCGAACATCTGTCTGAATGCCAGACGACCGATACGACCGAAGCCGTTGATTGCTACTTTTACGTTAGCCATAAGATAAAATCCTCCAATAATATAAATAATGTTTTTGTGACGAAATGAAAAATTGTTCGAAACGGGCTTGTCCCCGCTTTCGTCCAATTAACATTTTAGCACACTTTTTTCTTTTCGTCAATAATTTTGACCCGTAAGAAAAAAATTATTTATCCCGTTTCCGTCTTTTGTGAAATTTTTATCGAATTTATCAATTTCAAACAAAAAAGGAAGAAAAAGGGAGTGGGATTTTTTGCCTTAAAACCCGTCGGTTTTGCTTTTTTGCGCCGTAAAATTTGAAAAATTGCCCTCTTTTATTTGCTTTTTACGCAAAGATAGGCTATAATAATAAACGGTACGAAGGCAGTACCCTCAAAATTGGAAAAAATATTGGAGGATTTTTATTTATGGCATTGGTAACCACTACCGAAATGTTTAAAAAGGCGTACGCGGGCAAGTATGCGATCGGCGCGTTCAACGTCAATAATATGGAGATGATCCAAGCGATCGTCGAAGCGGCAAATGAGGAAAAATCGCCTGTGATTTTGCAGGTTTCCGCTGGGGCAAGAAAGTATGCGAATCCCGTCTATTTAAAGCACCTTGTGCAAGCGGCGGTAGAAACGAACGATATCCCCGTTGCGATGCACCTCGATCACGGCGCGGATTTTGAAATTTGTAAAGCGTCCATCGACGGCGGGTTTACCTCCGTTATGATAGACGCCTCCTCCCATCCTTGGGAAGAAAATATCGCAATCACCAAAAGAGTAGTAGAATACGCGCATGACCACGGCGTAGTTGTTGAAGCGGAGCTTGGCAAATTGGCGGGCATCGAGGACGACGTAAACGTTTCGGCGGCGGACGCGCAATTCACCTCTCCCGACGAAGTGGAAGAATTTACGCAAAGAACGGGTATCGACTCGCTTGCGATCGCGATCGGCACGTCGCACGGCGCGTACAAGTTCAAGCCCGGTCAGGATCCTAAACTCCGTTTGGACATCTTGGAAGAAATCGGCAAGAGATTGCCCGGCTTCCCCATCGTATTGCACGGCGCGTCCTCCGTTCCTCAGGACAAGGTTGCGATCGTCAATCAGTTTGGCGGCCACATGCCCGACGCAATCGGTATTCCCGAATCCGAGCTGCGCAAAGCGGCGCAAATGGCGGTTTGCAAAATTAACATTGACAGCGACCTGCGCGTAGCGTTTACCGCGGCGATCAGAAAGCACTTTGCGGAACAGCCTTCCCACTTTGACCCCCGTCAATATCTGGGCGACGCAAGAGCGTTGATGAAGGAAATGGTTAAGCATAAGATCGTCAACGTGCTTGGTTCTGCCGGCAAAATCTAAATAACAAACGAAGGTTTTCCCCGCCTGGTTCTGCGAGGCGGGATTTTCTTTTCGCGCGCGCGTCGTACGCGCGTATAAATACATTAATAAATTTACGCGAGCGCGACCGTGAGTGCGCGGTGCAAAGCTTTGCGACGGATTGCAAAAAGGCGGGTTTGTTGCGCGGAGCAGGTAAGCGGGGCGGATTTTTTCCCTTTCCGCGGTGCGGAAGGGCAAAGAAAAGAAAAAATTAAAAAATTTTTAAAAAAACTTGCAAAACTTTACGCAAAACAGCTTGACTTAAATTTCGTTTCATAATACAATTAATAGGCAAGTTGCGGGAAACCGTTGAAAAACCTGTTTTTCCCCGTTAGTTGAACGGGTTTTAAGAAGGGGAACGGCAATTTTGTAAAAACCTAAAAAGTAAAAATTTACACGAAAAAAAGAAGGAGTAACATATTATGAAAACCTATATGGCACACGCCGAAACGGTTGAAAGAAAGTGGTTCGTGGTAGATGCGGCAGGGGTGACCCTCGGGCGTCTTGCAACCCGCGTAGCCGCAGTTCTTCGCGGTAAAAACAAACCCACCTTCACTCCCAACGTGGACACGGGTGATTTCGTGATCGTTATCAACACCGATAAGGTCGTTTTGACGGGCAAGAAGTTGGAAGACAAATTTTACAGATATCACACCGGCTACATCGGCGGGTTGAAGGAAATTCCCTATAAAAAATTGATGGCTGAAAAGAGCGACCTTGCCGTTTATGAAGCGGTAAAGGGTATGCTTCCCAAAAACAGCCTTGGCAGAGCAATGCTCAAAAAGCTCAGAGTGTACAAGGGCGCTGAACATAACCACGCAGCACAGAAACCCGAAGTACTCAAACTTGACTAAGGAGAGGATTGAAAAATGGCAAAAGCAAATTTGAAAAAGAAGCTTCAATTTTGGGGAACGGGCAGAAGAAAGAAGGCTATCGCCCGTGTACGTCTTATTCCCGGCGGTACGGGTACGATCGTAATCAACGACCGTACGTTTGAAGATTATTTCCCTCAGGGAACCCTTCAATACATTGTAAAACAACCTCTTGCCGCGTTGGAAATCGAAGGTAAATACGATATTTTCGTAAACGTCGTTGGCGGCGGTTATACCGGTCAGGCGGGCGCTATCCGTTTGGGTGTTGCGCGTGCGCTTTTGGAGGCAGAAGAAGGCTGCCGTCCCGTCTTGAAGAAAGCGGGTTTCCTCACGAGAGATCCTCGTTCGAAGGAAAGAAAGAAGTACGGCTTGAAGAAAGCTCGTCGTGCGCCTCAGTTCTCGAAGAGATAACAAAAAAGAAACGTATCCTTTTGGGTACGTTTTCTTTTTTTAAGACGAGCTTTCTTTTTAAAAATAGGGCTCCCGAAAAAGTTTTGAAAAAAGTTTTTTGGGAAAAAGGAAGGACGTCGCAGCAAAAAGGCAAAACGACAGTTTGTCGTTTTGGAGAAAAGCGAAGACAGTCCTTAACAGCCGTTTATTTTCTCAACCGTTTGGCGCGTTTGTCGTGCTGTTCGCAAAAGGAGAGGAAGGCGTTTGAGGCTTCGTCTTCTTTTTCTTTTTTCTCGTTCGGCTGTGCGGGGGGCGCGTTGGGCGAGGTGGGAGCGTTGAGAGAGTCGGGCGAGGGAGGGGCATTCCTTTTCTCGCTTGGCGTTAGCGTTTCCGCTGCTTGAATTGCTGTTTTGATAAAATTTAGAAGTCCAAAAGGTTGCATAGGCGAAAAAAACTCCAAAAAATAAAATTTTCATAGAAAATAGCAAGGAAACGGGGCGTTTTCGTTTGCTTTAATTGACAAATTGAGATATAATAGAATATGCGTTAATATTATCGGAAAATGCACGCATTTCCGAGAAACTTAAATTTAAGGAGTCCTTTACAATGAGGGATAAAAGTAAGAAAATAATTAGCATTTTCGCGGCGGCGGCGTTGGTTGGCACGATGGCAATGACGGCGGGCTGCGGCGAAGAAAACTTTAAGGGGAGCAAGCTGGAAGATTACGTTTCTTCTCAAAACGTAGCGCAATCTAACGGCGGGTTTGCTGTGGAAAAGGACGGGTTTGTCTATTTTATCAACGGGGCGGAAAGCTATACGGAGTCTAACGAATACGGCGACGTAGTAAAAGGCTCGTTGATGCGCATTTCGCTTGACGATCTCAATGCGGGGAACTATTCGTCCGTGAAAACGGTCGTTCCCATGCTGATCGTATCGCAGAATTTTGACAGCGGTATCTATATCTATGGCGATTACGTGTATTACGCAACGCCCACGACGGACAAAAACGTTTCCGACGGGTCTATCCAAAACGACTGGATCGACTTTAAGCGGGCAAAGCTTGACGGGTCGGAGGCGATGGGCGGATATTATTTCCGTTTGGAAAACAACGCCGCAAATTACCGTTACGTTCAGGAAGGGGAAACCGTTTACTGTCTGTATGAAGAAGGCGACGCGTTAAAATCGTACAACACGGCGACCAAAAAGACGACGGTGCTTGTTTCAGGCGCGGATTCGGAATTCTTCTACGACGAAACCTCGTTGACGGAAGGTACGGTATATTATACCATGAAAGTACCCCGTAACAACAACGGCTCGGACGTGGAAAGCTATACGCAGCTTTATAAGGTAAACGCTTCGGACGTTGTGGAAAAGACGGAGGTCAAAAACGGAACGGCGTCCTATACGGTGAAGGGCGGCAAGACGTATTCCTTCGACGTAGAAAAATCCGAAGAAAACTTTGACGATTTCGATAAGAACGATTACACCACCTATCCGTACGTCAACCTTGGCGACTTGGTTTTGGATGGCATCGGCGTCAACAACGTGAAGCTGCCCCAAAACGATACGGACGGCGGTCAGCCCAAGGAAGCGTCTGGCTACACTTATACCATTCAGCGCGTACAAAACGGCGGGGTGTATTTCACCCGTTCGGCGGTGGTTTCCACCGGTTCGGAAGGAACGCCCGTGTATTTCGTTAGCGGCACGGCTGCCGACGCGGACAGCTGGAAAACGGTGGACGGCAACGAAGGCTTGACTCAGATTACCGACAGCTCGGAAACGTTCAGCGCGGCGGTGATCGACGCGAATCAAAATTATTACTATCTGAACGGCAGCACCCTTTGCAGAGTGGTTGGCGGGGTAGAAACGGAAATGGCGTACAACCTTTCGGGGATTACCTTGTGGAAGCAGGAAGGAAATTACCTTTACTACTACGCGACGGGTACGAACGGCAACAACCTGTCCCGTATCAACTGCACGGGCGCGAAGGAAGATTATAATACCCTGATGAACAAGCAGGAATATAAGCCCGTTACCTTTGCGTTTATTGATTGGAACTCCTCTTGGTACAAGCCCGAATTTATCGGAAACAAAGTGTTGTATTCTTCCGCACAATCGTACGGCGGTACGACGGCGTATAACTACGTTTACGCAGCGGACGTTTCGTTGGATAACGTTGCGTTGAAGGCGTTGAACGAAAAATACGACGAAGTGATCGAGTATATGGACGATTATTCGGACGACGCGGATATGAAAGCGGCGTTCACCTATATTTTCCGTACGGGCGAAAAGACGTTGCTTGACGACGTGCAGGATTTGTACGAAGAAACGTTGGTGAAGGAATATACGGCGTTTGCCAACCATGAAAAGAGTGAGAATAAGGCGCAAAACGATTATTCGACGATGTTCAAGGACGGCGATAAATTCTATGATAGAGAAAGCTATTATATCGGTTTCGTTGGCGAAATGAAGAGCGCGGACGAAAAAGCGATCCAAACGGATTGGGCAAGCTCGCTTCCCGCAGAAAAAGTAACGGAAGAAGAAAGCGAATTCCCTGTATGGGCAATCGTATTGATTGTGATCGGCGGCGTGATCGTGGTAGCGGCGGCGGTGATCCTTCCCGTAATCGTTATCCGTAAAAAGAAGCAAGCGGCGGCTGAACGTGAAGCGACGGTAAACGCTTACAAGCGTAAGAAAATCGACACGACGGACGACAAATCCATCGACGTTTACGCGGACGAAACGGCGGAAACGCCCGCGGAAGAAGCTGCGGAAGCTCCCGTTGCGGAAGCGGAAACTACCGTTGAGGAAACGGCGGAAGCACCCGCGGAAGAGGCGGTTGCCGAAGAAGAAAATCAAGCTGAATAAGAACAAAGAGGTCGTTTCGGAGAGGAAACGACTTCTTTTTTTCAAAAAATAAGAAAAATTTTAGAAAAATCTTAAAAAAGGCGTAAAAAACAGTTTACAAATTGCGTAAATCTTAATATAATATAGCAAAATCTATATATA
>JAZKXM010000102.1:0-15208 GCA_045611585.1 Candidatus Scatosoma sp. | reverse complement strand
AAAACTTGTTTTTAAGCTACTAAACAAAATTTTTGATAAAGCCTCACCCTTTGCCGCACGATAATCGCTCGCGCACAATGAAATATCGCGCGCGAAGGCATCACGCGCGCAAAAAATACGCGCGAAAGGACTCCCCCTCCGCGCGCATACTGCATTGTTGATAACCAAGCGTTAGAAGGAATATCCCTCCACGCTGTAATATGCCATATTCGTCTGTCTTACGTCCAACCGCCCGAAGCAAGCGCAAACGGGAATGTCGCTCTTTACCCATACGGTATATTGTACGGATTCGCCCAGCATAATCCCCTTGTCGCCGATAGGCTGATCCAGACGAATACAAGTAGTTCTCATTCCGTTCAAGGTAATGCGCACTCCTTCAATGGGGTCTTTGTCCTCAAACACGAACACCAGCTCGATATTCGCCGTTTCCCCGTTTAGGTTGGTGATCATCAACGCCTCGTGGCCTTGAAAATCGGGATTGTCCCCGTGCGGAGGTAAGTACCCGTCGCAAAATACCCAGTTTTTCTTTCCCTTTTCCATAATTATATTCTCCTTTATTTTATTATTTTATAGCGCCTGCCGCAAACGCCTACGCCAATTTTCTCCGCTTATGCCTGCCACTCGAAATCGTCCAACGGGAACATAGGGCGAAGGATTTTCGTTAAGCCCAAACGCGCCAGCTCGACGCAGCTTGCCCCGTCGGAGAGGGCGAACAGCTCTCTATCCGCATACGGTTTAAGTTCGGTAAACAAATATCCAAGCTTTACAACAACAATCTCATAACCCAACAAATCGACGTTCGCCTTGTCGAAATTCCCCTTTTCGATAAACGCGCTGCGATATTCGGTGAACACGGCGTCTACGTTACCGAAAGAGATGGTCAAGCTTCTGCCGATAATTTCCTTCGTCCAGCCAAGGATCTCCCCGTGCGATTTTACAACTCCTTTTGCGCCGCCCAAGCTTTCCACAACGACCGCTTCGCCGTCCTGCTTCTCCCACAGCCCGCTGACGGTGTCAAAATCAGTAATGCCCGCAACGCAGGTTTTCTTTTGAGGCTTCGCCTGCAAAAAGAGTTTCAAAATCCCCGTCGTATCCCCTTCCGCACCGGCAGTCGTGTTGTCGCCGCTGTCCGTGATAAAGATACGCTTTTCCTTGCCCTCGATCGCGCGCTTTACGCATTCTTCGGGCAGCTCCGCTTCGATCAGAAATTTATAATCTCTACGGGTCGCCCACAGCTTGTTGGCAAGGTCTTTCGCCACCGCCGCCGCTTTCTCCTTAGAGGTAGCGCAAACCACCGTCGAAGCGCTGGTGTTGGGCGCGTCAATCCAACAATGCCCTAAAAACAGATTCGCCGTGAAAATATCCTCTTCCTTTTCCAGCTGAACCGTTTCCTCGATCAAGCCCTTCAACGGCTGGTACGCCGTTTGCAAAGTATCGTTTTTCAAAAGGAAGGGCACGCGTTGCGTATAGGTATAAGGGGTGATTCCCTTTTTCAAGCAATAGCACAGCGCGTTTGCCGCCCGTTGCTGGCATTGTACCTGATCGACGTGCGGCACCGTTTTAAAACCGCTGACGATATTTGCATAATCAGACAGCTCGTCCGTAATATTTGCGTGCGCGTCCAAGGAAAGGGCGATCAGGCATTGCTCGGAAACTACTTTTCTAATTTCCTTTAACAAATACAGCTCGCCGCTGCCAATCTCCTCTACTTCCATACTGCCATGGAAGAAAATATATACGCCTGCGGCGTCGGGATTCGCCTTCACAACGTCCATAATTTGGTCCGCGTAATAAAGATAAGTATCCTTTTCCACCGTCGCGGAGGGCAACGCCACCGCGTAAACGGAAGGAATCACCTCAAATCCGTTTTCCTCAAAAATTTCTTTTACCACTAATTTCTTAAAGACATCCTCCCCTTTAAAATACTCGAAATCATATTTTTTGGGGTGCAGCTTTGCCCTGCTGTTCGATTCGCATTGAAAAGACGCTACAATAATTTTCATACAAGCAATTTCTCCTTTCTGCCGCTTTTTGCAATCGCCTTGCGACAGCTTATACTTACAGTATATCACCTTTGGTTGCGTTTTCCTATGTATAAAAAAACAAAAAAAGAGTAAAATATAAAACAAGTTTGTTTTTTTATTGCTTTCTTGCTGTTTTTTTGGTATGATAACATATAGAAGACCAAATGAGCTTATGGAGGAAAAAATGAGAAAATATTTTAATTATTACGTCAAAAAAGTAATTTCCGTTAAAAACCTTGTAACGATTGAATATCTGACCTTGTCCTCCCATTTTACCTATCCCCAAGAGGTGCATACCTTCCATGAATTTGCCTACGTTGACAGCGGGGAGTTATTATGTAAAACGGACGAAGGCGAGTGTTTATTGCAGCAAGGGGAACTGTTTTTGATTCCGCCGGGAACAAGCCATAGCTACGAAGCGGTAAACAACCAAGCCGCCACCGTATTTATCACTTGTTTTTCCTGTAAATCGGATTTTATCGAATTGTTAAACGGGAAATCCGTTTTGGAAAACGAGTTGAAAAAGATGATTGCGGATATCGTGCAAGAATCGAAAAACGCCTTCCGCTATCCCTTCAATAAAAAGCTAGAACTGTTGGAAAAGCCAACCTTTGGCTCGCAACAGCTGATTGAAAACCGTATCGAGGAGATTTTGATTCGGCTAATCCGAAACAAAATCGACCAAACCTCCGAAATCCGTTTCGTGATGAGCAGCGTAGAATTTGAAAACAGCTTAGTCAACGATATCGTCACTTTGTTAAAGCAAAATCTACACGGACGGCTTACGTTGGAAGAAATTTCCGACCGCACCTTTTACAGCAAGACGTATATCAACAATATCTTTAAGAAAAATATCGGTTTTTCGATTATGCAATATTACAGCCAGTTAAAGATAAAGGAGGCGAAACGATTACTCCGCGAAAACCTCTCCACCCAAACCATCGCGGACAGATTGAATTTTGAAAGCGCAAACTATTTTACGAAGGTCTTTAAAAAGTATGCGGGTATGACCCCCTCACAGTACAAAAAGACGACCTTACAATAACGGCAATATAACGGTAAAAAAACGAACCTCAATAGGAACGTCGTTCTTAGGTGTTTTTTAGAAACTATAAAAGGGCAGCAAAAATTTTGCTCCCCTTTTTCTTTTTTTGCATTGCAAAACACACAACTTTGTTTGCAAAGTATAGTGCGCTATACTTCCTTAAAAAAGTATGCCTGTTTGTAGATTAATCTGGCGTAACATATAAAATGAGATAAATACTTATCGTCAACGTATTCTTTTTCTAGCATTAATGCATATGCCAAGGCATATGCCAAGGCTTTAATAGAATTCTCTTTTTGTTCGTTAAATTTGTCTCTTTGGTAATGAGAAAAATACGCATAATCATTATTTTTATTTCGAATTCTTTCAAAGACTTCTTCATTATCATACAAGCCATAGTCTTTTTCACTAACACCGTTCTTTATTTCATGTTCTTTGATTTTATCAAGAACGTCCATTTTTAATAAACCAATAACGAAACCGTCTTCTTGCTTTTCTAGCCATTTTAAGCTTGAAACAAAAACGCAGCTTTCCCCATTTATATTTATTGGTGGATATTTGCTATATATGCCTTCAACAAATAAATAAGTAGAAGCATGCGTAAAAAACTTTCCCTTATCGTCTTGCAGTGCGATTTTTGAAACTTTATTATGAAACGTTTGATATAAAAAATCTTCTATCTCACCTTTTCTATTTTTCGAAACATCAAAGGAAATAAACATAAGACTATCAAAAAAATACTCTGCTTTTAGTCCGAACGTTAAAGGATTAAAGGTAATAAAGTTCAGTAAATAACTTGTTACCAACGCCGGCAGTCTGCCTCTACAAGAAAACGGTATATCGTTCGCTCTCATAAAATCAACTATTTCACTTGCCGTATAAAAATCTTTACATAATTTATTTTCAACGAGTTCCTTATACTCCTCTTGCACATAAGCTAATAAGTCGTTTGCACTTTTTTCTTTTACACTTTGCTCGATTTTGTTCCATAATAAATTATTATAATCCATCTACGTTTTCTCCTTTTTTATTCGTATGAACGTATATAATTTCTTTCGGTGATACCGAATACATCAATTTTTTAATAGACTGCTTATCAGCATGTCCCGAAGTATGTAAATCTATAACGTTTAATCCGTCGTTTTTCATTTGGGACATAGGGCGTTCAAACATAGTGAATTTATCAAGCGACATAAACATCAACGCCGTAGATTGTCTATTGGAATAATCCAAATCGTGCATTTCAGAGAATAATGATGTGGAGTTATTAGCGTCGTGCGTATGTCTGCAAGCGTATATTATTCCATCAACATCGCTAAGCGCACTTACCATTCCATTTGTTATAACAACTGCGCTATCACCTCTATCAAACAACGAGAGAATATCATACATTTCCTTTTTATACCCTTCCCACATAGAAAAAATTGCAACCGAATCAAACCAACGTCCTTCATCTTTAACTTTTTTCAAATACCCTTTCATTGACGACGTTATTTGCATAACGAAATTATCCATTTTAGTAATCTGACTACGGCTAAGGAGTTTGTTTTTATAGGTTTCTTTTATTTTTTTATGTTGCGATTCGCTGACGGCATACGGAAGATAAGTATAACAATCGTCAAAGGAAATCGGGTTGGGAATATTGCCAAGCTCTTTCGCAACGTTTGCCGTTGATAAATGTTGTACGTACGTTTTTCCCGTGCGCTTTGCCGCGCGGTAAACAGTAACGTCCCTATCAAAATTTTGGCTTGATTTCAAAATAAATACATGCTTGTATTGCTTGAAAACTTCTACCATTTTTTCTTCCAATTCTTGTTCCGTTTGATTCCTTTCAGACGATAAAGTTCCTTCGCAAATTAACAAATCCACTCTTTTAGGTAAAATCTTTAACAACCCATCAAAATTCTTTCTTCCGTTTGCACGAAAATCGCCCGTATATAAGATCTTTTCTTCCCCTTGATAAAGCGCTATCATATAACTATCGTAGGCGGAATGATCGCAAAGGAAAGGTTTAATCGCAACGTCCTTAACCTCAAAAGCTTGTCTGCTCTTAAAAAATTGCACCTTTCCTTTATTTTCTTCGCAAATGTTTCCGCTAATTTCTAAAATCTTATACGTATCTTTTCCCATATAGATTGCGTTTGTTTTTAAGGGGTATTTTAGAAGCCCCGCGTGGTCTAAATGATAATGCGATACAATAATCGCATCATAAAATGTTCTTAAAACCTTTTTTTCTAACTCTTCTGTTTTTTCAGTCGGTTCTAACGCTAAACCACATTCAAGCAATATTCTTGCTTGTGTCGATTTTACTTCAATCAAATTCTCCCCTATTTTTTCCTTGCCTCTTATAACCTCAACCTTGAAATTTTTCATAAGAATAAGTCTCCTTTTCTTTTTATACATTTGTCGCAAGAATAATGTTCGTCCGTTAGAGTTTTATACTCTTTCAAATTAAACGCCTCTATAACCTTTTTTAGTTCTTCTTCTGTAATGCATTCATCTCTATATACAATATGACACGCCTCTTTTGTATCGTATAAAACTCTGCCACGTGGAAAGGTGGCAAAATCTGCATGTGGATAGAGTTTTCCACATAAATCATCCCACTCGTAGAAATGCCCGTAAGCACTATCAATCTTGTTCGTAATATTTTTAATGACGCTCTCATCCTTTTCTTGCAATTTGTAATACAACTTACCGTGTATCACCCAAAAGATTCCTACCTTAACCACGTTAATCTCCTTTTTCAATATTGATATTTACATATTCACCTGCGATTATTAAAGGCGAAATCACTTCGCCTTTATGCTAATCGTAAATTACAACTTTTATTTCAAAATAATCTAGCAATTTTTTTACGTAACTGTCAGTTGAGTCTTTTATTGCTTCGTATTTATTATAAAGGCAAGCACAGCCTTTATTAGCCAAAATATATTTATTAATTTTTGATACGCTCATGCAAAAAATTTTGTCTTTATTTTCTTTTGCTTGTTTAAGGTCGTTGAACGCTTTACTCCAATTTACACGCTGATAATACGTTTGTATCTCTAAAATTGCTCGCAATAACGGTTCTGTAGAATTATATTTTAATTCAAAAATATTTAATTCTTGGGTGTTATTATTGCAATAAATCAAATCTATCCCTTTGCCTTGTCCCTTTTCTCCCGTTTGTAATTCAAACCAAACGGGCACTCCGTATGAATCGTCTAATTTTTTTTTACCAAAATAGTAATCTCTCTGAACGCCCTCTTCATTATCTCTTGCCACGTATTTTCTTTCGTGCTCGCAATAGTTTTCAACACCGCTAGGGGCAATCATTGGAAGCTTATTATCTACCAATCCATGAAAAATATATTCGGCAAAAATTTCTTGATATTCTTCGTTCGTATCGCTGGTTATACCATTCCATTTTATAAAGCTTTCGCCGTAAAGTTTAGTAACGTCATTACTTGCAAAAACCTCGTGGATTTTTTGAGTTGTTACTTTTTTCGTGTATTTCCTCATACGTTATATCCTCTCAAAACGGCTTGCCGTTTTTATACCCGTTTTTTCGTCGTTTATCCAACATTGTTTTGGCTCATATCTACCATACATAAAACGATACAAATACCCAAAGCACGCACCAAAGCCTTGTTTTATTGCCGACGACATTTTCTCATTGAAAATATCATTTTTAAGGTAATCCCGTTGGTATGATATAAAAGTTTTAATAGGCGGAATTTGCAACACGTCGTTTGCAAACTTTATTTTATCAAGAAGCTCTTCGCTTTTAAGTAAATCCAAAAATAATTTGTAATATTTTGCCCCTTCCGACAAAAACTTGTCCGTTCCACGATATTTTTCTATAAAATCTTTTTCATTAAACTGATTCATTGCTTTTCCCAATATGCAAAATTAAATATTCATATATAATATAAACCACATTTTATAGGTATTTGTCAAGTGTTTTTTAGGCTTTTATCCAAATTAGTAAAAAAATATTAGAGAAAAAGAACTCAAGATTAAATCTCAAGTTCTTAATTCCCTTTTATCTATGAAAACTAATTGCTATAAATTTTTAATGTTTCCCAAAATTCCTAAGGGAAGAGCCCATAGCGAGGTTCGTTTTTCGTTTAACCGTTTAATTGTCTTTTGAGGGAAAGCAAATTCAGCATCTTTTCCAACAGCTGGTTCGCATTGTAATAATAATGGTTTGTCATCTCAAACCCAATTTTCGAGTCCTCGCTGACCAAATGGTAAATCAGCTTCGTCAGCGCAAGCTCTTCCTCCACGCACCGCAGCATCCTTTCTTTTGCCGACGGCGTTCCGCCGCCCGTCCGTTTCGCCTTGGAAAACTCCGCGTGCAAACGCGCGCTTTCAAACTGTGCATAGCAGCATTGCGCCACCCTAATCAGCTCGGCATAATTTTCGTTGCCCGTCTTTTCCTCTAAAAGCGCAAGCCCTTCTTTCCATTGTTCGGTCAGCTTTTTATATTGCGAGATATAAACGTCCACGCCGTACGGTTTGGTGTAAGCCTCATAATCGTCAAAGGTATAACAAACCATTGTCGAAGCGCGCTTCTCCTCCGTCAGCGACCAGAAGTTTCCAACCCCCAGCGTATGCCCGCCAAAATACAGCACGTCCACGCTGAACGGATATTCTTTAAACGCCTTACTGAACACGCCGACCGCCCGTTTTGCAAGCTCTGCGTTTTCACCGTACGTCGCCTCGTACCATTCCCGTTCGCAAACCTCTCCCGCGCCGCACGCCATATTGCAAAGGGTCAGCGCGCCCCCAGGATACCCGCCGAGGCTCCAACCCATCATCAGCCCTTCCACGCCCAGCTTTTTGAGGTTGTCGATATGCTCTAACATCAAATCGTAAGCGGGAATATACGGCGCGGCGGAACATTCCCAGCTGTTGTTTACCTGAATTTTCGCCCAAATCTTATGCCCTAACTGCCTAGCGAGCGCCAACGTCTTTTCCGTGATCGGGCTGGGCCCCACCTCCGAAATGGAATAATCAATCACCTTCGCCTTTACGCCGCCCCGTTCAAAAGGCTTTGAAAATTCGCTTACGCAAAGCACCTCAATCTCTTTATCCAAAAGGCGTACGCCCTTTTCCACCATTTCGTCCGACCAATGCATAAAATCAGACCAGCTCCAAAGGTTTGCAATCAGCTTGGTGTAACCGTTCCCATCCCGCAACGCACGGGCAATCACGTTGTTCACCTCCGCGGCAACCTCCTCCGCCGAACGGTTTTTACAGTGGGGGCAATCGGTGGCGGGCAAGCCCGTCCTTTCGTCCGCCCACGGGCGGGAATAACAATGCGTATGGTTTTCGGACATCGTAATCGTCATAATTCCCTTTAAGCGGGGCGCGCCCTCTGCCAAGCTCTTGATCGCGCCGTACAGATATTCGCGTACCGTAGGTACGGAAGTGCAGAGGCAATACCCCTTTCCGTCCTCCGTCTTTTGCCCGCGAAGCTGGGGATATTTCTCAAAAAACGCCGCAGGCAGGCTTCTCGGCTCGTTGAGGTATAAATAGACGCTGATCCCAAATTTTTCACACCGCTCCGTCAGCTTTTTTAAATTCTTAACCCGAATTTGATAATCGGGGGAAAGGCTTTCGTCAAAGGGAAAGGCGGCAAGATTGCGCAAGGTGTCCTGAATCCAAATCCCGTTCATACCGATCGAGGAAAGCCGCGCAAGATATTCCTCGCTGTAATCGGACAGCTCGTCATCCAGCAGCGCGCCGCTGTAGCTGGAACAATAGCAAGAGGTGTATCGCTGCGCGATTGCAAACTGCTTAGGCGGAAGATACGCCGTGTTGTTTCCGTTCTTAAAAAAGTCAAACGGCTTTGTGGTCACGGGCAAAACGTTCGCCTCCGTAAACTCCTTCACCGCCAACGTCGCCCTTTCCTCGTCCTCCGACAAGGGCGCGTAAACGGGCGCTTCTACGTTCGGCTTCTCGCCCAATTTCACGTCTAAAAAGTCATATTCTACAAGCAGAGCTTCAAACGCCGCACCGTCCAGCTCTAACAGCGTGCAAATCCCGTTGTTTGGCAGGATATCCCAGTTGTTTCTAATGACGGTAACAAACCCTTTTTTTGCCCAGTTTTCGTCGTATTCGATTTTGCTTAAACCCAGCTTTTCAGCGTGCAAAACCACCGTCGCCTCGTCCGTTCCCAACACCTTCGCCAGATTCGCCGTTTTGACCGTACCATAGTTTCTATAAATCACCCTCTGCCAAGCCGTCGGGATTAAATGAAAAGACATATTTCCACCTCGTTTTATTTTTATTTTTTGTGCTTTTATTATAGCTTTCTTCCCTTACCTGCGCAAGGCAAAAAAGAGTTCAAAAAGAGTAAAATATATTTCCTCAACCACCTGTTTTTTAGAAAAACGGGCGTACCGTGTACGAAAATACGCTTGTTGTTACCAATCCTGCCGCTTTAACGATTTGTCCTTGACGTCGTCGTAATATTCAAAGTACCGTTTTTTAAATTCCTCTTTGGTAAGGGGCAGCGGCTCGTCGCCGTTTTTCATGCGCTCGATCAGCTCTTGCAGCTCTTCGGGTGAAAAGTCCGCAATATCCGTTTCGTCGCCGTACGCCTCTAAAAATTTTAACAAATCCAACCTTGACATTTTCAAATCTCCACCTTAATATGTTCGCCGCGGCAGGGCACGGTCAAATGGGTAAAGCCTATCCTTTTCAATGCGCCGATCGCCAAATCCCACCTATCCAAAATACGCGGCGTTTGGTGCGCGTCGGAGGAAAAACAAACCTTTCGTCCGCCCAGCTGATAATATCTTTTCAAAACGTCCTCACACGGCAAAAAGAGGAACCGCCCTCGCTTATCGGAGGTGTTCACCTCCAAAATTTTATCCCGCCATATAATCGCCGTCAAAACCCCGTCCCACGCCTCTTGAAATTCGTTGACGGAAATAAAATAATCCTCATACGGCGCGTACCGCGCGCAATACCCTATATGCCCAACGATATCGTAAGGATACTCCGTCTGCTCAACGCTCCGTTGTACAGTCGCAAGATACTCGTTATACACTTCTTTCTTGGGTCGAACAGTTCTATTCCCCTCCCCGTCCTCACGATAAAAAGAACTTTGCTTAGAATAATCGTACCCGTTGAAAGAATGTATGCTGTTGATCACAAAATCGGGACAGCGAGCGGCTATCATTTCGGCATAACGTTGCTTTGCGCTTGGCAAATCGCAATACCCCGCCTCCACGCCGATCAAAACGTTCATCGCGCCCGCGTAATCCTCCTGCAAATGCCGTGCCGAATGGAAATATTCTTCCTCGTCCGTCGGCGCACCTCTGCCGTAGAAAGGTGTGCCATACTCTTGCAGGTCATAATCAATATGTTCGCTGATCCCGTAAAAGCAAACTCCTTTTTCATACGCGGCGGCAAGCATCTTTTCAATCCCGTCCACCCCGTCGGGGGAAAAATAACTATGCGTATGTATATCCGTCAAAAATTGTTTCATAGCCCTTTCATTATACACTACGCCGTTTAAAAACGCAAGCGTTTGCCCTCCCTCCGCAACCAAGCGAAAAATTTTTTCCTCCCCTTCCTTTTTTAGGAAAAGAAGTCTATATTTTTTCCATATCCCGACAAACCGCCCCTATCCTGCCAAAACTCCCTTTTTTCTCCTATTGCCTTTTCCTTCGCATTTCCTTTATAATAGCCTTTGAGCCTCCCACGGAGGCAAAAAATAAGGCTATGTCACAGAAAATGGTTGATTAGTGATTTATCACGTTTTTACAAGAAAAAAGCAAGAAAGACAAGCGTTTTGCGAGGGCGCATACCCTCTGCGGTCTGTAACCGAGCAAAACGCGTAGTATTTCGTAGGTTTTTTCCGTAAAAAATCAACCAAATGATGGGACAGAGCCAAAAAAAGGATTACGATTATGAAATGGAATAAAATTTGTTTGGCAAGCCTTGCGCTTGCATTTACGCTCCCTCTGTTTGCTTGCGCAAAGAACGAAACCCCGCCCTTATCGGGCGGATCTTCCAGCGAAAGCGTTTTGGACAGCAACGAAAATTCAGCGGAAAATTCGACGGGGAGTTCGTCGGATAGCTCCGTAAACAATTCCCCCGTCGCTCCACCCCCCGCGGTGGAGGTAAAGAAAGCGCAATACATACGCTGCACGGGAAAAAACGTCAATATTCGATCGGGCGCGGGAACGGATTATGCCGTCCTTGGACAAGCGGAAGCGGGTACCATGTACGCGATCGTCGGCAAAACGGGTAATTGGTACAAGACCTATTATAAAAATAAAACCGCATACATCTACGCGGAGTACGCCGCAGCCTTTTCCTTGGAAAAAAGCAAAAACGACGACGTAGAAAACGTCATCGAGGAGGGGTATAAGCTGTTGGGCGTTCCCTACGTTTACGGAGCGGTACGCTTGCACAACGGTAAGGGGAAATTACTTGGCGGCTTCACCGCAAGCAAGTTCGATTGCTCCTCTTTGGTTCAGTACGTCTTTTATAAGGGCGCGGACGTCCTTTTAAACACCACCACCCGAACGCAGGTTTCGCAGGGGAAATACGTCCACCCCGACGATCTTTCGCGGGGCGATTGTATCTATTTCACCAACGAAAGCCGCCAATATAATAAAGGAGTAGAACGGATCGGCCACGTCGCCTTGTATCTTGGCAACGGGTACATTTTGCATACCGCGTCCGATTATGCCCGAATCGAAAAAATGACCTCCGCCCGCTGGAAGTTTTATATCGAAGCGAGAAGATTTGTTTGAGTTAACAAAACGGAACTATCGCCGTTCGGGCAACGCCGCCGCGGTCAAAATCAGCACCTTCTTTGCCCCTGCGGCAAGTAAGAGGCGGGCGCACTCGCTCCCCGTCGCGCCCGTGGTGAGGATATCGTCCACCAACAACACCGTTTTGCCACGACATTCGACCCTCTTGCGGACGTGATACGCCCCTTTTACGTTTTCCATTCTTTCCTTGGCGGACAAATGCTTTTGCTGAGAGGTTTCCCGCCTCTTTATAAGCACGTCCAAATCGACGGGCAAAATTTCCCCTTGGGCGCACAACGCCGCCGAGAGTTCAATCAACAGCTCCTCGGACGGATTGTATCCGCGCAAACAGCGCTTTTCCGCCGTCGTAGGAACGGGAACGGCTAACCATTCCGCTTCGCTTAATCCCCATTTCTCCTTGACGAATAAAAAAGTTTCCGCCATCTTCTCCGCAAAAAAGCAGGCAAGTCGGCGGTTTCCGTTTTTCATTTCATTGACAAGCGCCGCCGTATGCCCGTGATAAACGTACGGCGAAGCCCCGCCATCAAAGCGGGGCAAATTTCGTTTACAAGCGTTACAAACCCCTTCCGTCACCGTCTTTCTGCCGCATTTGTCGCAGACAAAACGATCGTTTTTCAAAAGCTTTTCTTCGCATTGCTTGCACAGCCGCTCGGCAGGATAGGCAAACACCTCCCGCCCACAGCAATCGCAAGTATAACCGCGCCGATAGGTGGCGCGGCGAAATTTATTTAACAGAGCTCGTAAAGACATCTTTTTTTATTCCGCAGAGTTTTCGACGGCGTTTGAAACGGACTTTTCCGCGGCTTCCGCGTCCTTTTTCCGCTGATAGCGCACCAAAAGATAAGACCCGACAACGCCGATGGCAAACAGAGCTATCCCAAGGCAAACGTCCGTCCAAGCCACTCCGTTTTTCGCCCAACCGACGTAAACGGCGACGACATCCCCATTGCAGAACATAGACAAAATAGACCCCAGCGACAGCCCCACAATCATCGAATACGCCGTATGCCGCGCCTTTCCAAACAGATAAGTAAGCAGCTTGGAAAAGGTGAACATTCCCAGCAAGAACCCAACGACCAGCCCCGCATATATCCCAAAAATAGCAGGGTTTTGTCCCCAATACGTCATAGAAACGCTTTCCATCAGCGAAGTAAACCAGCCGATCGCCATCAAAATTGCGCTGGCGCTAAGCCCGGGGACGATTTGCGTTACCCCCACCGCATACCCGACGATAAGAGCCAAGGGAAAATGCCAAAAGGAAATTTGGGCAAACTTATCCGCCGACACTCCCTCTTTGCCGCCCAACAGCGCGGACGCGCACCCAACCGCCACGGGCAACAGCACCCCGACGGACAAAAGAAGAATGCGCTTTGCGTTCATCTTCGCGCCCTTTAACTCGTCCTTTACCGCGGGAAACGCACCGACCATCAAGCCCGCAAACAATCCCACAATGGCAAACGGAATAAGATCCAACAGCTTTTGTACGGTAACAAACCCCAACAAAACGCCGAGTACCATTCCCAACCCGATAGGCAACAAAAAGGCAAAGCATTGTTTAAACTTTTTAAACAAATTGCCCACAGCGTACAAAAATTGATCGTACAGCTTAAAAATAATTGCGACCGTCGAGCCGCTGATCCCAGGTACGATAATCGCCAGCCCAATCAAAAAGCCCAACAAGCCGCTTTTACACCAAGTCTTTTTGTTGTATTTTATCAATGCAATCTGCAAATTTTCCTCTGCCATATTACTCTCCTTTCAATCGTTTTTTTCGTCTTGCAAGCCCCACCAACACAGCCGCCGCCAGTACCAGCCCAACCAACACGCCCGTCAAGCCGCCCGCCGTATCTATCACCAAATCCAAAAGCTCCGTCGCGCGCCCTTCCACGCTCCCTTGCAAAAATTCGTCTAATATGGGGACAAAAATTACCGTCGTCGCGGGCAACGTCAGCCCCACGGCAAACCGACAATAGGACAAATAACACCAGGTCGAACATGCGCCCAGCGCAAAAAATTCGGTAAAATGCGCAATTTTGCGAACAATTCCGTGCAGCCGCGCAAAATCTTCCCCCGTCGCGCCCGCAACCCAGCTTTGGGGCGCAATCGCGCGAAAAATGGCCTGCACCCATTTCGTCACCCTTTCGCTTAACCCCGACGATTGCTCCGCCGTCGCCGCCGAGTTGGAAAAGATAAACGCCAAAATTAACAACGTGGCGAGGGTAAATGCCACCCGCCATATCCAAACGGTCGATTTTTTCGATTTTTTCACAGCTTTTTCTTCTTTCCGCATATTGTTATTATACAAAAAAATTTTTACAAGGTCAATTCTTTTAACCTAATTTTTACACCGCCCGTCCGCTTTTCGCCTTTTTTTGCCAAAAAGGTCGGCAAACAGTCAATTTTTCCCTTTCTCCTCAATATATGATAGGATACGGTGAAAAAATACGAAAAAGAACGCAGGGAGGCGGTCGGTTTATGAATTACGTCAAAAAAATGTGCATTTTAAAGCAAATCAAGCAAGGCTTTTCGGGCGACGGCAGGGCGTTGACGGGGCTGATCAAAATTGAACAGTACGGAAAAAATCTCGCGATCGAGGTGTCCGTCATCAACTTTGCCCCCCTTTCCTCGGGGGAATATTATTGCCTGATCGCCGACCAAAAGGGTCGGACGGAGCTGTTGCCCCTGCGGGGAAAGAGTCTATTTAACGTCGTCAGCGATCTGGAAATTTTCGGCGGTTTTTGCGGGGTGATTTGTTTTGTTAAAAACGGAATTTTCCCCATCGCCTACGGCACCAACGGCAACCACGTTTACGATTGGCGAAAGCTGCTTTCGGGCGCGGTAGAAAAGGAAAGCGGCGGCGTTTTGCGCCCCACCCCCACAGCCGAACGGCTTGCCGATTGGAAAAAGGAAAGCTCCGCCGCGGCGTATGAGGACAGTATGCCCGACCAAACGAAAAATATCAAAACGGAGTTCCCCCTCACCCTCAATCGCTACGCCCAGCCAAACCCGCCCGCGCCAGAGCGCGTACAAATGGATGAGCCGAAAAAGGAGTACGACGACGAAAGCGTCGCCACTGAAAATTATTACCGAAGGGAGGAAGGAGATGAACGCAACAGGCTGGAAGAATTTGGCGATGATGCACACGCTGAAAGCGGCGGTGAAAAGCAAATCGAAGAAAAAGGGGCAAACCCTCAAAAAGATGGAGATGCTGACGGCGTACTCCATCCGTTTAAGACGGACGGAAACGGATATTACCTCTCCGTCCGACGGGAAATTGAGGAGCTGTTTAAAAAATACCCCCGCGACGAACGGCTGAACGAGTGTTTTGAGTTCAGCGAATGGGTACGTATCGGCGG
>JAZKXM010000101.1:0-4700 GCA_045611585.1 Candidatus Scatosoma sp. | reverse complement strand
CCCGCGTATGTATTCCTTCGCGCCTTCCTCCGCTTTCGTGTCCCCAAGCGCGGTAAAGGTAGTCTGAATTTCTCGAAACACACCCGAAATTTCAAATAACTGTTCCCCAATCGCCGCGCGATTTCGGTTGATCGCGATACGGGATAAATGCTTTTCACGGTAAAAAACCAGCTCGTCCTCCAACCTATGCAAAAAGGAGGAGGGCAACAATAAAAAGAGTAAGCAGGGCAAAAGCGCGGACAGCAACGCCCTCACCAACGCCGTAGTTCCAAACGCGTACAGCCCGTCAAAATATCCGTAGATAAAATAGACGATCAATAGGGCGCAAATCTCCGCCAATTTCCCGTATTTCGCCACCAACACGACGGCGATTCCGTATAGGAAGAACCGTTCGGGCGACAGTCCTCCAACAATCGCCGCAGGCAAGGATAAAAGGAAAGCGCACAGCGTACCTGACCCGTCCTTTGTCACGTACGCAAATACGGCTAAAATAAAAAATGCCACACCCAGGTACGCGTCTAACCCCAGAACTCGACAGCACCCCGCCGCCGAAAAGAGGAATAAAAGGACGCAAAACAATATCTCGTCCCCGCGCAACCTGCACTTTAACAATTTTCTCGTGATGGCTTTTAACGCCACCGTAAACGCCGCCGCCAACAAAAAAATCCCCGCCGCAATCACCGTCTTTTGTGCAGTTTTTCCAAGACTAAACCCAAAGGGCAGGTCGTACCCCTTGAAGGGCGAAAAAACCACAAACGTACAAAGCGCAACCGTCAACAGAAAGAATGAAAAGAAATATTGCCTCTTTTCACTCAGCCGCCGCTTGAACGCAAACCCAAACGCCGTCAAACTCGCTTGCGCCGCGTACAGTACCAATACGATGGGCCGAAACACGCCGCAAAGCAAAGGGGATAAAACAAAAAACAGAGCGCACGGCAAAAGGGAAAGGTCGGCGGAAAGGCAGGCGAACAGCAACGCCAACCCCAACGGCTCGTAAAATTCTCCCAGCCCAAACAAAAACCAAAAGCAACAAAACGCCCCAACGTAAATCCAACCGCTCCCCGCTATGCGCGTCCTCGCCTTGAAAACCATATTCACCTCCCACAACGTATCCGTTATCGAAAGGATTATAAGACAAAACGCAGGGCGAAATTTGTCAAACCCTGCGCCATTTTTTCTATTTACGCCGAAACCAAAATGAAAACCAACCTCGCAAAACCGCCAAATCGCCGCAAAACGTCCGTCAAGAATTAACGGGGAACCCAAGGCTGATCAAAATAGCGCGATTTACCCGCATCATTGTCGCGGGCGGCAGCTCCCCAATCCGCTCTTTCAAACGCCGCTTGTCAAGGGTGCGTATTTGCTCTAAAAGAATCACGCTATCCTTCGCCAATCCGTACGCCGAGGGCAGCTCAATGTGCGTCGGCAGCCTCGCTTTATTAATTTTGCTTGTCACCGCCGCCGCGATAATGGTAGGGGAGTACTTATTTCCAACGTCGTTTTGCACGACGAGGACGGGTCTGATTCCGCCCTGCTCGCTGCCGACCACGGGTGACAGGTCGGCGTAATACAATTCGCCTCTTTTCACGTTCATAAACCACCTCTTTTGAAAACATACTCCCTTAATGCATTGTATGTAAAAAGGGGTCGTTTCCGTTCCTTGAAAAGTATAGCCCACTCAGTCCCTTTTTATACCGAACCCGCCAAAAAATCCCGTATTCCTTTTAAGATAAAACATAAGCCCCCAAACGGAAAAACTCCGTTTGGGGGCAGCAGGTACGCGTTCAATCAAAATTCGATCAAAATTTAATCAAAATTTCAGCTTAATCTCCGCGCACAATTCCACTATGTTAGATGATCTTTTTCATATCCTTTTCAGGCAAGGAATCCAACTCCTTCTTTTTCGCGTCATAGCCGGCTTTTCCAAGCAACGCAAAGGTAGCCTTTTTGCCTTCTTCCACACCGGGCTGGTTGAAGGTGTCGATGTTCAGCATCGCGCCCGCATAGGCCGTTTGCATTTCAAACAAGAACAGCAGCTGTCCCAGCGTAAACGCGTTCAATTCAGGGATCCAAAGGGTATAATTCATTCTCCCCGCCTTGGTCAGCGCGTACGCCGTCGCCGCGTTCTCCGCTTGGATCAATTCCTGCATAGTATGCCCGCCAAGGAACGCAACGTCGGGGATATTTTCGCACCCGTGGGGGATAGGCATCTCGCACCCGTACTTTTTCAAGGACAGGAAGGTGACAACCTTGTCGTAAGGCCCTTCGGTATAAAGCTGCACTTGCGAGTGCTGATCCGTCGCACCCAACGCTTTAACGGGGGTCTGTCCAAAATTACAAGGCTCGCCGTCAAGGGTGACGTTCTTACCCAGCGATTCCGCCCACAGCTGGCAGTACCAGTCCGCCAAGAACTTCAAATTATCAGAATAGGGCATCATAACGCCAACGTTCTTACCCTGATCCATAGCGGCAACCTGCAACACCGCGCTCATCAGCGCAGGATTTTTGTACATAGAGGATTGCTTGCACAGCCCGTCCATATACGCCGCGCCCGCCAGCAAGCCCTTGATGTCGATTCCCAAAACGGCTGCAGGCAACAACCCAACGGGGCAAAGCTGCGAAAATCTCCCGCCCACGCCGTCGGGCAAAACGTAGCTCTTAATTCCGCCGCATTCGTCGGAAATCTTTTTCAAATTCCCTTTTTTCTCGTCGGTGGTAAAAATAACGTTATCCTTAACGTTCACGCCTGCCTTCGTCAAAAGGTCCAAAATAATCAAATACTGAGTCATCGTTTCGCTGGTCGCGCCCGACTTAGAAATAACGTTAAAGCAAGTCTTTTCGGGCTCGATCACGTCCAACAGATCGCGCATTCTAACGGGGTCAACGTTGTCCTCAACGTAAAATTTGGGTCCTTTTCTCTTGCGCTTGGGCAGGTCGTTATAATGCAAGTGGCATAACGCATTAAACGCCATAATGGGACCCAACGCGCTGCCGCCGATCCCCAGCACGACAAAATACTGAAATTTCTTTCTGACGTCGCGCGCGGTAACGAGGATATCCTCCACGATCTCCTTTTGGTTGTAGGGAAGCTCCGTCCATCCCATATACAGATCGTCGCGACCGCGGTTTTCTTTGACGTAAGAGTACGCCTTCGCCGCCTTTTTCGAATAAGCCGCAATATCCTTTGCAGAAAAGCCCTTGTCGCCAAGGAAGGTGTCGGTCATGTTGTTATAATCCAACGTGACGCGCATGCCGTTTCTCCACTCTCTCGTTTTGTAAGCCATAAAAAATCCTCCAAACGTTCATTTTTTTCTCACTATTTAATATTTTAATCAAAAAATGGAATTCTGTCAAGGATACGAGGGCGAAAAAAGACAAAAAGCGCAAATTTTTTATAAATCACAGAACCCAAACTCCGCTCCCGCGACGCTCCCGCGACGCTTCCGCGCCGCGTTCGCTCCGTGCGCGGCTCAAATCCTCACCGTAGCGCGCGCCTTTCCTCGCCGCGTTCGAGTTTCTCTTTTTTTGACGGGATAAAAAAGGAATAGAGGAACAAGGCTCGCCCCGCCCATCATCAAAAGAACGATCGCCATTTTCAAAATCTCCCCGCAAAACCGCCCCGCAATCAGGGAAACAAATTCTCCCAACAGCGCGACGGGCAGCACAGCGGCAGCCATACCCAAAACGCGCATAAAAAATCCCGTTCGTTTGCCTTGAAATACCTTTTTAAACAGTAAGCGCAGGTTTAAGAGGGCGCATAAAATAAAGCTCGCCGCCAGTCCCGTTACGTACGCATACCCACCCAAATATTTAGGCAATAGACAGATACAAAGGATATTCGCTGCCGCGCCGACAAAATAATACCCAAAAGTTTGCTTTTCTAAACCCATACTGTTCAACGCGCTGGTGCTGATCATTGTCAAGCTCATAGGCAGAAGGATAGGGCAGCTTCGCTCGATCATCTCGCCCGCAACGTTGGAGGCGTAGGCAATCGCCCCAATCTCCCGTCCCAAAACGGCGAAAAAAGGGACGAGGATACACGCTACAATCGCCGCCGCATTCAGCCCGCGCAAAATATTTTTTTGCAACCGTTCAACGCGCCCCGCGTAAAAATCTTCGGATAGCTCAGGCACCAACACAAGGCTCAATGCGCCAATGACGGTGGAGGGGACAAACAGCACGGGCAATACCATTCCCGACAAAACCCCAAACGTTTTCAACGCTTCGCTTTCCGAAAACCCCGCGCGGATCAACATCGCGGGCAGTAAAACGGCAATGGAAGAATTGACAATCGTACTCCCTACCCGAACGCCCGTAATGGGCGCGGCGGAGGAAAAAAGCGGCTTCCATTGTTCGCGAGGCGACCCAAATTTTCCTTTGCTTGCCAAAAAGCAAATCAAGGACGCGGAAAAGGAAAAGAGGTATGACAAAACGGCGGCAAGGGCGGCGGCTTTCGCGCCCTCCAAGGGCGAAGAAACGCCTCGCAATAACAGCACCCCCGCAATCACCATCACGCTTTCTTCCGCGATTTCCAAAACGGAAGTAGTTAAAAACCGTTTTTGTCCCCAAAACCAACCCCGTATCACGGCATACAGACAAGAAAAAGCAAGCCCCGCCGAAAGAATCAAAAAGACTTCCAACGCGCGGCTGTCGGTAAACAGAAAGGAAAGCGGCTTTCCAAAACAGAGAAAGATAAGGGG
>JAZKXM010000100.1:0-3984 GCA_045611585.1 Candidatus Scatosoma sp. | reverse complement strand
TAACTAGGGCGGAAGTAAGAAGAAATTTACTAAAGTTTTTACTATATATTTATATAGGTAGAGAGGGGACGAATTGCTAGGATTTATAAGGCTTTGAGATAGGTTGAGGGGGGAGTAGAAGTATATATTTTTAGGTAAAATAAAAAACACTCGGCGGTAATGCAGAGTGTCTTTATTGTTAGTTATTTTGTTGTGCTATTGTTATAAGATTATATATAATTTCAGGTCGGAAGTTTTTGTACTTTTTATTGAAATTGAATTTGTCTTATAACAGTTTCCTTCAATTATTCACCTTTGAAAGGGAGAAGGGAAGCGATTCTTGCACGCTTGATCGCGGTTGCAAGCAATCTTTGGTGAGCCGCACAGGTACCGCTCATTCTGCGGGGGAGGATCTTGCCGCCTTCGGTGATAAATTTCTTTAAGCGGTTTACGTCCTTGTAATCAATGACGTCAAGTTTTTCCTGGCAGAAAGCGCAAACCTTTTTACGGGGCATTTTCTTAAAAACCTTTTTTACGGGTGCTTTTTCTTCCATAATATTAACTCCTTAATCGTATTTTTTCCGCATTAGAAGGGCATATCGTTGTCATCGTCGATAGGACGAAGAACGGGCTTCTTCTTGGCGGGTGCAGAGGCGCGAGGGGCGTCCATTTCGTCCTCGAAAGAATCGCCGCTGGTTTTCGGCGTCAAAAATTCGACGTCTTGGACGATAATGTCCACAGCGGTACGCTTTACGCCCTGATTGTCCTCATAATTGCGCAGCTGAACGCTGCCGGTTACGGCAACCTTGTTGCCTTTTTTGGTGTAGCGCGCAATGGTTTCCGCTTGTCCGCGCCAAGCCGTACAGTTGAAAAAGTCCGTCTGGCGTTCGCCGTCCTGCGAAGAGTAATTTCTATTGACGGCAATAGCGAAATGGCAAACCGCTACGCCACTGGGCGTTTCGGTCAGCTCGGGATCGCGCGTTAAGTTTCCGATCAAAAATACTTTGTTCATAATTTTCTACCCTAATCAAATTTAGTTGAGTTTCGTAATCATACGTCTCAACACTTCTGCGTCGATGCCTGCAACACGGTCAAGTTCGCCGAGCACCTTGCCATCCGCTTCAAACGTCATCAGGACGAAATAAGCTTCGTTCTTGTACTTGATGGGGTAAGCGGTCTTTTTCGTACCCCACTTTTCCGTCGAAACGATTGCGCCGTTCATCGATTTTACGATATTTTCGTACTTTTCGATTTCAGCCGCTTTTACTTCTTCCGTGGAATCGTTGTTCAGCAAATAGAGCATTTCGTATTTAGCCATACTTGTTTCACCTCCTGGTCTTATTCGGCACGCCTCTTCTGCGTGCAAGGTTAAATAGGCTATTCACATAGCCATACGCAAATTATTATAGCCTATTTTTTACAATTAGTCAACCGTTTTTCTTGCCTTTTCCCGCTTTTTGGAAAAGTTATTTGAAAAATTAAATCAAATTAAGCACTTTGCTGACGTAGTCGATCAATTCTTCCACCGCCAGTTCGCCAATCATCGTTTTTGCGATTTTATTGCCGCCGCCGTCGAGGACGAAGTTTCCTTCAAAGTCCTTATAATAATAGGTGTCGATAGTGCCTACGAAGCCGAAATCGTAAGTGATGGGGTCGCCCAAGAGGCTTTCGTCGTCCAGTTCGACAAGGTCGTCCTCCACCAAATTTTCTAACGGTGCGTAATGCACGTTGTGGGACATATTTTCGATAAGGTGCGTAATGTTTGTCAAGTGGCAAACTTCTTCCTTATTTTCGCGGGTTAAAAGGTATTTCCATTGTCCCGTCAAGGTAAGGTGGACGTCCGTGCCTTCTTCGTACGTTTCGGTGGTGTAGAAGGTCTTATCCTCGAAATGGTAGTGGATCGTCTTAAACTTGTTGCCTTCGTGGTCAAGGTGGTAATTGCCGTCCTTATCCAAATAGTACCCGTTCGCGTCCTTTTTATAAATGACGTCCGCGTACACCTCTTGGAAGGTTAAGCCTTCGATACGTTCGGGAAGCTTGGAAACGGGAACGTCCGCCATGTGCTTTAAGATGAAGTGCGAATCTATGGTTTTGTCGTCGTTCATCATATCGCGCACGGTCAACGCCTTGGTGATATTATCAAACAGTCCGTTGCCCGTTGTCAAATCGCCGATGGTATGCGCGGTGAAATAGACGTTCTCGCCTTTCGCGTTCTTCACGTAATAATAGGGGGCGGAATGCTTTACCTCGCCGACGGTGATTTCTACCGCTTGTTCGCCGTCCACGGGCTGATACAAGGTAAAGCTTGCGCCGTCGCCGTCCGTATAGACGTTACCGACGACAGAGCCGCTCAACGCGGTGCCGTATTCGTCATACGCTTTTCCGTCATATACCGCGATACGCTTTTTCAGCATATCCACCGTTGTTTCGCTCGTCGTGGTATAATGGATCCCAGCCTTTCCGTACAGAACGAACATTGTCAGCTTGTCGCTTGTTTTTGCGTTCGTAAAGAGGGCTGCCAGCTCGATGCCGTTCAACAGTTCGTCCCCGTCGTTTTTCAGCGACGCAATCGTTTTCGGCGACGTGATAGGGGTAAAGCCTACTTTGTTTCCGTCCTTGATTAAGTAGTTGAAATCCGTTCCTTCCTTGCCATAGGCAAGCGAAATGAGAATGGGGTGGGATTGGGGGGTAACGGACAGCGCGCTTGCAAGACGGACTTCTTCAAACAGAGCGTCCAAATTTTGCATATCCGCAACGGTACGGGGCGCGTATCTTTCGCCCGTAAGAGGGTCTTTTACCTTCCAAATCACGCCGTCGGCAACGCCGTTCGCGTCGGCGTCAAGCAGGTCGTAATGCGTTCCGTCGTAACCGTACGCAATCGCGCGAACCAGCTCGTCAGAGCAGGTGAGTACGTCCGTTTGCAGTACGGCGCCAAGCTCGATTCCGTCGATAATCGCGGTTGCGTTCGTTCCCATCAAATCGCGCAGGGTGCGTGCCTGATAGGTGATTCTATCCGCGACCTTTGCGCCGGTTGCCAGCGCCTTCGTTTCGTAAGCGAAATAGGCGGCGCCGTCCTTGCGCAGATATACCGTTTTTTCGTCGATCATCGTTTCATAGATACCCAAGCCTGCGTCTGCAACCGTCGCCGTGCCGACTTGCTTATATTTCGCGTTGTAAACCTTATCGCCTACGATAGCGTAGGGGACGGGGTTCATCGTTATTTTGTCGCTGACCTTGGTATATGTATCGGAGTTGCCGTACGCAAGCGCCATCATCATATGGTTGTTGACGTCCACGTCTAAAATGGTGGCGATTTTTATATCGTAAATGAGTTCGGAAAGGTCCGTTTCGCCGTCGAAGAAGATGGCGAGGGTACGGGGCGAATACGCTTTGCCCGTTTCGGGATCGGTCAGCCATTCGATCTTATCGGGAATCAGGTTGGCGTCCGTATCCGTCAGCTTATAATGCTTTCCTTCCTCGCCGAATGCAAGCGCCAGCTTGATCGCGTCGGGTTCGGGCTTGCCTTGATATTTATCGAGAGGGGAAATTTTGAACAGAGTACCCAACTCTACGTCGTAAAGCAGTTCTAAAATGTCGGTATTTTCGTCGAAGAAGATACCGATGGTGCGCGCCTTGTACGGTTTGCCCGTTTCGGGGTTCGTTTGCCAAACGATTTCGCCGCCATCAATTTTATAATGCTTTCCGTTCGAGCCGTACGCAAGCGCCAGCTTGATGGGGTCGGGGTCTGCGTCCAAGGGGGAAATTTCAAATAAGGTTGCCAGTCTGATATCGTAGAACAAAGATTTGACGTCCGCGTTTTCACCGATCAACGCGCCGAGGGTGCGTTCTTTGTAGGGTTTGCCCGTTTCGGGGTCGGTCAGCCAAACTATTTTGCCACCTACAACGTTATAATGAGTTCCTTTGTCGCCGTAGGCAAGCGCCAAGGTGATAGGATCGGGGTTGGTATCCAAGGGTGAAACCTTTAACAGAGTGCCAAGCTTGACG
>JAZKXM010000099.1:0-2130 GCA_045611585.1 Candidatus Scatosoma sp. | reverse complement strand
GTTAAGACATAATTTATCGTTAAAAAACTTTTTAGGAAATAAGAAAGGGAAACGGACTGTTTATCCGTTTCCCTTTCTTATGACCAAATATCAAAAAAACTTTTATTATAAGGAGTATTGTACTCCCTATCCCTTGTACGCCTATTATACAATAGGTTTTTAGATTTGTCAATACCCTTTTGAAAAATTTTTTTAATTTTTTTAAAAGGCGTTCTGCTGATTGAAGCGAACCTTAAAGTATAGACCAAAAAATATTAAATTTGAGAATGAGTTTTGTATTGTACAAGCTCATTCCTTTTAGTTTGGAAGGGTGATTTTTGTGCTTTCCTTGCTGAAAGAATGGAGCGTAAAGGTCAACGTTGTCGCGGTGGAGATGGGCGCGCCCTCCAAAGAGAGGGACAAAGCCGATTCCGTTGTAAACGAAACGCCTTTTACCGCAAGAGCTTTATCGAAGGAAACCTCCCATTTCGATTGCAGCTTGGATACCTGCAAGGAGGAAAGAAGGGAGAATGCCATTTGCGCCGTTTCCGCGTCCTCGCCGAAAAGGTCTTGGATAGGCATAGCAAGGATTGCTTTTGCTTTCGTCGCAAATTGCTGGGTGATCGTTTTCGTTTCTTCCCCTTCGGGGTTGGTCGTTGCTTCCGTTTGGACAATTCCGTCTTCGTCGCCGTTTTCGTCGCCGCCTTCTCCGCCTGCGCCGTTGGATTCTTCTTCAAAAGATTGAACGAGCATAGCCAAAAGATCGTTGACCGTCAGCGTTTTGTACGGTTCAAGAAGGTCGGCAAGCTGTGCGGCTTTCCACGTTTCGATTTCCGTTTCCGCAATCCCTAATTTATCTTTGAGAAGGGAAAGGACGGACGGGTTGGCAAGCAAGCTGTCTTTCAGCTGTTGCAAGGTTGCGCCGTATTTTGCTTGCACGCTTTCGTCTAAGCCCTTGTACAGATCTTCCACCGTCTTTTCGCCAAACAGCACGAGGGCGTCCAAAAGAGCTTCTACCGTTAAGTCGGGCTGAATTTTGCCCAAGGCTTCGTTTATCAGCCCCCCAAGAGTATCCGTTGCGGGGTCGATTTCTTTAAAGAAATTAATCAGCGAGGTCGCTTGCGGGGTAAAATCCGTCGTATAGAAGAAGGAGTTGCCCGTGACCGTGCAGTTGGAGGAGATGAGTTCCGTCAGCGCCGATTGCAGCTGAGAAAGCTCTTCTTCGCCAAGCGGTTGGAAAGCGTTTTGCAGCTGAGAAAGATCAATCCCCGTTTCCTCCGTCGACCAGACGGGCGTTTCCGATTTTTCCCAAACTCCGTCAACTTCTTCATAAAAATATCCGTCGATAAGGTACGCGGTGGAGCTTTCCTTTTGCGTTAAGGACATACCGCCCATATCTTGCAGCATAGTTGTTTCTGCGGTCAGCTTCATATCCGCGCCCGTTTGCGTTTTGGCGATGAGGATATCGACGGTGGTGGTGCTTGTCGATTTGACCTTCATACCCTCTTGCGATACCGTGCTTTCGGCGACGAAAGTAACGCTGCCCTGCAACGTGTTGACGCCGTTTAAGGTTTGCGTCAGCGCCGCCGCGCATTGTTCTGCGGTAGGGGGCGGGGTTTCTTGTTCAAAACAGCCAGCCACGGAAAAGAACATTCCCGCGCTTAAAGCCGTTGCGATTGCTTTTTTCCAAAATTTCATAGATCCTCCCTGCGAGCTTTTCAAAATTTTTTCTCCCGCCGTGGCGGCGGGACGGAATGAAAATGCCCGCTTTCAGTCGGTTTCACGGGAAACAAAGCGGCGTATTTGCCTACATTTCCGTGACCGATTTTGTTATTATATTTTATAACACTTTGAAAGGATTGTCAAGAGTATAAAAAAATTTTCTTTTAAAAAACGAAGTTTTTTGGCTTACACGCTGTCGGGACGGATACATTCGCCCGTTGCCGCGCTTTGGAAAATGACGAAAAATCCCTTTTGACCGTCAAAGTGAGAGGCGGGGACGAACACACAGCTTTCCGCGATTTCTTCGGGCGGATTTTCGGGCGTTTGCGTGGGCAGGGCGTAGGCGATATATTTCGGCGATAAATTGTCGTAGATCACCCCCACAAGCTGTTGCGGGGCCTTTTCGTCGCCGCCGATACGTACCCATTC
>JAZKXM010000098.1:0-5880 GCA_045611585.1 Candidatus Scatosoma sp. | reverse complement strand
TGCAACGCAGCAAGCACCCGTTTTAGTTGCGGAACGTCCAACGCGAAGGGAGTTCCGCCGCCGATATATACGCTGCGGAGAGTTTTAATAAGCGGGGCGGACTGTTCGATTTCTTTTTCCAAAGCAAAGAGGTAGTCGTTTAAAAAATGACGGGTTTTGTCGATGGGTGCGGTGATAAACGAACAGTAAGCGCATTTTGTCGGACAGAAGGGAATGGACACGAAATAATCAACGTTGCCCTCCCCTTTTTCGTACAAGCCTTCTTGCGTTTTTAAAATTTGCTCGACAAGGCGAATGTTTTGTTCGCTGACCTGCATTTTTTCAAAGAGTGGACGGAAGTGCCTGCCCTCCTCTTGCTCCATATACGCAAGCTTGGTCGGGCGAATCCCCGTCAATGCACCCCAAGGCATTTTTTCGCCGAAACGGGCGGAGAGAACTGCGTACAAGCCAAGCTTTGCAAAGCGGCGTTCTAACCGCTTAAAATGCAGTTCGTCGCATACCTGCCCCCTATCTTTGAAGGAATAGGCGTCTCCGTCAACCGTGAAATCGTTATAGAAAATCCCCTCCTCGAAGCGGAACGTATGCGTAAAAAACGCGGGGCGGCGTTTGAATAGCCGCACCACGTCTAACAACTCGTTTTCAAGAAAGGAACAGTTTGTCGTAAACATTTTTTCGCTCCGTTTGGCTCTGTAAAGAGGTTATAGATCAAGCATAAAGGGGTTTGTTTTTCGCTGGATTTCCAGCGTGGTTTTTTCGCCGTGGCCTGAATAGAGCGGATAGTCGCCGTTCAGGTCGCGTAAGCGACGTAAGGAATTGCGCAAAGTGGCAAGATCTCCCGTCGGGAAATCCGTTCGACCGATGCTGCCATCGAACAGCACGTCGCCCGTAAACAAAGAGGTTTCCCCCGCCTCGTCCGTGACGAGATAGGTCGTCCCGCCCTTGGTATGGCCCGCGGTGTGAAGGGCTTTGATTTTGATTCCGCAAAGGGTCTTTTCCTGCCCGTCCGAAAAGGTTTCGTCAACCGTATATTGGGGGTCCGGCGCGCCAAAAAGCGCGGAAAGCGCCGCCGTCGTGCCAACAAGAGCTTTTTCCTCTTCGCCGATATGCACGGTTGCGCCCATCGCCTGCAAAGCGGGGACTCCGTAAACGTGATCGAAGTGACAATGCGTTAAAATGACGTGGGCAGGTACGAGATTAAGCCGTAAAAGCTTGTCTTTTATACGGGGCGAAGAAGGGTCGATAACGACCGCTTGTTTGCCGTCCGCCGTTAAAACGTAAGTATTGGAGCCGAACCCGTACGGGGCAAGCGTGATGATTTGCATAGTGAAACCTCTTTTAAGAAAGGGAGGTGATACGGTGGACTTCGTAAATACGCTTATCCCCTTTCAGCTTTTTAATCAGCATATCTATTTCTGAAATGTCGGTAAGGGAAACGGACGATTCTAACACCGCGTCTCCGTTTTTGTCGATTCTGCCATTGACCGCTGTGATTGAAAGGCGAAGCTCTGACACCACCGAGGACAAAACGGCGAGCGCCGCGCCTTGATCGGTAGCGCGAATGGAGATATTGGCGTTGTAACGGTGCCGCGCGCCCGCCTCGATTTGCCATTTGGCGGGTAAGATGCGCTGGGCGTCCTCTTTGCGGACGTTGCGACAATCGGCACGGTGGACGACTACCCCTCTACCGCGAGAGGTATAGCCCACGATTTCGTCGCCCGGAACGGGGGAGCAACAACCTGCGAAACGAACAAGCAAGCCCGTTTGGCCGTTGACGATCACGCCGCCCGGTGCGCCGCCCTTGCCCAAATGCACGTCTGCCGTGCGGGGCATAAGTTCCTTTTTATAAAAATCGTACAGTTTAAAGAAGATTTGGTTGACGGAAATAGAGCCGTAGCCGACTGCGGCGAACATCTCCTCCACCGCGCCGAAGGAAAAGCGTTCGGCAAGGCGTTTGAAGCTTTCGTCCGTAAGAAGCGTGGAAAGGGAAAGCCCCTTCTTGCGCGCCTCGTCCTCTAATTTTAACTGACCGATACGGATATTTTCTTCTTTTAATTCGTTTTTATAAAATTGCTTAATCTTCGCCTTGGCGCTGGATGATTTGATGAATTTTAACCAGTCCCGCGAAGGGCCTTTGGAATTTGGTGAAGTGATAATTTCGACTACGTCGCCCGTTTCCAGCGTGGAATTTAACGGCACCATACGCGAATTGACCCGCCCGCCCGTACAGCGGTTGCCAACCTCAGAGTGAATGGCGTACGCGAAGTCGATCGGGGTTGCGCCCGGGGGGAGAGAAATGACCTTGCCAAGCGGAGTGAACACCAAAAGTTCGTGACTGTAAAGCTCCGTTTTGATGGCGTCTAAGAACTCCGCAGAGTCTTTCATTGCGCCCTGCCACTCCATAATTTCGCGAAGCCACGTAAGGCGGCTTTGGAAATTGGTGTTGGCGTCCTCTGATTTGCCTTCCTTGTATTTCCAATGCGCGGCGATACCGAATTCTGCGATTCGGTGCATTTCTTCCGTGCGGATCTGAATCTCGACGGGTTGACCGAATTTGGTCATGACTGTCGTATGCAGGGATTGGTATTTGTTGGGCTTGGGCGTGGCGATATAATCCTTAATTCTGCCCGGGATCGGTTTCCATTTTTCGTGGATTCGGCCCAGAACGGTGTAGCAATCCTTCACGTCGTCCACGATTACGCGAACTGCCGTTAAATCGTAGATTTGGTCGAGGGATTTGCCCTTGTTTTTCATCTTTTTATAGATGGAATAGAAATGCTTGGGCCGCCCAAACACTTCGCCGTCCAGCCCGTCCCCTTTCATCAGCGTTTTGATCTCTTCCACGATTTCCGAAACGAATTCTTTACGCTCGGACAAGCGCGCGGAAATGTTGACGACGAGAAATTTGTAGGCTTCTTCGTCCAGCTCTTTTAAGCAGAGGTCTTCCAGCTCGCACTTGATTTGCGAGATACCGAGCCGACCTGCAAGCGGAGCGTAGATATCCAGCGTTTCGCGCGCCATGCGGCGGCGGCGGTCCTGCGATAAAAAGCCCAAGGATCGCATATTGTGCAATCTGTCCGCTAATTTGATGATGATAACGCGAATGTCCTTCGCCATCGCCACCACGATCTTACGGAAGTTTTCCGCGTCCGCTTCTTCCTGAGATTTGAATACGATTTTTTCAAGCTTTGTCACGCCACTGACCAGCTGTAAGACTTCTTCGCCAAATTCGCGGCGGATATCATCTTCCGTGGTGGGCGTATCCTCGATCACGTCGTGCAAAAGGGCAGCCGAAACCGTTGAGGCGTCTAGCCCCATATCCATCAGCACCTGCGCTACCGCGCAAGGGTGGATAAAATACGGCTCGCCAGAGGCGCGTTTTTGGTCGGCGTGCGCCGCCTCGGCGTAGTGATACGCCTTGACCAGACGTTCCCTATCCTCGCCTTGATAGACCATATTGATATTTTGTAACGTAACGTTCACGTCCATAATATTCTCCGTGTTTTTTGACTGTCAGTTTTGCTGTATTTCTTGAATTTTGCGATAGATCGATGAATCGGTGAGCTCCGTTTTTACCCCACGATAGACGGTCAGTTTGTTTTCGTTGAATTGCACCAAGCCCAACTCCTCAAAGACGTTGAGAGCAAAAATAAATTGCAAGCGGTCGAAGCCCAAGCCGTCGCAGGAAAAGGCAAGCTCTTCTGCGGTGTTTCCGTAGAGGGAGTTGACCTCGCGGCGGAGAGCCGAATAGATATCCAAAAGCAGTTGGCGTTCGGTGTCCAGCCGCTCGAACATTTTATAGCCGCAAATTTCCTCGTTATAATATGCCGTTCTTCCTGCCAAGGACGCAAGATTAAAATCGGACGGGGTATCTAAAAAGATAAAGTCGCGAAAGCCCGAAAGATCGGCGTCTGCCGACGGGGATACAATCAGTTCGTTAGACAAATTGCGCGACGAGGGATAAAACAAATCGCAAGCGAAGCCGTCCAGCCCCTCGTACATACGAAGGGTGCGGCGGTCGGAAGCAATCATACACAGCCCGTAATTGCACTCCTTTTTCTTTTCTTCGATCAGGGCGTTGATTTGTTCCGTCTTTAACGGAATCAGCGTGAAGGGCGGTTCTTCCGCATAAAAACGGCTGACCGCGTTAGAAAAGATACTCTCGGAGACGAATCTGCCCGAACGTCCGTCGTAGAGAAGGTCGCGCACATACCCTTTGATATATTCTCTACCTTTAAATTTTGAAAGGTTGACGTCAAAGAGAATTTTCTTTTCTACGTCGCTTTCTAAAATTTTCAAATTTTTTGCGCCCGAAAAATACATTAGGTCGATATAGTCGCTTTTTAAGGAAACGTGCGGAGAGCCTGCTTTGAGAAGTCTTGCCGACGTTGCCCCCGCTGAAATACTGAACAGCGGACGGCGGTGACCGACCCCGTAAGGCTCCATCGCGATCAACTCGCGAGCGAATTCTTCGGAGAAGGGGGCGGCGATTTCTTCGCTGACATATACCTTTTGTTCGAAGTCTGCCGACGTATATTGCGCGGCGATACTTTCGTTGAGCGCAGCCTCCAACGCGTCGAAATTGTCCGCGCGGATATTGATCCCTGCCGCCTGCGAATGGCCGCCGAATTCCTCAATGTATTGCGAACAGCCTTTCAGCGTAGTGTAAATGTTCACGCTTTCGATACTGCGCGCGCTGCCCTTTAACATATCGCCGTGGTGGACGAACAGCAGGGTTGGACGGTTGTATTCTTCCGCGATACGTGCGGCGACAATCCCGATAAAGCCCGTGTTCCAGCTTTCGTCCGAAAGCATAATTACGTAACCGTACGCGCCCTTTTTGCGTAACTTTTCCTTGACGGAGGCGTACAGCTCGTCACAGTATTTTTGGCGTTCGGTATTGTAAAGGCAAAGCCGAGTTGCTAAATCGTAAATTTTGGTAGGGTCGGACTCGGTAAACAGCTGAAACGCCGCTCTTGCGTCCCCCATTCTGCCCGCTGCGTTGATACGGGGCGCGACGAAAAACGCCAGCGTTTGCGCTGTGATTACGTCGTACGTTTTTCCGATTAAGGAAGCGAAGCACGGGCGGAGCTTGCCGTTAAACAGCTTTAAGCCCTCCGTGACAATATCGCGGTTTTCACCCAGCAGCGGCACGCTGTCCGCGACGGTAGCAAGGGCCGCAAAATCAAGGTATTGATACGCCCTCTCCCCGATCAATGCGCAAGCCAGCTTGAACGCCACCCCTGCACCGCAAAGGTTGTCGTACGGATAATCGTCCTGCAATTTTGGATTGACGATTAAACAATCGGGCAAGCGTTCGGGAAGCTCGTGATGGTCGGTGACGATAACGTCTGCGCCCAGCTCGTAAACGTATTGCGTTTCGTCGGCGCAAGAAATGCCGCAATCGACGGTGATGAACAGCTCCGGATTGCAATCTTCAAATACTCGGTCGATCATCTCCTCCGAAAGACCGTAGCCGTCGGAGCGTTCCGGCACGTACACGTGCGCCTCGATCCCGAAGTCCTTTAAGGCGTGGTACATAATGGCGGAGGCACAAACGCCGTCCGCGTCGTAATCGCCAAAGACGGCACCCGTTTTGCCTTGGTCGCGCGCCTCGGTGATCAAGCGTACCGCCTCCTCCATTCCGCTCATTAAAAAGGGAGAAAGGAAATTCGCCTTAGACGGATTCATAAATTTTCGGATTTTGTCCGCGGCGTCGATCCCGCGCGCGTACAAAATGCGCGTGACGTTTTCCGTCAATCCCGTCTTTTTCGCCAGATCGGCAATAATATTCAGTTGTTCTGCCGAAAAGGAATATTCGGGAAGGATCTTTTTCATTGGGACTTCCTTATAAATAAATTGGGGCGGGTGGGTACGATAACC
>JAZKXM010000097.1:0-5455 GCA_045611585.1 Candidatus Scatosoma sp. | reverse complement strand
ATGTTATACTAAACGTATGAATTTGCAAAACTACCGAGGAAAAACCGTATGCGTCGCCCTGTCGGGCGGGGTGGATTCCGTTTCGCTTTTACACTATTTGAAAGCGAACGCTTTTGCGTGCGGATATTTTTTAGCGGCAGTTAATTGCGAACATGGGATTCGCGGCGAGAGCAGCTTGCAGGACACTCGTTTCGTCCAAGATTTGTGCGAAAAAGAGGGGATTAGGCTGTATTGCTTTTCCGAGGATTGTCTTGCCCGCGCGAAGCGGGAAAAAGTCAGCGTGGAAACCGCGGCAAGAAATTTCCGTTATCAATGCTTTGAAAAGCTGTTACAAGAAAAAAAATGCGACTATATCGCGCTTGCACATCACGCCGACGACGAGGCGGAAACGGTATTATTCCGTCTTTCGCGCGGCACGGCGTTGGAAGGGCTGACCGCGATGAAAGAGGAAAACGGGGGCTATTTGCGTCCGTTTTTGTCTTGGAATAAGAAAAAGATTACGGCTTACGCCGTCGAAAACGCGCTTGCCTACTGCGTAGATGAAAGCAATTTTGAAAGGGATGCGACAAGAAATATTTTGCGGTTGGACGTGCTGCCCCGCCTGAATGAGGCGATTGACGGCGCAACAGAAAATTTGTTACGCTTTGCCAAGACGGCGGCAGAGGACGACGCTTTTCTGTATTCGTTAAGCGGCGCTTTGATTGTGCGAGGACAGCCTCGATTTGCTGGCGATACGGGTTGGAAGGTTCTTTTTTCCAAAGAAAAGCCCTTGTTCCGTCGCGCGTGTTTGACCGTGTTGAAAGGGCTGGGGGTCACCAAGGATTATACCCGTCGGCATTTGGATTCTTTGGCTGATTTGCAAGCATCACAAACGGGTAGCACCGTCAATTTACCGAAGGAGATCGTTGCCAAGCGCGAATATGACGGTATCAGTTTTTTGTTAAATACACAAGAAAATAAAGCGTTGAAAGAGGTTGAAATTCCCTTTGATTTTGGGCGTTTTGCTTGGGGCAGGTACGAGATCACGGTTTCTACGGAGCCGCTTTTTAAAGAGGAAAGGTTTGGGATTCAGCTGCGTTTTGACGCTGACAAAATTCCAGACGGCTCGGTTTTTCGCGCAAGAAAAACGGGGGACGTTTTCCGTAAATTCGGCGGTGGAGAAAAGAGCCTAAAAAAATATCTTATTGACGAAAAAATCCCCGCGTATCTTCGTGAGGAATTACCCGTTCTTGCCGACGGAGATAGGGTTTTGTTGGTCGGCGGGGTACAGATCGCGGAAGAAATTAAGGTTACGGAAACCACTGTCAACGTGGCGTATTTGACGGTAGCTGAAAAACGGCAGTGTTTTCGTACGGGCCTTTGATTTTGTGCGCAGAGGGCGCGGATAATCCGTTTCCGCTGTTTTCCGTTTACGTAAACGAAAAGGGGCGGAGCAGGTTGAATTGTTAAGCAATTCGCCTTGTCCGTTGAGGGTTTCTTTACCCGCAACCTTGTGGCAAACGGACGGCGATTTATACACATATAATCGTAAAGAAAAATCGGTAAACCTTACTTTAATCCCATACTTTGCGTGGGCGAACAGAGGCGAAAACGATATGCGAATTTGGTTTTAAATACTTTCCCCCCGAAGGCTGACGTGCTTTCGGGGGATACTTTATAAAAAACGGGAAATTTTATTGAAAATACTTGTAAACGGGCAAAGATTGTGGTATAATAAAGTGCTAAGGCAAAATCATATTTTGACAAACCGCCTTGGTAAAAGGGGAAAGATATGCGGTTAGAGGTATTGTCCGATCAGCTTAACGAAAAAATCCGCGGCGACGAGCGCGCGGAAAAATCGGCGCTTCTCGGTTTCGACGACGGGGCGGCGCTTCGGCGCGCGTCCGCGCAAGAAAAAAGCGGCTTTTGGTGCAATCCCTTTGTTCGGGACGTCAACAAAATTATGCACAGCCCGTATTTTAACCGCTACGCGGACAAAACGCAGGTGTTTTCGCTGTTCAAAAACGACGATATGACCCGTCGTAGCTTGCACGTACAGCTGGTTTCCCGTATCGCGCGCACGATCGGCCGTGCGCTGCGGCTGAACGTTGACCTCATCGAGGCGATTGCGCTCGGTCACGACGTCGGACATCCCGCGTTTGCACATACGGGCGAAAAACTGTTAGACGAGCTTTACGGTAAAAATACGGGCAGAAGATTTTTCCATAATATCCATTCGGTCAGAGTTTTAGATAAGATACATCCCTACAACCTCACGTTGCAGACTCTTGACGGCATCGCCGCCCACAACGGCGAAATGGAGCTGGAAGAATATCATCCCGTCCCCTTAAAGGATTTTACCGAATTCGACGAACGAATGGCGCGTTGCGCTGAGGACGGGCAGTTTGCGGAAAAGATTATGCCTTCCACCTTGGAAGGCGCGGTGGTGCGCATTTCGGACATTATCGCGTACGTTGGAAAGGATAGGCAGGACGCCATTTTGGCGAAGGCGATTACGGAAGAGGAGTTCGAACCTTCTTCTATCGGTCGGCTGGACGAGGAGATTGTCAACAATCTTATCGTCAACGTTATCGAAAATAGCTACGGAAAACCGTATATCAAGCTGGATTCGGCACACTTTGCGGCGCTGAAAGCGGCGAAAAAGGAAAACTACGAAAAAATTTATAACCGAGCGGCAAAGCATACGGGTTTGGATAAGGTGATCAAGCCGATGATGGAAAACGTTTACGGACAGCTGTTGGACGACGTGAAAAAGGGCGTAAAAACCTCTCCCGTGTTCACTCACCATGTCGCCAATATCGAAGGCTTGCGAGGTGGCGGCTTGCCCGCTTACGAAAAGACAGAGCCTAACCAGCTGGTTGTCGATTATATCGCCAGCATGACGGACGATTATTTTATCGAGCTGCACGAATTTTTGTTTAAGGCTTCGCCCTACGTCGTTCGTTATCACGGTTATTTTGAGGAATAATAGGAAGGTTGATATGTTAGCCGAATTTACGCAAATTGCAAAAAAAATTGAAGAATACAACGTCGTGATCATTCACCGTCACACGACACCCGACGGGGACGCGCTGGGTAGCCAGATCGGGTTGAAGGAAACCTTAAAAGCCAACTTTCCCCAAAAGGAAATTTACGCCGTGGGCGACGAGGCAAAGCGGTATTCCTTTATGGACGGTTCGACGATGGACGAGGTGGCGGACGAAAAATACGACGGCGCGCTGGCAATCGTGCTGGATTGCGGATCTTCGCATTTGATTGCGGACGAAAGATACAAAAACGCGGCGGCAACTGTCCGTTTTGATCATCACGTTTTTCAGGAAAAAATCGCCGATATCGAGGTGGTGGATACCTCTTTTGAAAGCTGTTGCGGGTTGATTACGCAGTTTATCGCGGACGTCGGGTATTCTTTACCGAAAGAGGCGGCAAAAGCGTTATATACGGGTATGATTACCGATTCGGGACGGTTCCGTTACGATTCGACGACCGCCCGTACCTTCCGCCTTGCCTCTATTCTGCTGGAAACGGGGTTTGATTTAAACGAAGTATATTCGCAGCTGTACGCGGACGATTTTAATTTTGTTCGCCTTCGCGCGCAGTTTATTTTGAAAATCAATTTCACCAAAAACAACGTCGCGTATATCTACACAACGAAGGAAGAGCTACCCACCTACGGCGTGGACACCTTTACAATCTCCCGCGGAATGGTCGGCACGATGGCAGATTTGCGCGGGGTGGATATTTGGGTGAATTTTACCGAGGCGGACGGCAAAGTGCTGGCAGAGATCCGTTCCTCCAAATACAACGTGCAGCCCGTGGCTGTAAAATACGGCGGCGGCGGTCACGCAAAGGCTTGCGGAGCGGGCTTGAAAGACAAAGCCGAGGCTATGCAAATGCTTGCCGAATTAGACTCTTTTTGCACCCCTCAACAATAATTTTTGCCCTTCAATCACAAGGAGAAAAACAATGAACGAAAATATGCAAATTATTTTTGACAAAATCAAAAGCTACGATAAAATTATTTTGTTTCGCCATTTCCGCCCCGACGGGGACGCGATCGGCTCTACCAAGGGCTTGCAGGCGATTTTAAAAGCCAGCTTTCCCGAAAAGGAAATCTACCTCCAAAACGAGGACTTTTCAAATTATCTCGCCTTTTTAGGCGGGGAAGAAAAGCCCAAAGCGGACGAGGATTTTGAAAACGCGCTGGGGATTGTCTTGGACACCGCCACGCAGGATCGGATTTCGTCCAAAAAATATAAGCTGTGCAAAGAATTTGTAAAGATCGACCACCATATCCCCGTCGAAAATTACGGCAGCTGTCAATGGGTGGAGGAAGAACGTTCTTCTACGTGCGAAATGGTAGCGGCGTTCTACGAGGCGTTCAAAACGGAGTTGACGATGACGAAGGAGGCGGCGACGTATATCTATACGGGTATGGTTACCGATTCGGGGCGGTTCCGCTATCGTGACGTATCGGGGGAAACCATGCGCCTTGCGGGATTGATGTTAGACCAAAAAATCGACGTCGATTTTATCTATTCTAACCTCTATTTGGACGATTTTAAGCAGTTAAAATTCGCAGCGCATGTCTATAAAAAGATGAAAATAACCGAAAACGGAGTTGCGTATTTGTTTGTCAGCAAGAAAATGAAGAAAAAATTTGGGCTGTCCAACGAGGACGCCAGCGCGTCGGTATCCTATATGGACGGAATCAAAGGCAGCCTTATTTGGCTTGCGTTTATCGAAAACGACGACGGCAGTATCCGCGTGCGCCTTCGCTCCCGTTTCGTTACCGTCAGCGAAGTGGCGGAAAACTACCGTGGCGGCGGTCATGCGTGCGCTAGTGGCGCAACCGTCTATAACAAGGCGGAAATGAAAGCCCTCATCCGCGAGGCGGACGAACGGCTGAAAAACTATAAAGAAAATAACGAGGGCTGGTTGTGAAAATTTTAATAACGAACGACGACGGAATTGATACGCTTGGTATTCGCCTGTTGGCAAGCTGGGCAAAAAAATTGGGCGAGGTGACCGTTGTCGCCCCCAAAGTAGAACAAAGCGGCAAAAGCCACGCGATCGAGTTTGTTCACCCGATCGAGATCAAACGCGTGCCGTTTATCGACGGAGTTGAGGCGTATTCTTTGGATTCAACGCCCGCCGATTGCGTGCGGTTTGGCATTTTGGGACTGAATAGAAAATACGATTTGGTGCTGTCGGGCATCAACCGCGGGGTCAACGTTGGCGCGGACGTAGTGTATTCGGGTACGGTGGGCGCGATCTTTGAGGCGGCGCGGCACGACGTACCTTCTATCGGTTTTTCAGCCTATCCCGACGGGCAAGAGGCTGCGGCGGAATATTTTGACGAGGTTTACGATTATATCGTAAAAAATAATCTGTTGGCGGAAAACCCCATTTACAACGTCAATATTCCCAAACAATCGAAGGGGATTAGGGTGACGAT
>JAZKXM010000096.1:0-3408 GCA_045611585.1 Candidatus Scatosoma sp. | reverse complement strand
ACTGTGGCGTGCGCTTGTAATATATAAAAAAGCGTTCCCATGGCAAAAGGAAACGCCTTAAAAACTTTTTTAGAAAATGAAACAACCTAAACCGTCTACGGTGACCCGTACGGGTATCTACCGAAACCCCAGCGGCGGAGCGTGAAAGGGGGTGGTCGCGCGCAAAGCTGTTCTTTGCGCTTGGTCGCGTTCAGGGCTACCTATCGCCCTTCACTTAACTCGCCCCTAAAAAGCATTATCAATGCTTTTCTTAACGGGCGGCTCGGCTTAACCGCTTGACCAACGGGCCATATAAAAACGAAAATTCCGTATTGTTTGATGGTAGCGGCGATGAGATTCGAACTTATGACCTATCGGGTATGAACCGATCGCTCTAACCAACTAAGCTACGCCGCCATAATGGTTGCGGAGGCAAGATTCGAACTTGCGACCTTCGGGTTATGAGCCCGACGAGCTACCTAGCTGCTCCACCCCGCGATATTTTCGCATATTCAAACGGTAAAATTCCTTCGCCATCTGAACAGCTTAATTATAATACTAAAAACATCGGCTTTTGTCAACTGTTTTTTGCGGGATTTTACGAAAAAAAGCAAAAAAAACGAAAAAACTTTTTCTCTTTTAAAAAAGTTATGCCTTGTCTCCCTGCTTTTGACCTTTGTTTTTGCCCCATACCCCCTACAAAACGCTTTACTTTACCTCGCTTTTAGGCTATAATATATAAGTCACAGTATATAGTGGAAGAATAGCGCGACAAGGTCGCGACGGAGTGGGATTCGCGCGCGGTGGCGCGCAAAAAATACGCCAAACGGAGGAAGGTATGAGGATCGCGGAAAACTGGAAAGATTATTCGATTATCGCGACAGGCGACGGCTATAAATTAGAGCGTTGGAAAGACGTGTATCTTCTTCGACCCGACCCGCAGGTCATTTGGGCGGCGCAAACGGATTTGTTCGCCTATCCAAAACTGAACGCCTATTACAAGCGCAGCGAAAAGGGGGGCGGCGGCTGGAAATTCCTTCGGCCGATGCCTGAGGAGTGGAACATTTCTTACGATACTCTGGACGTTCAGTTCAAAATCAAGCCTATGGGCTTTAAGCACACGGGGCTGTTTCCCGAACAGGCGGTCAACTGGGAATATATGACGAAGCTCATCAAAAGCGCGGGGCGGCCGATCAAGGTATTAAACTTGTTCGCCTATACGGGCGGCGCGACGGTTGCGTGCGCCAAGGCGGGCGCGCAGGTCACGCACGTAGATGCGGCGAAGGGCATGGTGGAACGGGCTGGCGAAAACGCGCGGCTGTCGGGGATTACGACGGGGATTCGTTATATCATTGACGACTGTTTAAAATTCGTTCAACGGGAGATTCGGCGCGGGAATAAATATGACGCAATCATTATGGACCCGCCCTCTTACGGCAGAGGCCCTAACGGCGAAATGTGGAAGATTGAAAACGACCTCTACAAATTTGTGGAAACGTGTACAGGAGTGCTGTCGGACAACCCCTTATTCGTGCTGATCAACAGCTATACGACGGGCTTACAGCCGATGGTTTTGAAAAACATTTTAACGCTCACAATGAAGGGCTTTTCGGGCAGAGCAGAGGCGTACGAGGTGGGCATAAAAACGGAGGAGGGGATCTCCCTTCCTTGTGGCGCAGGAGGCATATTTGTCAATGACGGAACTTAACGAAACTTTGGTCGGCGCAGCCGAAATGGACGAAAACGCGGCAACCGCAAACGAAGTGGTTACAAACGAGGCAACCGAAACCGTAGCGGCAAAAACCGCGTCTGAAAAACTCAATGCGGGCTTTGATATTTTATACGAGGACAACCATATTATCGTGGTTGTGAAGCCGCAAATGACCGCTTGTTGCCCTGACGAGAGTAAGGACGACAACCTTTTGGATATGATAAAGCGGTATATTAAGACGGCGTATAACAAGCCGGGGAACGTCTATTTGGGCTTGGTACACCGTTTGGATCGCCCGACGGGCGGCGTTATGGTTTACGCAAAAACCAGCAAGGCGGCGGCAAGACTCACGGAAGGCTTGCAAACGGGGGATTTTGAAAAGAAATACCTCGCCGTGCTGTGCGGAACGCCCGATACCGTTCGCGGTACTCTTTGCAACTATTTGCGGAAAAATACCGTCAATAACCTCGTGTATATCTGCACTCCGTCCGAGGAGGGGGCAAAGTATGCGGAGCTGGATTATCGCGTGGTTTCGTCCAACGCGAAGAACTCTCTTGTTGAGGTTCGGTTGCATACGGGTAGAACGCACCAAATTAGGGTGCAGATGGCAGGTATTTCGCACCCCATCTACGGGGATATGCGGTACGGCGGGCCGTTGGCGCAAAAGGGCAGGCTGGCGCTTTGGGCGTATTCGCTTTCGTTTTTGCACCCGATCACCAAAGAACGGCTGAAATTTATCGCGTACCCGCCCGAATCAGACTCGCCTTGGAAGGCGTTTGACCTTGCCGAAGCGATAGAAATTAAATGAAAATTTGATAAATTGCGAAAAACAGTGTAAATCCCCTTAAAATGCGTTTGACAAAAAGCGCGTTTGGGTGTAAAATATTAGAGTATAGTATTTTGCAAAGAATTGCAATATTTTGCAAAAGAACGGCTTTACGAAAAATTGCGAGGCATTTTTTTAATGAGAAAACAGAACAAAAAATTTTTAACCTTTATGCTTGCAGCGGCGCTTGGCGTCGCAGCGGTCGGCGGCGTGGCGACGGTAAACGTTGCGGGCGCTGACGACGCGTCCACGTACGATTTTAAGGACGTCTTTACCACCAGCGGTTCGGCGACGATGGAAGCCAACGCAACGAATGCGGAAAAGCTTAACGTCACCTTCCCCGACGGCGGCGCGCTCACCTTGAAAAAGCGCGACTTGGCGTTAAAGTGGTTCGAACAAAGCGGAACGGCAAGCTATTTTAGTTTTGGCTTTACGCTGGAAGATACGGCGTTTGAAACGCTTTCTATTGCAATCGACTCGGCTTCCGCTTGGGCGACCGAGGACGAAAAGACGACCAACACCGTCACCTTCACGGCGGCTGGCGGCGAAGTAAAGGTAAAGGTCAACGACGGCGACGAAAGCGCTGTTTCGGGGACGGTTATCAACCTTGCGCTTGCGGCAGACGCAGAAGGGGACTATGGCGAGTTTGCAGTTACGGTCAACGGCGCGACGGTCGGTACGTTTACCAACGTCGGCGCGAACTTCGCGGAAAGAACTTCTGAAATGACTCCGCTTACCATCAAGGCGACGATGCCCGAAGCTGCTGCGGACGATGCAAAAACGACGATTACTTTAAACGAACTGAACGGTCAAAGCTTGGCGCTGACGGAAGGCAAGTTTGTGGACGACGCTTCCCCCGTATGGAAGTCGGAGCGTAGCCATGTCGTTCTGT
>JAZKXM010000095.1:0-25255 GCA_045611585.1 Candidatus Scatosoma sp. | reverse complement strand
CGTTTAAGGTATTGCGTTCGCGCGTGTACGATTTTGATAATGACAGAACGCAAAGGCGCGGGAGGAAAACAGGCGCAGTATGGTAGGCAGTGGGGACAGAAGCGAACGAATCCGCACCTACAACTTCCCGCAAAGCCGAGTGACCGATCACCGAATCGGACTCAGTCAATATAATTTAGACGCATTTATCATGGGCGATATTGGCTCCATGGTGGAGGCGTTGGCGATTGCGGATAGGGAGGCGTTGCTGTCCTCGTCCGAAGAATAAAACGACGTATTTACGTCGCAATATAGCGTTGTCTTTACGTTTGCCCTTGGTCGTGTACGCGAAAGTACACTCCCAGCGGGCAATCCGCAGACGTCTTGTCTTGCTCGTATCTCCGCCGTTTTAGGCGGGCTAATGGCTTTGCTGAAAACGGGAGGTCAAGGAACTCAGTTCCTTGCGGGTGTGGGCAGAGCCCACGAAAACGGACTTATTTAAGCAAAACGCAGTTTTGCGCCATTGACCGTCTTGCGGTCATACGCAAGCTTTGCTTGCGCAAAACTATCCCCAAATCAAGCGAACATAGTTCGCGCTCCTTGACCGCACGTTGACAGAAAATGCAATATATTATGCCGTTTTTGTTATAGACATTTCAATTTTTTTATAGTACAATAATATCAAAGGAAAAAGGCAAGACGTCTTGCCAAGCCTCAACCAATAGAACTTTTTTGGAGAAAAACCGACCTATGAAAAACAGAATTGCAGGTAGAATGAACACTCTTTCCCCCTCCCTCACCCTTGCCATTTCCGCAAAGGCGAAGGCGATGAAAGCCGCTGGCGAATCCGTCGTGTCTTTCAGCGTGGGCGAGCCCGACTTTAACACTCCCGACCATATCGTGGCGGCGGCAAAATCCGCTATGGATAACGGATACACGAAATATACTCCGTCCGCAGGGCTACTGTCTTTGCGCAAGGCGATTTGTGAAAAATTTAAAAAGGACAACGGGCTGGATTACGAGCCTTCGCAAATTATCGTTTCCAACGGCGCAAAGCACTCTATTTTTAACGCATGCTATGCGGTGATCGAGGAAGGGGACGAGGTAATCGTTCCCGCGCCCTATTGGCTGACCTATCCCGAAGTGGTGAAGGTTTGCGGCGGCACGCCCGTCTATTTGAACTGTAAAAAGGAAGATAAATTCAAATTCACCGCCGAGCAATTAAAGGCGGCTATTACCCCCAAAACAAAAATGCTGATCTTCAACTCCCCGTCCAACCCCACGGGCGCGGTATATACGGAAGAAGAAGTGCGCGCAATCGCCAAGGTGTGCGAGGAGGCGGAAATTTTCGTCCTTTCCGACGAAATTTACGAAAAGCTTTGCTATAATGGGGTAAAACCCTTTTCGATTGCGGCTTGCAGCGAAAAAATGAAGGATTTGACGATCACCGTCAACGGAGTTTCCAAAACGTACGCAATGACGGGCTGGCGTATCGGCTATCTTGCCGCGCCCAAGGACGTTGCCAAGGCGATAGATTCCTTCCAAAGCCACGCAACCTCCAACGCTTCCTCCATTTCGCAATACGCCACCGTCGAGGCGTTGGCGTCCTCCGACGAGGAAATAGAAAGTATGCGCAAGATCTTCGACAACCGTAGAAAAACGCTGTTGAAGCTCCTTTCCGAAATCGACGGAGTGCAAGCGGTCGAACCCGACGGCGCGTTTTACGTGATGATGGTCGTGGGCGGCTTGTATGGTAAAACCTATCGCGGCAAAAAAGTGGAAGATTCTATCGCTTTTGCCGATATGCTGCTGGAAGGGGAAAAGGTAGCGACCGTCCCCGGGATCTCCTTCGGCGCGCCCGATTGCGTTCGCCTTTCCTACGCGCTTGCAGACGCGGACATCGAGGAAGGCTTAAAACGAATCAAAAATTTCGTGCAAGAATTGCAATAACTTAAATAATCCAAACGGCGCGGAGTGCAACAAACAGCCTCCGCGCTAACTTTTTTCTTAATAATAAATATTTTGTTTCAAATATTGACATTCATTTGTTAATATGATATAATAAACCAAAATTTGGAAAAGGAGAGAGGATATGAAAATAAGAAAAGTGTTTATCGTATTGTTGGCGGTTTTGTTTTCCTTGCCGCTGGTGGGCTGTAAAGAGAACGAATTGCAAAAACAGCTCGACGGTTTGACGGCGACGGTGGGACAATTAAACGGCACGATTAACGAGCTGAACGAAAAAATTGACCAGTTAAACGGGGAAATAGACGATTTAACGGAAGAAAAAGATAAGCTCTCCAAACGCGTGAGAGATTTAGAATGGGAAAATTTTGCTCCGTACGGATATATGTATTCGTTGGAAGAAGTTTACAACTTAAAATTATTAACAAAAGACGATTTGCTGTCTATGGCGTATCATTTGAATCGCAGCAGAAAAAAGAATGAAGAATTAATGGCCGAAGATTATCAACCGCAACCGCTGCAAGAGTTGGGGCCGATAGCCGAAAGAAGAATAAAAGAAACGATTGCATTTGAAGTTCGAACACAAAACTCTAGGTCTGTCAGATGGGACGACGTTTGGTTTAGCAAATATTTGGGCTGGTATAAAAAAGATTCTTTGCAAATTGCCGTTTTTATTTACAACTATCCGTGGGGTAATGGCGGACCGGATGCATTTGTTGAGCAGGTGATCGACGGGATAACTTTTATTCGACCCGACTACGACCCTATAAGCGTATGGGTTGGAACTTATTACGAGGAGAATCAAGCATGAGAGTAAAGAATTTTTTAGGCGTCATATTGGCGGTATTATTTTCCTTGCCGCTGGTGGGTTGTAAAGAGGACGAATTGCAAAAACAGCTCGACGGTTTGACGGCGACGGTGGGACAATTAAACGAAAAAATTGACGGGCTGACGACGACGAACCAAGAACTTTCCGACCGTATCGAAGAATTAGAATGGGCGCACAACGCACCTTATTACTTCCGTCCGTACTCACTTGAGAAGGCAACCGAGATACAGATAATCTCTCAAGAAGATTTACTGAATATAGCGTATTATTACAATGGCGGAACTCGTGGAAACGAGGAATTAATGGGTGAAAACTATCAGCCCCAACCGTTGGGCGAATTGGACGAAGAAACGCAACGGAAATTGCAAGAAAGTATTGCATTTTGGGAACGGAAGGACGGTGAAAATTCTTCGTTAAAGTGGAAGGACGTAGAGATTATCAGGTATTTTGGAACCTATACGCACAATGGGAAAGAAGTGGTGGCGTTGTTGTATGACGAAGGTTATATGTGGGCTACGGGCGGGCCTGACGAGGGCTACGTATTTAACGGAGTTAGGATATATCACATGACCGATATACAAATTCGGTTTTTGATAAAAAGTTAAGAAGATACATAATGAAAAAGAAGTTATTGACTGTATTGTTTTTAGGGCTAATTGCTTTGTGCGGAGTGCGATAAAAAAGCCGTCGCGCCGCGTTTATACATTTTTGCATTAAAAACTGTATATTTTTCCTGCGAAAAGGGGTGTTTTCTGAAAAAAATAAAAAAAGTTTGAAAAAAGACAAAAAATTTTTCAAAAACCCCTTGAAATCGTGAGAAAAATTTGGTAAACTATAATAAACCCGAAGTGGAAACCGATTCGGGAAATCTGTACGACAAAAAATCGGGAGGGAAACTATCATGATTAAAATTATCTACGGCGCAAAGGGAACGGGTAAAACCAAAATGCTGATCGACGCGGCAAACGCGGCGGTGAAAGAAGCGAAAGGGCATTTGATTTATATCTCCGACACCAAGCGCGGTATGTACGACCTTGAACGGGACGTGCGCTTTATCGACACCAGCGAATACGACGTCGCGGGCGAAGTGGCGCTTTGCTCCTTTGTTAAAGGCGTTATTGCAGGCAACAACGACAACGAATACGTATTTATCGACGGAATCGTCCGTATCTCTGGGAAGCCGGCGGCGGAAATGGCGTCCTTCTTCTATATGCTGGAAAAGGTAGCAGAAAAGAACGGTATCACCGTTACCGTTACCGTTTCGGCAACGAAGGAAGAATTGCCTGATTTTATCACGAAATATCTTTAAGTAAAAGCCCGCGCGCGGGCTTTTACAATCTACGGCGTGAGGCGAGAGCCGAGCGGTCTTTCCGTTCGGCTCTTTTTTTAAAAATAGAACGCCCTATTACGGTTAGAAAAAATAAAAAAGGCAGTCTGGGCGGACTGTCCGTTTAGCGTGTTTTCGTAAATTTTTTTCGAAAACAAAAAAACAAAGCAGGTGAAATTATGGATTTTATCAGTACCAGAAGCAACGAAAAGGTGAATGCGGCGCAGGCGATCGTCAGCGGCTTGGCTAGCGACGGGGGGCTGTTTGTGCCGTCCTCTTTCCCCAAAATCGGGAAGGAAGAATACGAAAGCTTGGCGGAGATGAACTACGCCGACCGCGTTGCGTACGTTCTTTTTAAATTTTTTGAAGAGCTGGGCGAGGAGTTTTTAAAGGACGCTTGCCAAAAGGCGTTTGCGGGCTTTGAAGGCACGGACGAGGCGCCCCTTGTCAAGATCGACGGCGGGGTTTACGTTCTTGAATTATTTCACGGGCCTACCTGCTCTTATAAGGACGTTTCGCTTACTTTGTTGCCCTATTTATTGGAAAAATCCGCGCAATTAGAGGGGATCAAGGAGGATTTGTTCCTTTTGATTGCCTCCAACGGAGACACGGGAAAATCGGCGATGGAGGCATTCCGCGACAGAAAGGGAATGAAGCTCGCCGTCTTTTATCCTGACGAAGGGGTTGCAAAAATGCAACGCCTGCAATTAAGCGTTCAGGACGGGAAAAACCTGTTTTCCTGCGCGGTAAAGGCTTCCTTTGATGATTGCCAGCGCATGGTGCGGGGCTTGTTTAAAGCGGGAGAATTGGCACAGGAGCTTGCAAAACGGGGAATGCGCCTTACCAGCGCAAATTCGTACAATTTTGCGCGCATAGCGCCGCAGATCGCCTACTATTTCTCAGCGTATATCGACCTTGTCACCTCCGATCAAATTGAAATGGGAGAGGAGATCGACTTCGTCGCGCCGACGGGGGATTTTGGCAACGTATTGGCGGGCTGGTACGCGAAGAAGATGGGCTTGCCCATTCGTAAAATCGTATGCGCGTCCAACCGCAACCGCACGTTGACGGAATTTTTAAAGACGGGTTCGTACGAATTTAGCCGTCCCGTTCACCGCACAATGTCTCCGTCTATGGACGTGGCGTTGGTTTCCAACGTCGAACGGTTGGTGTTTGAGGTTAGCGGTAGAAACGCAAAGCAAACGGCGGACCGTATGAAAGGAGTACAGGAAAAGAAGGGGTATTCGCTGACGCAAAAGGAATTGTCGGCGATTAGAGAGGATATCTACGCGGGATTCGCTAGCGAGGACGATACGGTAGAGGCGATGTACGAAATCTTCGACGAATACGGCTACGCAATGGACACGCATACGGGGGTTGGCGTTGGCGTATATAATAAATACACCGAAAAAATGGACAAAAAGGATATGCGCTTGACGGTCTTGCTTGCGACGGGGCATCCGTACAAATTCCCGCAGGACGTTTTGTACGCACTGTCCGGAAACGACGTAAAGGACTGCTTTAAGGGGATTAAACGGCTGAACCTGTTGACGGCTATGAAGCCGCCCAAACCCTTGGTAGAGCTTCGTTACCGTCCCTTGCGCTTTAAAGGAGTGGTCGCAAACGACCCGAAAGCGATCACGGCGTTGGTTTTAGAGCTTGCCGATGGAAAGATCGTTCCCGTTCCCGACGAAAAATAAGAAAAAAAACAGAGTTCCGTTTCACGGGAAACGGCGAATTTTGTTGAACGGGTGAAAATTAAGTTATATCTGCGGGATAGGGCGGTTTATACGTTGCCTTTTATGCTCTGTCGTGGTATAATAAGATGGCAAAATAAGTGATCGGCATACGATCGCGGAAAAGGAAGGGTTATGTTCGGTTACGTTCGTACGGATACTCCGTATCTGTATATCAAAGACGAAACGCTGTACAAGGCGATGTATTGTGGCGTATGTAAGGGCATAGGCGAGGTGTGTGGACACCGCGCCCGTATGGGATTGTCCTACGACGTCACTTTTTTGTCCGTTATTTTGCATAACATAGCGGGGCAGGACGTGACCATTGAAAAACAGCATTGTTTGACCCATTGTATTCGCAGTAAAAAAATGGCGAACGTGGACGAAATGACGCGGCAATTAGGCGCGTTTAATACCGAGTTGGTTTATTTTAAATACGCCGACGACGTTGCGGACGGCGATCGTGGCAGAGGGAAACGGCTGTGGTTCAAGGCGGGGCATAAACGGGCGGTAAAGAAATATCCCGAAATTGCAAAAATAGTCCGCGAAAATATGGAAGCGCAGGCGAAGTTTGAAAAATCGGGCATAGACAGCATTGACCGCGCGGCGGACGCAACGGCGAATATGCTTGCGCAATTTTCCGATTATGTTTTGGGAGAAAAGCGCACAAACTGTACGCATGGACTTTTTTATGCGCTGGGGAAATGGATTTATCTGATCGACGCGCTGGACGATTACGATAAAGACGCCAAAAAGGGAGCGTACAACCCCTTCCGCGTGGCGTACGGGGCGGAAAGCAAGGACGCCTTGATGGAGAAAAACGGAGAGGAGATTCGCTTTGTTTTTCAATCGCTGTTCGGCTCTATTGCGGAGGATTTGCAAGGGATTCGTTTTCGGTATAATCGAGATCTGTCGGACAACATTTTGCTTCGAGGCTTGCCCAAAACGACAAACGAGATTTTTTGCGGCAAGGGCTGTAAGTGCTGTAAAAAGACCAAAGAAAAAGAGAGTGGCGTTTGACGGAAGGACGCATTACGCTTTCGGCAAACGGAAAGGAGTTTTTAGATGATGAAAGAATATTATGACGAGCTGGGCTTAAAGGAAACGGCGACGGACGAGGAAATCGCAGAGGCGTATCAGCGTTTGAAGGCAAAATATAAAGAGGACAGATGGCAGGACGGCGAGGCTGGCAACGAAGCCGCGCGCAAGCTGAACAAGCTGGAAACGGCGTACGCGGAAATTACAGCGACGCGCAAAGAGAGCGCGCAAAATACGCAAGGGGCAAGCTCGTTTGAGGAAATTGCAGAGCTGTTAAAGGCGGATAAGCTTTCCGAGGCGCAGGCAAAATTGGACGATTTTAACGAACGGAATGCAGAATGGCACTATTTGCAGGCGGTCGTGTTTTATAAAAAGAACTGGACGAACGACAGCAAAAAGCAGTTAGAAATCGCAATGCAAATGGATCCTGAAAACAAAAAATACCGCGACGCGTACGGGAAGCTGAACGCGCGCGCGGATTTTAACGCGCAGCAGGCAAACCGCGGTGGGTATCAACAAAACCCGTATTCTTCCTCGCACGGCGGGGAAGGTAGCTACGACGGCGGCGAGCAGATGGGGGGCAGCGCTTGTTCCGAATGTTTAAGCTGTTGCTATACCTATTGCTGTATCAACTGTTTGTACAGCTGCTGTTGCGGTTGCCGTTGATCGAAAAAAGCTTGGTTGGGTCATGAAGAAAATTACGGCGAATGAAATAGCGTTATCGGGGGTGGCGTGCGCCCTTGCGACCGTCCTTTTGGCGGTGGGGGTGTATTCGGGCGTGCTACTGTTTACGGCGTACCTGTTCGGTAGCGTAGCGCTGATGTTGCCCCTTGCGAAAAAGAGCTTTCGAGGGTACTTTTTGGCGTATGCGGCAACCTGCATTTTGTCCCTTATTTTCGACGTGTCGCGTATTTTCGACGTGTTGCCCTTTATCGTCTTTTTTGGGTTGCATCCGATTGTAAACGAATTACAGTTAAAAACAAAAATCAACCGTTGGGTGGCGTTTGCGGTGAAGGCGGCGTGGTTTGACGGTACCATGTATTTGATTTGGAGATTTATATTTGAGATGACGACGCAGATCGCGTTCGTCGATCAGTACGTTATTCCTATTTTGTTGATCGTAGGCACGGCGATATTTTTCGTGTATGATTACGCAAGCTTCCGTTGCCGAATGCTGGTCAATTCCTTGGTGGCAAGGATATCCAAAAAATAGGAAAAGGAACTTGTACCGCAAGGGCGGCGGAACGATCGAATAGGTCGGCCGTTGCCGAAGGAGGTATTATGATAGAGAAAAACGACATAATTTGCGCTGTGACCGAAACGCTCGGCTCTAACGGCGAAGGGGTCATCAGGCACGAAGGGGTAACTTTTTTCGTGCCTGCTTGTTTGCCGGGGGAAAAGGTTCGTTTCAAGGTTTTAAAAATCAAGGACAAAATCGGCTACGGTAAGGTGGAGGAGATCCTCACCCCCGCGGAGGAACGGGTGCGCGAAAAATGCCCCGTCTTTATGCGTTGCGGCGGCTGTCGCTTGCAACATCTTGACTATGCGGCGCAGCTTGCGTTTAAAGGCTCTCTGGTGCGCGATTGCTTGAAAAAAATCGGCGGGATCACCGTGAAAGTACCGCCCGCAATCAAGAGCGATTTGCCTTACGGCTACCGAAACAAGCTGCAAATGCCGATCGGTGTGGACAAAGAGGGGAACAACGTTATTGGATTTTATGCCGAACGCAGTCACCGCATCGTGCCGATTAGCGGATGCGCCATTCATCCCGAATGGGCAGAAAAGCTGATCGCCGCCGTCAAACAGTACATGAGCGAATGTGCCGTCAAGGGGTACGACGAAGAAAAAAAGACGGGTTCGCTTCGGCATATCGTCGCTAGAAAAATCGGAGAGAATTTTATCGTTACTCTGGTTTCCGCGACGGAAAAATTACCTAACGTCGAACATTTTATTCATTTGCTGAAAGGGGTGTTCGGTAGCTTTTCGCTGTACGTCAATATCAACGCGGCGGACACCAACGTTATCTTCGGGAAGGAGTTTCATCTCGTACATGGTAGGGGCTTTTTCAGCGCGGAAGAGCAAGGAATTGCATACGAAGCGGGCCCCGTCACCTTCTTGCAGGTGAACGATAACGTGCGTACGAAGCTGTATAAGGACGCCTTAAAAACGGTCGCGAAGGACGGGGACGAGGTGGTGATCGACGCCTATTCGGGCGGGGGATTGCTGACGGCGATGATCGCGAAACGGGTAAAACGGGTTTACGGGATCGAGCTGGAAGAAGAAGCGGTTCAGTGCGCGGACGCGCTGAAAGAGAAAAACGGGCTAACAAATATGACGAATATTTGCGGGTACGTAGAAGAAAAGCTTTGTGAGGTTTTGGAAAAGGAAAAGGGAGAAAAGCTGCGCCTGATCCTTGACCCGCCGCGCGCGGGGATCCACAGAAGCGTATTAAAGGCGCTGTTAAACAGCGGAATTGAACAGCTGACGATCATCAGCTGCAACCCCGCCACGCTTGCGCGGGATCTTGGGGTGCTGACGGGACGACTGATTGAAAACGAGAAGGGCGAGCTGTTGAAAAACCCGAACTTTGTAGGCTCGGACGAAGAAGGTTTATCGGGGTATTACGTTATCCAGCATATTCAGCCGTATGATATGTTCCCTCAAACCAAACACGTAGAGACGTTAGTTTGCCTTGCCCGCAAGGCGGACTAAAACACTTTTGCAAAGCGCGGGAGAGCTTGCTCGTGAAAGCGCGGTGCAAAAGTTTTTAGTGTTTTACGAGTAAAACGAAAACGAACGTTTTTGTGTGTTTTCGTTCGCCGTCGGCGCGAGACGAACATACATTCCCTTGCTTTCCAAGGGGATATAGGTCGCCCAAAAAACACGAGGGAAGTGTCGTTTATCTGAACAAAAAATAAAATATAGAGGAAACTTATTATGAAAATTTTATCAATCGGGAACAGTTTTTCGCAAGACGCGCAAAGATATTTGCACCGTCTGGCAAAGCAAGACGGTACTGAATTAAAAACCGTCAATCTCTATATCGGCGGATGCTCCTTGCAAAAGCATTATCTTAATATGCTGGATGATAATGCCGATTACGATTTTGAATTCAACGGAGAAACAACAGGCATCAAGGTTTCTATAAGACAAGCGCTTGTCAGCGATTCTTGGGATTTTATCACGTTGCAGCAGGCAAGTTATTTCAGCGAAAAATACGAAACCTATTCGCCGTACATCGAAGCACTTGCCGCATACGTCAGAAAGTATTGCCCTCACACCAAAATTTTGATACATCAAACGTGGGCGTATGAAGATGGCAGTGAAAAACTGATGAGCTTGGGGTATGCCTCGTTCAAAGAAATGCTTTCTGCCATTTGCGATTGTTATAGTAAAGCGGCGCAGAATATAAACTCTTACGGGATTATCCCTTGCGGCGAAGCCATGATGAGTGCTTTGGATATGGGTATCGAAAAGATACATCGCGATACTTTCCATGCCTCTCTCGGCGCGGGCAGGTATTTGCTGGCGCTTTGCTGGTATAAAGCCTTGACGAAAAAGGATATCACGGACAACTCGTTTAACGATTTTGATGTACCTGTAACCAAGCAAGAGAGGAGCATCGTAATCAAAGCGGTAAATTCTGTGTTTAGATAACGCAAAAATATACCTTTTGTACTCTTGCCCCACGTCGAAACTCTTGTTTGCCTTGCCCGCAAGGCGTAATGAAAAAAGAGCGGAAATGGCGGACTGACGTATGTATGTAGGCACAGCGAAACATTTAGAATATTGTCTTAAAAGGAGTTTATCCATTATGGAAAAGAAAATCAACAACATTTTATTTTTGACAACAAAGGACGGTCAGCGGCTGACCTTTAAGGTTTTGTTCACCTACCACAGCGACCGTTTTGATAAGGATTACGCCGTTTTTTACAACGAAGCGGACGAAAACCATTTGCTCGCTTTCCACTACGACGAAAATAAGACTCTTTACAAAATCGAAACGGAGGAAGAGGGGGCTGAGCTGGAAGAGGCGCTTCATAGATTTGACGAAGAACAGGCAAGCCAACAATAAACAACGAAAGGGCAACCCGCACAAGGACGATACATAATGAACTGCACGAAAATTGACGTACAAAACTGGGAAAGAAAAGACTTATTTACCCTTTACACCACCGATTTAAAGCTGGTAATGAATATGACGGTGGATATCGACGTAACCAACTTACTGCGCTTTACGAAAAAGCACGGTTTGAAATTTTATCCGACTATGATTTGGGTCGTATCAAAACGTATCAACGCTCGGGACGAGTTTAAATATTGCCTTACCAAAGAAGGCGAGCTGTTAAAATGGGACAACGTTTCGCCGTCTTATACGGATTTCAATCCGCAAACGGAAAAATTCGTCAAGTTTGTCAGCGAGTATTCGGACGATTTGTTTACCTTTCACGACAGGGTAATGGCGGATAGAGCAAAACACAAAGACGAGGTGGGATTCGTCCCCAACCAGCCCGAAAACTTTTTCGATATTTCCTGCCTGCCTTGGACAAGATACAAAAGCTTTGACGTGCACGTTTACGGGGAGGGGCTGTCCTTGTTCCCTATCGTTATTTGGGGCAAATACCAAGAAGAAAATGGCAAAATAATGATGCCCGTGAGCATGAATATCCACCACGCCGTTTGCGACGGCTTTCACCTTTGCAGGTTCTTTAAAGAATTGCAGGAAGAAATCGACCGCTTGGGGGCGTAAAAAAGAGGCGTAAAAAGGACGCGTAAAAAGCGCAAAAGAGGGGAAAATGGAAGAAAAAATAATTTTTTCAGAGGATGGCAGAACGCTGACCTGCGGGGAGATCGAGGTCGCCTCTGGCAACGTGTTCGAGCTTGGCGGCTGGCAATCGTATCTTGGCGGCGAGGATTTAACGTTTGTCAAAAACCGCAATCAAGACCTGCTGTACGCCTACGATTTTTACCACGTAGCCGTCAAAAACGTAGTGGTTGGGTATATGATCGGCTACGATAAAAATATGCCCTATGCGACGGCGTACGCAAACGCCTACGACAGAGTTTACGAGATTGTCGACCTTTCGGTGGATTGCGGGAGCTTGGACGAACGCTGCGGCGAACTGTTAATCGCTTTTGCAAAGCATTTAGCGCGCAACCGCGCGTGTTTAGGCCTTGTCATCAAGCGCGTGGACGAATATTACACCTTTAACAAGTTTTTCATAGAAAAAATGGGCGCGCAAGAGATGGACGGGGTTTTATTCCTGCCTGTCGGCAGGCAAAACGAACGCGGTGAACTCGCCCCGACGGGCTGGGAATTTATCCACGCCAAAGAGGGCGAACGCATTTTGACTGAGAGTTTATATTTCTTAAAGGGAGCGGGCTTTACCGTCGGGAAAAGGTTGTGCGAGCGCGTGTTTGAAAACGGCGAAAAAATCACCGTGGATAGGCAAAGCGCAAACATTTTCTATCCCGCCCGTATTCAAAATTTAGGCAAGCAGCCCAACGCAAACGACGAGCTGGACCGTGCCGCGCTCTATCACATTTGCCTTTGTATGGACGACGGCGGGCTTGAAACAATGCAGTTGAATATCCCCTACGTTTGTGAGGACGGAAAAACCCGAATTTTGGGCGCGTTTCACGACCAAACGGCGGTGATTTTCGAGGGCGAAGGGGAATACGTTTTCGACGGGCAAAGCAAAACCAAAGACGGCGACAACGTTTCCCGTATGTCTAGCGAGGACGAAAAACAGCTCTTATACGCGTTAGAGCAAGAGGGGAAGACCAAGCTGGTGCGCACCTTCGGGGCGATTTTCAATTTCGTGATGGGAACGGTAGAGGGAAAAACCAACTGCTTGCCTTTGTATTTTAAGTTGAAAAGTTTGGAAAAAAGAGACCTCGAACCGCCAAGGCAAAGTTCCTTGCAACGGTATCGGGAACTAAATTCGCGTTTCCCGCTCTTTCAATCGTTGACGGTGGTGGACGGGGAAAAACAATCGTCCGTCAAAATAGACGGCGAGGGGCTGTTATATCAAAACTCGAACGGGGAAAGCCGCCGCATATCGGTTGCGGAAAACAAAAAGATATTTTTAAATCGCCTGCAAACGATTGCCGCCGCCGACTGGGATAAGTTTTATCAATCGGCTTGCGAGGGCGCTTGGCGGGTGGAAATCACCTTTTTAGAGGGCGATCCCTTATTCTTTGAGGGCTCGGGCGCATACCCGCTCGTTTGGAAACGGTTAAAGGACCTTTTGCAAAATTGCGAAAGCGCAAAATGAACAAAAAACAAACAAGCCGCAGTCAGTTGACTACGGCTTGGATTTTTTATAAGACGGGCAGGAGGGTGTTTACGCCGTTTCGTCCGTTTTTTTGATAAGAGCAACCAGCGCGTCGGCGTACTGGCGATTGCGTTTTTCGTCCTCGCTTTCCACCATTACGCGGATTTTCGGTTCGGTACCCGACGCGCGGACCATGATGCGGCCCTTTCCCGCGAAGGCGGCTTGCAGCTTTGCAACCTCTTGGGACACCGCTTCGCTGTTCATAATTTTTAATTTATCCGAAACAATCACGTTGACGTTTACCTGCGGATAGGGGCACACGTCGAACAAGTCCTTAATTTTTGCCTTCTTGTCAATCAGCATATTGGCAACGGCGATTGCCGTCAAAATTCCGTCCCCCGTCGTGTGCAGGTCTTTCAAGATAATATGCCCCGATTGCTCGCCGCCCAAAGAAAGCCCTTTTTCGGCTAATTTTGCGAGGACGTATTTGTCCCCGATATCCGTACGGATAAAGTCGATTCCGTGCGATTTAAGGGCTATTTCAATCGCCATATTGGTATGGCTGGTGCCAACCGCCGTGTCGTGGTTTAAGCGGCCGTTTTCTTTGAAATATTTTGCCAGCATATACACGATCATATCCCCGTCGATCACCTTGCCGCGATCATCGACGATCATCAATCGGTCGGCGTCCCCGTCAAAGGCGAAACCGAGGTCGGCTTTGTACCGTTTCATTCTGCCCGCCAAAGCGGCGGGATACAAAGCGCCGCAATTTTCATTGATTTTCATGCCGTCGTCGCTGCAATTAGACGCCACTACGGACGCGCCTAATTTACGGAAAACGGCAGGGGCGATACGGCAAGCCGCGCCGTTTGCTCCGTCCAAGACCACCGTCAGCCCGTCCAAACGGTTGACGCTGGACGAAATCAAAAACTCCTCGTATTTTTTGATGAGATTAAATTCTTGCTTAAAGCTGCCGACGAAAGGAAAATCGTTCACTTTTTCGCGGATAAAATGCCGTTCGATACGTTCTTCTTCCTTATCGCCCAGCTTGTAGCCGTCCTTGTTGAAAATCTTGATACCGTTGTATTCCTTCGCGTTGTGCGACGCGCTGATCACCACGCCGTAATCCGCCCCCAGCGTTTTGGTGAGGTACGCCACGCCCGCCGTGGGGATTACCCCCAAATCAATCACGTGCGCGTCGCCGCTCATTGCCCCGCTTGCCACCGCCAACGTGAGATATTCGCCCGAAACGCGGGTGTCCCGACCGATAAGTACGGTAGGGTTGTTTTTCAACGAAGAAAGGGCGTTGCCGCATTTGTACGCGACGTCAAAGGAAAGATCTTCGTTGACGACGCCGCGAAGTCCGTCCGTGCCAAAAAATACTCCCATATTAAAACACCTCCTTCAAATATTCGTGCGCGCGGTTTTCCTTGTTTTCCTGACGGACTCTGCCGATCACAAAATCGTCCTCGCTCACTTTTTCGGTGACCGTCGTACCTGCGCAGATAAAGCTGTTTTTTTCGATCGTCACAGGGGCGACGACGTTGCAGTTGCTGCCGATAAAGCAGTTGTCCCCGACAACCGTGCGGTTTTTGGTTTTGCCGTTATAGTTGACGAAAATCACGCCGCAACCGACGTTGCAATTTTTTCCGATGGTGCAATCGCCGACGTAGGCAAGGTGGCTCACCTTCGTATCTTCGCCGATTTCAGCGTTTTTCACCTCTACAAAATTGCCGATCTTGACCCGCTTGCCTATTTTTGCGTTGGGGCGCAGGCGGGCAAAAGGACCGATTTGCACGCATTCGTCGACCGTCGCGTCCTCCATTTGGCTGTAATTGACGGTGACTCCGTCGCCGATAGAGCAATTTTTGATATAGTTATTCGGCAACAAAACGCACCCGTCGCCAATCACCGTTTTGCCTTCGATTCGGTTGTTTTCGTAGATAGTCACGTTGTCGCCGATTTGCACTTCGTCGCCAATAAAAACGCTTTTTTCGTCCATCAGCGTTAAATTTTTGCCGCTTTGATACATACTTATTTCCTCCAAATTGCGATTTTTGTCGCGTTATTTTTTGTAATTTTACTGAAATATTTTATAATTTTGCTATAAGTATAACAGTATATTTTATCTTTGTCAAACAAAAAAAGTGCGCCGTTTTGCCCGAAATGGCAACAAAAATAACGTATTTAACCCTAAAAATTGGCATTTGGGGGTTACACGATTTTTAAATTTAGGGGTTAAAATCAAAAAAATATAAACGTGGTGGCGGTTTTGACCCCCAGAAAACAAAAACGCGTTTTTGATTGTGAGGGGTTAAAAAAATTTTTTCGAAAAACACAATAATTTTTTTTGTTTGCATACACTGATAAGGTAACGAAAAGGAGGGAGAAAATGAATCCGTTTTCCGAAAGACCTATATCTATTATTGACAGTTTTCAAAATTGGAAACAATTATACCCCAGACCGTACAACAAGTACGAGGTAGATCCTTACACGAAGACCCGTATTATCCTTATGAACGGGACGGAATTTGAGGCGAATTGGTTTTCCCATCAATTTGCGCGGCACGTCACGGACAACGATTTGCGGAGAGAGCTTTCCTTAACCCGCGCGATCGAAAAGCAGCAGCAATTAAAGATTTCCTTGTTAAAGCCCATCGACGAAAGCCCGTTAGAGCATACGATTGGCTATGAGCAGCTTGCCGTCGATCTGACGGCGGAGCTTGCCAAGCGGGAAGAGGATTGCTACGTGAAAAAGGCGTTGGATTTTGCCCTGCTGGAAGATTTTGACCATTTGTATCGCTATGCAAACCAGTTAGAGATGGAAAAGGGGATCATGGCGGAACGTTTGGTGGGGAGATATACCGAAATTATGCCCGGTCGTCCGACGATCGCGCACCACCGCTTCCCGACCGACAACGTAAAGCGGGCGATCAATTCTAAAACCGCCGACAAAAAGACCATTCTTGCCACGATGATCATCACCGCCGCCGAGCAACAGACGATGAACTATTATATGAACATCACAAACTTTGCCAACAACGATTTGGCAAGAAAGCTGTATCAAGAGATTGCGTTGGTGGAGGAAGAACACGTTACGCAGTACGAATCGTTGATGGATTCGGACGCGACGTGGCTGGAAATGCTGTTATGGCACGAATATACGGAGTGCTATTTGTATTGGTCGGCGTACAAGACGGAAACGGATCCTTGCATCAAGGCGCTTTGGGAGGAGAACCTGACGATGGAAATCGCTCATCTTCACAAGGCGGCGGAGCTACTGAAAAAGTACGAAAAGAAGGATTGGCAGGAGGTGATCCCCGACGGCAACTTCCCCGAGCCTCTTTCCCTGCACGAAAATATCGAATACGTCCGCAAAATTTTGGGTACGACGGTGCAATTTACGGGCGTCGAGGAGGATTATCGAAAGGTTGGGGAGTTGTCCGACGACGCGTTGTTTTTCGATTATCAAAAGATCATCAATCCGCGCGTGGATATCGTGCCGTCCCACCTCGTTATCGACGCGCACATTCGCCGTTACGGGAAGGATTATCGCTATCAGGTCGCGCCGTCGCCCGTGGAGGGGTTGCAGCGCAGAACGCAGGACAATACCAACGTTGGAAGAAAGCCCGACGCGGCGGAAAGTACGGACTTTTTCTGCAATAAGTGACGGAACGGTCGCAAAATTTAGGGGCGGCGCGGCGTTTTCGCTTGCGCCGCCCTAACTTTTTTTGTCTAAGGCGGAAATTTTTTCGTAAAAGGTTTGCGTAGGTGATTTTTTTATGGTAAAATAGAATAAGAAGTGAAGGGAGTGGGAACAATGGAAATAATTGCGTACAGCAACGGCTTGCCTGATGAGGCGAAGAAAATCCGCGAGGCGGTATTCGTCAAAGAGCAGGGCTTTCAAGAGGAATTTGACGGTGAGGACGGCAGAGCGACCCATTTTTTGGCGTGGCTGGACGGAGTTGCCGTCGGAACCTGTCGGGTGTACTTCCATTCCCAAATCAACGGCTATTTAATCGGTAGAATCGCGGTAAAAAAGAAATTCCGCGGCAAAAAGATCGGCGCGGAAATGCTGAAAGAGGCGATGGCGTTTTTAAAGGAAAAGGGGGCGCGGCAGGCGTATCTGCACGCGCAGGTGCAGGCAAAGCCCTTTTACGAAAAGCAGGGCTTTCTTGCGTTCGGCGACGAGGATCAAGACGAGGGCTGTCCGCATATCTGGATGAAAAAGGAGTTATAGCGGATGAAAATCACTTGGCACGGAACGGCGACCCTCACCGTTGAAAGCGGGGGAACGAAAATTTTATTCGATCCCTTTTTGAAAAGGAATAAAAAACTGCCTGCGGTGGACGTCGATTCGTTGTCGGAGGCGAACGCGGCGTTTATCACGCACCCGCATTTTGATCATTTTTGCGACGTGCAGGCGTTTACGGACGCGGGATTGCCCGTCGTTTACGGCAGCGCGCAGTGCGTTAAGCTTGCCAAAGAAAACGGGTTTTCGGCGCGCACTTTTCGAAAATTACAGCTAATCGAGCCCTTTGAAGAGGTGCGGATCGGTCGGTTGCGGGTGACGGCATACCCCGCCGTGCATTGCCGTTTCAATGCGGCAAACACTTTCGCCTCTATGTTCAACGTGAAAAATTCGTTAAAGCTGAAAGGCTTGTTTACCATTTTCAAAACGCATAGAAAATTTCCGTTGGGGGAAGGGAACGAAACGTACGCCTTCGAGGTGACGGACGGGCAGAAACGAGTGTTTATTTTGGGTTCGGCGGGCTTGAAGGAAGGGGTGGAATACCCGACGGACAGCGACCTTTTAGTGTTCCCTTATCAGGGCAGAACGAAAATGCACCTATACGCGATGCCCTTTATTGAAAAATTGCAGCCAAAGCGGGTGCTTGCCGACCATTTCGACGACGCATTCCCGCCCGTGTCCCGCAGGGTAAAGGCTGAAAAATTAGTGGAAGAAACGGCAAGGCGGTTTCCGTCCGTAACGGCGTTCGTGCCGATGGAAAATTTGCCTTACGAAATATAACAAAGGAGAAAATTCATGAACGAAACGTTAAACGCCATTTTGTCTAGATACAGCGTAAAAGGGTATAAAAACGATCCCGTTCCCGAGGAATTGATCGAGCAAATCGTGCAGGCGGGGATTGCCGCGCCGTCGGGGCTGAATAAGCAATCGCCCATCGTGCTGGTTGTTACCGACAAACAAACTCGCGATCAACTGTCCGCGCTGAACGCGGGGAAGGACCCCTTTTTCCGCACTGACCCTTTTTACGGCGCGCCCGCCGTTTTGGTCGTGCTGGCGGATAAAAGTGTGCCTACCTATCTTTACGACGGGTCGTTGGTGATGGAAAATATGATGCTTGCGGCGCATGCGTTGGGCTTGGGCGCGTGCTGGATTCATCGCGCGAAGGAAACCTTTGAAATGCCCGAGGGGAAAGCCTTGCTTAAAAAGCTGGGTATCGAGGGAGATTACGAAGGGATCGGCAACTGCGTGATCGGCTATCCTGCGACGGAGGGCGGAAAAACCAAACCCCGCAAGGAAAACCGAGTGTATTACGTGCGCTAAGCCTTTTCAAAACGTATATAAAATTGTAGGGATTTGTCAAATGCGTTTGCCCGCATATCGCGGAAAGCGCATATAAGCGAAAGAGGAAGGAATTGTTATGCAGGCGGGGATATCCACCGCGTCGCTGTTTTTGCGGCGCAACAACGAAGACGCATTACCCCTGATGGACGGTTGGGGCGTGACGACGGCAGAGGTGTTTTTGACTTCGTTTTCCGAATACGGAAAAGAATTCGGCAAAACGCTGAATAAGGTAAAGGGAAACCTTGACCTCTTTTCGGCGCACGTTTTAAATACGCAGTTCGAGCCGCAGCTCTTTGCGAAGCACCCGCGCGTGCGTGAGGACGCTTATCGTTGGCTGTACACCGCGCTGGAAGGAATGTCCGTATTCGGCTGTAAAAATTATACCTTTCACGGTATGGCGCGCCTGAAAAAAGGGGCGCGGTCGGGGGCGCGGGACGATTTTTCTTCGCTGATTGAAAATATGCAAATTATTTGCGCCGCGGCGGCGGAATACGGAGTGACGGTCTGCTTGGAAAACGTCGAATGGTCCACCTACAACCGTCTTGGCGTCTTTTCGAGGATTGCGAAAGAAACTCCTGCCTTGAAAGGAGTGCTGGACGTCAAACAAGCCCGTCTTTCGGGGGTTGCGTATGAGGATTATTTGACGGAAATGGGGGAGAAAATCTCTCACGTACATATCTCCGACTTAACGGTGGACGGCAAAATGTGCCTCCCGGGGAAAGGGGATTTTGATTTTTCGCTTCTTGTTGACCGTTTGAAGGACGTCGGGTTTGACGGCCCCCTTTTGATTGAGGCGTATGCGGGCGATTTTTCCCGCGAGGAAGAACTGAACGAGGCATATTTGTATATTTCCGAACTCCTTTACAAAAAAAATTGCCTGCAAAAAGGTTAAAAATGTAAAAAACCTCGTTTTTTCGGTTGACAGTCTTTTATTTCTTTGCTATAATTAAATAGGATTAAATCCTATTAAAATAAAAAAGGAGAAAACAAATTATGGAACTTAAATTTTATGAATGTGAAAAATGCGGCAGAGTAATCCCCGTTTACGAGGTAAAGGAGCTGTGCGGCTGGAAACAAATTAAAGCGGGGGAAAAGGACGGGGCGTTGGAAAAGCACGTTCCTGTGGTAGAAGTGAACGGAAACGCCGTGACCGTAAAGGTGGGCAGCGTTTCTCATCCCATGAGCGCGGAACACCTGATCGAATGGGTGTTGTTGGAAAAGGAAAGCGGGTTTGAAATTAAGTATTTTTCGGCGGACGGCGCGCCCGAGGCAGTATTTGCGTTGGCGGACGGCGAGAAGGTGAAGGCGGTGTACGCATACTGCAACCTGCACGGACTTTGGAAAGCATAAAACGAAAGAAAAATAAGCGAGGATATTTTCTATGATTGAAAAAGAGGCAATGTATAAGCTGACGTACGGCTTGTTTGTGTTGACGACGAAGGACGGAAAGGACAACGGGTGTATCGTAAACACCGTTTCTATGATCACCGACAACCCGAAACGGATTACGGTGTACGTCAATAAGGCGAATTATACGGAGGAGATGATTCGCAAAACGGGGATCTTTAACGTATCCGTTTTGACGGAAAAAACTCCCTTTGAGGTGTTTAAAAAGTTCGGGTTTGCTAGCGGCAGGGATGTGGATAAAATTGCGGCGGGGGAATACCCCACAAGCGAAAACGGCTTGACGTATATTCCCGATTGCTCCAACGCCTTTTTGTCGGCGAAGGTGGTCGGCGCGCACGATTACGGCACGCATACCTTGTTTGTTGCCGAGGTGACGGAAGGGAAGGTGCTTTCCAACGATAAAAGCGTGACCTACGAATATTATTTAGAAAATATCAAAACCAAACCGCAACCCGCGCCCGCGGCTGATAACAACGGGTCGGGCGGCGTTGAAAAATGGGTGTGTAAGATCTGCGGTTATGAACACGAGGGGCCTCTCCCCGCCGATTTCGTATGCCCGTGGTGCAAGCACGGCGCAGAGGATTTTGAACGGGTAAACGGGTAAAAATCGCTTTCGACCCAAATGGGCAAAATTCGCAAAAATTCGCTTAAAAAATCCTGAAAAGCCCCTAAAAAAGGCTTGACATAAAATGGTTAAGTTGTTATAATTACGAGGTAAAGAATAAATGCATCGGCGAAGGAGGGTAGAGAAGTATGTCCACGGTAAGAGTTGGTGAAAACGAAAACGTAGAAAGCGCATTGCGCCGTTTTAAAAGAAAGTGTTCCCGCGACGGCATCATCGGGGATTTGAGAAAGAAGGAATTTTATGAAAAACCTTCCGTAAAGAGAAAGAAAAAATCCGAAGCTGCCAGAAAGAGAAGCAGAAACTAACGAAAGAAAAAGTCCACGAAACAGCGTGGGCTTTTTTGTTTGCAAAAAAGGTCGCCCAAGGCGGAAAAAAGTCGGCTATGGGCGAAAAGAGTCGAAGAAAACGCTGTAAAAAGAATTGAAAAAGTAAAAAAGGTTAAAGAGAGGTGAGAACAATGTCGCAAGATCAAAAGCGTACCCTGCGCAGCTTAGCGCGCAGCGCAAAATCGAGGATCAAAAGTGGGTTTTGGAAGGAATGTAGCAAGGACGTACAGGAAAAGCTGGAACGTGCGCGCCGTCAAGGGATCAACGAAACGCGGGCGGGGCGTTTTTTGATGGAGCGGGTTTCCGCCTCGTTAAACGGCGACCCTGAGGACGAATTTTACAAAAAAGTAAAACGGATTTTGTTGGAGGAAGGGGAAATCTCCAACGCGATTGGCAGGTTGACCGATCAGGCGTATTATCAAACTCTTTCGTATGAGGAAAAGCAACGTTACAACCTTTCTTTAAGCGAAAAATACCTTCGCGCCTTAGAGCGTTTCCGCAAGGAATGCGAATTTGACGTTTTAGACAGCGACAATTAAAAACCCCGCCGCAAGATTTTCTTGCGGTTTTCTTTTATGACGAAGGGATTTTATCGAATACGCTTGCTAAAAATCCCGCAAAGTGGTATAATGGTTAGGCTATGAGTCAAACGAATGAAATTTTGAAACAACTGAACGACGAACAGATAGGGCCCGTCATGCAGACGGAGGGCCCCGTTTTGGTATTGGCGGGCGCGGGCAGCGGCAAAACGCGGGTGCTTACCTCCCGTATCGCGCACTTGGTAGAGGACGAGGGAGTCCCCCCCGAGGCGATCCTTGCCATCACCTTTACCAACAAGGCGGCAAACGAAATGAAGGAACGCCTTTCCAAAATCGTCAACGTTTCCAGAATGTGGGTATGTACTATTCACAGTATGTGCGTGCGCATTTTGCGCTCTTATGCGGGCGAGGTGGGCATACAGGACAATTTCTCCATTTACAGCGAAACGGAGCGCAATAACATCATCAAAAAATCCTTTCAGGAATGTGATTACGACGACGAAAAGCTGTTGAAAAATATAAAATTTCATATCGCTAACGCCAAAATGCTGGGCTTCGACCCCGACCGCTATGCGGAGGAATACGCGGGCGATCGGGATATAGACGATATCGTAAAGGTGTACCGCCGTTACAACGCGCACCTGCGCGAAAATAACTCGTTAGATTTTGACGATTTATTAAACGAAACTCGGCGGCTGTTGCGCACCAACGAGGACGCGCGCGAATATTTGGGCGGCAAATTCCGCTATATTTTGGTGGACGAGTTTCAGGACACCAACGCCGTGCAGTACGAAATTGTCAAGCTGCTTTCCTCCGTGCATAACAACCTGTTCGTGGTGGGCGACGACGACCAATCCATCTACGGTTGGCGTGGGGCAAAGCTGGAAAATATCCTGCATTTTGAAAAGGATTTTAAGGGGACGAAGGTGTTTAAGCTGGAACGGAACTACCGTTCGACAAAACACATTTTAAAGTTGGCGAATACGGTCATTCGCAACAACGGCAGGCGCAAGGAAAAGACCCTTTGGACGGAGAACGCGGACGGCGAACAAACGCAGGTGTTCGAGGGGGAGGAGGAAAGCGGCGAGGCGAGATTCGTCGCGCATACCATTGCGGGACTGATGAAACGCGGGTATAAATTTTCCGATTTTGCGGTGCTGATGCGCCTCAACGCGCTCACCCGCTCTTTCGAGCAAGAATTTACGGCGGACGGGATTCCCTTTAAGGTGTTCGGCGGGTTTAAATTCTTCGAGCGGAAGGAAATTAAGGACTTGCTTGCATATTTGCGGCTGATCAACAACCCGTTTGACAGCGAGGCGGCTACCCGTATCATTAATTTCCCCAAGCGGGGGATCGGGCAAAAGACGGTGGAAACGCTGCAAAATTACGCCTACGAAACGGAGCTTTCCGTCTATGACGCCATTTTGGACGTCGATCAGCTGAATTTTACAAGCGGGACCAAACAAAAGTTAAAGGATTTTGGCGCGCTGGTCAAAAAATGGATTTTGGACAGCCAAGAAACCCCCGTCAACGAGCTGGTAAAACAAATCGTCGCGGATACCCATATGCGGGAGGCGTACGCCGACGACAGCGACGATAGCATCAACAAACGCGCGAACATTGAAGAATTTATCAATTCGGTGGACGAATACTGTAAGCTGAACGAGGGGGCGACGCTCACCGATTATTTAAACCAAGTTACCCTTTCGTCGGATACGGACGATATGGACGATTCCGATTACGTCACCCTTGCCACCGTTCATTCGGTGAAGGGGCTAGAATTCCGTTGTGTGTTCGTCGTGGGTATGGAGGATGGCATTTTGCCCGTTTCCCGCGCGGCAGGCAGCGACGAGGATATGGAGGAGGAACGGCGGCTGATGTACGTCGCCATCACCCGCGCGAAGGAACGGCTGTATCTTACCCGTTCAAAAAGCCGCTATTTGTACGGCAAGCGCGAGCCTTCCGCTCGGTCGAAATTTTTGAAAGAATTATCGGCGGAATTAGAGCTTCCCGCCGAGGCAAGACGTCCTGCCTACGGTTATGGCGACGGCTACGGCGCAAATTACGGCGGGTATAACGGGCGCAACAGCTACGGAAGCGGTTACGGCAAAACCTACGGCGGCGGGAACGGCTACGGCGCGACCTATGGCGACGACGATCCCGAATCGTACGGCAACGCCGCTTACGGCGCGAATAGATACGGAGCGTCGGGCTACGGCTCCTCTCGCGGAAATTCGTCCTACGGAAATTCTGCCTACGGCAGTTCTTACGGGTCGGGCGGCTATGGAAATTCCTCTTACGGGGGTTCGTCCTATGGCAGTTCTTCGTACGGCGGAACGACGTACGGGGGAAACTACGGCGCGGCGAAAAAGCCGACGGGGTTTGGGGGTATGGCAAAGCCTAAATCTCCCACCGCGCCGACGAAGGATCTTTCTGCGTTTCGGGTAAACGTGCAGGTTTCGCACCCCAAATTTGGCAAGGGTACGATTGTAAACGTTCGCGGGGCGGGCAGCAATATGATTTTGGACGTAGCGTTTGCGGGCTTGGGCATCAAACAGCTTTCCGCGGCGTTGGCTCCGTTGACGGTGATATAAGCAAAATTTCTAAAAATGAGGCACCCAGGTACGGGTTGAAAAGGGAAAACAATGGACAGACAAAGACAGCTGACGGACATTTTAAACAAGTGGGCGTACGAATATTACGTCTTGGACACCCCCACCGTTTCGGATAAGGAGTACGACGCGCTGTACGACGAATTGCAGCGTTTAGAGGCGGAAAGCGGCGTGATCTATGACGATTCCCCCTCCCGTAGGGTCGGCGGCGAGCCGATCAAGGCGTTTAAACAGCATACGCATATCGCGCGGCTGTTCAGCTTGGACAAGTCGGTAACCAAAGACCAACTGACGGCTTTTTTAACCCGAGTCGGCAAGGCGGCGGGCGGCGAAACGGATTATACGGTAGAATATAAATTCGACGGGCTGACGGTTTGCCTGACGTACGACAACGGAAAGTTTGTGCGGGCGACGACGCGCGGCAACGGCGTGGTAGGCGAGGACGTCACGGCGCAGGTGCTGACGATCAAATCCTTCCCGCTTACCATATCCTATCAAGGAGTTTTGGAGGTGCGCGGCGAGGCTGTCATTCGGCTTTCCGTTTTGGACGAATATAACAAAACAGCGGCAGAGCCTCTGAAAAACGCGCGCAACGCGGTGGCGGGCGCGATCAGAAATTTAGACCCCAAGGTGACGGAAAAACGCCGTCCCGATATCTATTTTTACGACGTGAACTATTTGTCGGGCGGGGAAGAGCTGTCGCAAAAGCAGGCGCACGATTTTCTGGTAAAAGAAGGCTTTAAGGTGTTTCCCTATTTCGCCGTTTGCAAGACGGCGGAAGAGGTTTCGATTGCCGTTGACGAGATCGAGCGAGAGCGCAAAAATATCGACGTGCTGACGGACGGCGCGGTGATCAAGGTGAACGATCCCGCCGTGCGGGAGGTAATGGGCTTTACGGACAAATTCCCTCGCTGGGCGATGGCGTATAAGTTCGAGGCGGAAGAGGTAACGACGCTGTTAAAAGGGGTGATCTGGCAGGTTGGCAGAACGGGAAAATTGAC
>JAZKXM010000094.1:0-29945 GCA_045611585.1 Candidatus Scatosoma sp. | reverse complement strand
CTTGGCCTCCGACTTCGCCGCGCCCAGCTCTTCCGCGCGCCGCACCGCACTGATAATCAACGGAAACAAAATGGGAACGACCGCTTTTATCCGCTTAATCAACCCACCCGACTCAAAATCCGCTCCGCGCGCCTTTTGCGCGTTCATAATCCGCGAGGTTTCGTCCGTCAAAATGGGGATAAACCGCAACGCGATGGACATAATCAACGCCAATTCGTGTACGGGAAACCGAATCCATTTCAAGGGCTTTAATAAGCTTTCAATCCCGTCCGTCAAGGACACGGGCGTCGTCGTCAGCGTCAAAATCGTAGAAGAAAGCACCAAAAGGAATAACCGCACCGCCAAGAAGATAGAATATATCACACCCTCTTTTGTAATACGGAAAATCCACCACTCCGCCCAAACGGTTTTCCCTTGATAGAAAAACAAGTTTAACGCCGCGGTAAACAGCAACAAAAACAGCACGGCTTTTACCGAGCGCAACAAGCTTCTTGCAGGCACGCCAGACGATATCGCGATCAGCAAAAATACTGTCGCGCAAACGCCCAACGCATAAAAGGAATTGGATAAAAACACCGCGACGATATACCCGATCAAAAACAAAATCTTCGTCCGCGGATCGCATTTATGCACAAAGGATTCGGAGGGATAATATTGACCGAATGCAACTTCTTTCATCGTACCCCCTCCTTTGCCCTACGAAGGGACAAAATTTTATCGGCAAGATCGCCCGCCGTATAATTGCAAGCAAGGGGAAATCCGCGCTCCTTCAAGGCACTTGCCACCTTTGCCGCAAACGGCACGTCCAAGCCCAGCCCTTCCAAAAGGGAAGCGTTTTCAAACAACTGCTTGGGATCAGTCATCGCCACAACCTTTCCTTCCGCAAACACCGCCGTCCCCGTACAGTTTTCGGCAATCTCGTCCATATCGTGCGAAACGATAATCACCGTCTTGCACCAATCGGCGTGTATCTTATGCAGCAACGCCATAATTTCTTCTTTGCCAAGCGGATCAAGCCCCGCGGCAGGCTCGTCCAAAACCAAAATTTCAGGCTTCGTCACAATCACGCCCGCAATCGCCGCGCGGCGTTTTTGTCCGCCCGACAGCTCGAACGGAGAACTATTTTTCACTTGGTCAAAATCCAACCCGACCGTTTCCAACGCCTGGCGCACAGCCCCTTCCACTTCCTCGTCCTTCAAAGGCTCTTTGGAAAAATTTTTAAGCCCGAACGCCACGTCCGCAAACACCGTTTCGGCAAACAGCTGATATTCGGGATACTGAAACACCATCCCCACCTTGCTTCTCAACGCGCGAAAATCGGTATTTTTATCCGTCAAATCAAACCCGTTGACTATCAGCCTCGTGGGTTTTTCTTGCCCTTCGCCCTTCTTGCCCCGCTTGCGTTTTTTGGTCTTGTATTTCTTTTCCGCCGTCGGCAGCTTTAACAGCGCGTTAAGGTGCTGTACAAAAGTCGATTTTCCGCTCCCCGTCTGCCCGATAATCCCAAAAAAACTACCCGACGGAACGCAGACGTCCACCCCGTTCAGCGCGTACGTTTCAAAGGGTGACGAGGGATTGTAAACGTAATTCAAATTCTCGCAAAACACCCCGCCAACGCCCTGCGCCAACGCCGTGACATCTTCCAATGAACGCGTACCTGCCCCCACCAAATCCTCTTTTTGCGGTGCAACGACGCCGTGTTTTTCAAATTCCTTTACCAAATCCTCAACCAGCCGTTCGGGCATTAAGGTATCCGCCACGTCCAGTCCCCCCCTTTGCAACGCACGGCAAATTTTTACCGAGCGCGGCAGGGTCAAGTTGTACCGCTTTAATTCTTCCTCACGGCAAAGCAGTTCCTGCGGCTTTCCTTCCATCACAATCTCGCCGCGGTTCATCACGATCGCCCGATCGGCAAGCATCGCTTCTTCTGGATAATGCGTAATCAGCAAAACGGTAATTTTTTCTTCGCGATTCAGCCGTAAAACGACCTCCATCACCTCTTTTCTACCGCGCGGATCCAGCATTGCCGTCGATTCGGCCAAAATCATAATTTTCGGCTTCAACGCCAACACGCCCGCAATCGCAATCCGTTGCTTTTGTCCACCCGACAAACGGGAAGGCGTGCTACCTCGGTATTCCTCCATCGCCACGGAAGAAAGAGCAAAAGAAATGCGCTGTCCAATCTCCTCGCGCGACAACCCGATATTTTCAGGGCCGAACGCAACGTCGTCCTCGACGATAGACGCCACCATCTGGTTGTCGGGGTTTTGGAAAACGATGCCCACCTGCTTTCTAATCTCAAACAGGTTTTTAGGCTCCTTTGCGTCCAGTCCCAAAACGGTAATCTCCCCCGAAGAAGGGGTCAACAAACCGTTTACCAGCCTAGCAAGGGTCGATTTCCCGCTGCCATTGTGTCCCAAAACAGCGACAAACTCCCCCTCGTTGACGGTAAAATCCACCCCGTTCAAGGCAAAAATCCGCTCCTCCGAAAAAACGGCGGCTTGTCCTTCCTCCACCTCGTCAGAGTCGTATGAAAAACTTACGTTTTCAAATTTAATGGCTTCCATCTGCGTTCCTTTTTCTCGACGTCGCGCAAAAAACGCGCGCATACTGTCATTTCTTTTCTATTATTATAACAAATTTCTTTGCCGAATACAATGAAAATGAGGTGAAATTCTGTGCGCTGACGGAAAAATTTTTCTTTTTTGCCCTTTTTTGTTTATTTTTTTAGCAATACGGGAACAATCCTCCCATAAAAATCTATCCCTTCAAGGAGTATCATTTATGAAAAAAGTCATTCTCGACGGCAACGCCGCGGCGGCGCACGCCGCATACGCCTTTTCACAGCTGGCGGTTATCTACCCCATCACCCCTTCTTCCCCCATGGCAGAATGCGTAGATGAATGGTCTGCCGCAGGCAGAAAAAATCTATTCGGAGAAAAAACGGCAACCGTTCAAATGCAATCGGAAGGCGGAGTGGCAGGTGCGCTGCACGGCGCACTTTCCGCAGGCGCGGCGACGGTCAGCTTCACCTCGTCGCAAGGGCTTCTTTTGATGCTGCCCGACCTTTACAAGCTGGCGGGCGAGCTGCTACCCACCGTCGTTCACGTCGCGGCGCGCTCAATCGCTACCCACGCACTTTGCATTTTCGGCGATCATTCGGACGTAATGGCGTGTCGGCAAACAGGCGCGGCAATGCTTTGTTCCGCCTCCGTGCAGGAAAGCGCCGATCTTGCCGTAACCTCCCACCTTGCCGCCTACAAAACCTCGTTACCGTTTTTGCATTTTTTCGACGGCTTCCGCACCTCGCACGAGCTGTCAACCGCGCAAATCTTCGACGAGAAGAACGGCTATGAAGAGCTGTCCCCAATTTTACAAGAGCTGAACTTTGAATCAGATCTTGCGCGCTTCCGCGCCCGAAGTCTAAACCCCGAACACCCCGTGCAACGCGGCACGGCGCAAAACCCCGACGTCTTTTTTCAAAATCGCGAGCGCGCAAACCCCGCTTACGAAAACGCCCCCGCCATCGTGCAACGAGTAATGAACGTCTTTTCCAAGCACGTCGGCCGCACGTATAAGCTGTTTGATTACGTCGGGGATCCCGACGCCGAATCCGTCATCGTCGCCATGGGCTCCGCCACCGAAACCATAGAAGAATATATTCGCGCCGACAAACAAGGGTCGCGCTACGGCTTGATCAAGGTTCGTCTTTATCGTCCCTTTTCCGCTGACGCCTTTTTGTCCGCCCTGCCCGCCGCCTGCAAGCGGCTGGCTATTTTGGACAGAACGAAAGAATCAGGCTCCGTCGGCGAACCTTTATACACCGATATTTGCGCTCTTTTAAAGGAACGCAAGCGCGCCAACGTCACCGTTATCGGAGGCAGATACGGTTTAGGTTCTAAGGAGTTCACCCCGACCATGGTAGGGGCAATTTTCAAAAACCTGCAAAGCGAAACGCTAAAAAACCATTTTACCGTAGGGATCGTTGACGACGTAACGCACACCTCTTTACCGCTTGAAAACCCCGTCCACCTCTCGACAAAGGAACGTGCGTACAAATTTTACGGGTTCGGTTCAGACGGCACCGTCAGTGCCGTCAAAAGTACGGCAAAGCTGGTCGGCGCGCACACCGATCTGTACGCGCAAGCATATTTCGTTTACGACTCTAAAAAATCAGGTGGAATCACCATTTCCCACCTGCGCTTTTCCCCCAACCAAATCAAATCCCCCTATCTCATTGAGGAAGCGGATTTTATCGCCTGCCATTCGGCGGCGTACGTCCGTCGCTACGATATGCTCTCCCAGCTAAAAGAAGGGGGCGTATTTCTCTTAAACTCGCCCGCCAAAAACGCGCGACAGCTTGAACAGCTGCTCCCCCCACACGCTCGCAAAACGCTTGCGGAAAAGAAGGCCAATCTATTTGTTATCGCCGCCGACGAAATCGCCCGAAATTGCGGAATTTCAGGCAAAACGTCCCTCGTCCTGCAAACGGCGTTTTTTACCTTGAACGCGTACCTGATCCCCACAAATCACTCTCTTGCCCTTTTAAAAGAGTCCGTAAAATCCCGTTTTTCCAAAAAGGGACAACGGACGGTGGAGGCAAATTTGCGCGCGATTGACGAAGCAAAAAACGCGCTACTCGAAATCCCCATTCCCGCGTCTTGGAATCAGGAACCCGACCCCGCCATCCCCGCCGAGCTTACCACCTGCGCCGCCCCGTCCATGCGTACGGGCGATCCCTTTTTTGACGAAGTGGCAATCCCTATCCGCGACCTTCGCGGCGATCAGCTGCCCGTTTCCGCTTTCTCAGCGGACGGCAGCGTGCCGACAGATACGGCAAAGCACGAAAAACGCGGAGTCGCCCTTTTCCTTCCCCGTTGGCAACAAGAAAACTGTATTCAATGCACACAATGCTCCTTTGTTTGTCCGCACGCGTGTATTCGCCCCGTTTTATTGACGGAAGACGTAACCGTCCCCGACAACTTTCCCACCAAACCCGCTCTGCAAGCAAACGGCTACCGTTTCAAGATTCAGCTTTCCCCGCAAGACTGTATGGGGTGCGGAGTCTGCGCGCAGGTTTGCCCCGCTAACCGTAAAGCGGTTGCCACCGCCGAAAAGAACAACGCGCCTCTTGACGAAAGCAAGCTTGCACTCAATATGAAAAAAGCCGAAGAAATCGCCGAGCAAGAATCAAGCAACTGGCAATTTTCTCGCATGATCTCCCCTCCTCCGCAAGCCATTCTTGAAAAAATGCCTGCCGTCAAGCGTTCACAATTCCGCACCCCTCTGTTCGAATTTTCAGGGGCATGCGCAGGGTGCGGCGAAACGCCCTATATCAAGGTACTCACTCAGCTATTCGGAGAAGATATGATTATCGCCAACGCCACGGGTTGCTCCTCTATCTACGGCGGAACCTTCCCCACCTGCCCTTACGCCAAAACGAGCAACGGCAACGGCCCCGCTTGGGCAAACTCCCTTTTTGAAGACAATGCCGAATTTGGCTTGGGGATTCGCCTTGCATACAACGCGCGCCGCAATCAGCTCCGCGCCCAGCTGCAACGCTACGAAAAAACCGCCTCTACTCAGCTGAAAAATGCGATAGAAGCTTGGTCGAACTCCTTTTCAAACGTCATAAAAAGCAAGGAGACAACCGCCCAGCTCCTGCCCCTTTTAACCGCCAAAAAGCAGGAAAAAGAAGTGCAAGAAATTCTCGCGCAAGCGGATTGCCTCTCCGAAAAATCCGTCTGGATTGTCGGTGGGGACGGCTGGGCGTACGATATTGGCTACGGCGGGCTTGACCACGTGCTGGCGTCGGGCGAAAACGTCAACGTGCTGGTGTTAGACAGCGAAACGTATTCCAATACGGGCGGTCAAGTTTCCAAAGCCACCCCTCTTGGCGCGGTGGCAAAATTCGCCCTGCAAGGCAAGCGGCTCGCCAAAAAAGACCTCGGTTTGCCCTTCCTTTCTTATGGCTACGTCTATGTCGCCCAATGTGCGATGGGCGCCGACCAAGCTCAGCTGTTAAAGGCACTCCAAGAAGCGGAAAGCTACCACGGCCCCTCCCTTGTCATTTGCTATTCTCCTTGTATTGCGCAGGGCTTAGAAATGAAAAATTCACAAGCCGAACAGAAACGCGCCGTCGATTGCGGACATTGGCATTTGTACAGATACGACCCCTTACGCCGTACAAATCCCAACACCCCCTTCACCCTTGACAGCAAAGCCCCCACCACGCCGCTTCCCGACTTTTTAAACAGCGAAATCCGCTTTTCCTCCCTGCGCGTAACCGCACCCAACGCCGTCGAAGAAGTAGAACGGCTTTCTATTCTTGCCCAACAAAGAAAGACGAAAATCCTCACCGCACTCTCAAAAATCTCCTCCGAAAATCCGCCCGATTAACCATTCAATCAATACCTGCCCCATCCTTTTTATCATTTTTACTCCTTAACCTTAAAAAACTTTTTCCACTTTTTTATCCCTTTCTCAAAAAGCAAGCTTAAAACGCTTGCTTTTATGAACGAAAAGTATTATGATAATAATAACTTTTTAAGAGGAAAAAACGTTATGAAATCAGAAGAACTCCCACAACAGAAAACCAACGCGCAAACGCAACAACCTAACCAACAAAACGCCAACGCAAAAAACACGGCAAAAACTCTTTTGATCGACCTTGCCGTTTGCTTTATTGCCGCATTGTTGGTATCATCGTCCCTTTTCTATTTTTCAAACTATAACCATTTCGCCCCCGGCGGCGTGACGGGCTTCGCCTCTATTATCGGTTCCTTTATCGCCAACAAAACGGGCGGCGACGTCACCGTATGGATGAGTGGTTTGATGGTCGCCTTTAACGCCCCCATTTTCTTGTTGGTCGCCTTAAAGGTAAAGAAAAAAATCGGAGTCATTCTACTGATTTACTTGCTTTTTCAATCGGGCTTACTCTTTCTTTTCAAATACCTCAACAAAGCGTACGGCTTGCCCTATTACGGCGCATACAGCGACAGCGGACAATACTATGCCGAGGGCAACAACGTCGTGTTTGCGGCGATCGGCGTGGGCGTGATTTCGGGCTTCGGCTTTTCCTTAATGCTTCGCCGCTTCGGCGCGTCGGGCGGAACCTACGCTATCTCGGCGCTGATTAAACATTATAAACCCGAAAGCAATCTTGCTTGGGTGTCCTTTGCACTCGATTCCTCGGTTGTCGGGTTGGCACTGTTCGTATATAATTCGGGCGCAAACGCCGTCATCTCTACCCTGTGCAACATCTTCATCTCCGATTTGGTGGTCGATTTTATGTTGCAAGGCTTAAAAAGCGGCTACAAATTCGAGATCGTCACCGACAACGCGGAAGAATTAGCAACCGTTTTGATGGCAAAATTAGGCAGAGGCGTCACCTCTATCCACGCAAAAGGCATGTACACCCATACAGACAAAACGTTGCTTGTGTGCATTGTCAGAAAACGTCAAGTCGGCGAATTTATGAAGATTTTAAAAGAATATAAAACGACCTTCTCCTATTCGTGCAAGATCAACGAGGTTTACGGAAATTTCAAACAAATGACTATCCCCAAAGACCCGCAAAACCTGCACGCAACCGACGTCAAAAAATAACGATCAATCCCCCAAGCGCCACCGTTTGGGGGATTATTTCTTTATAAAAAACCGACGGCAAGCGCTATGCGCCCGTCGGTTTTTTCATAACTATCCTACCCGCTTTCCCGTCCTCCAACCGCTTCCACCTGATACGCGCCGTCAGGCTTTATCGCAATCATCACACTTCCCACCTCGTCCGTTCGATACGTATCCGCGCCCGCGTTTTTCAAAACGCCCAATACGTTGGACGAAGGATGCCCATAGCCGTTGTTCTTCCCGCAGGAAATAACCGCCGATTGTACGCCTAAATATTTCACAAACGCCGCCGAAGTAGAACTCGCGCCGCCGTGATGCGCCACCTTCAAAATCTCCGTTTCGGACAGTTTTACACCCCATTTATCAAACGCACCCAACCCGTCGTCCCGCATCAACAGCCTTTCAACATCGCTGTCAATATCTCCGCAAAAAATCCCGCTAACCCCGCAATAATCCAGCCAAATCACCGCCGAATCCTCATTTTCGCCGTTTCCTTCCCCCGACTCCACGTCCAAAGAATAGGGATACAAAAACACCGCTTTGTAGGGATATTGGCCCTCTCTCGAAAGACAAACGCCGCGCGCGTTGACCGTCTTTTTGCAATCGCTTTCACAAAGCCGCCTATAAAAATCCGCATACCCCGCCACGTTCGTCGGGTTTTCCACCACAGGAACGTACGCCCGCACAACCTCTTTCAGCCGCAACACCGTCGCCAAACCGCCGCAATGATCGACGTCCGCATGCGTAGCAACCATACCGTCTATCCGTTCGACGCCCAACGCGTTTAAATACCTCATCAACGACTTCGTTTCCACGTCCCCGCCGTTTCCGCCGTCAATCAACGCCACTTTCCCGTCGGGAAACTCAATCAAGGTCGAATCCCCTTGCCCCACGTCGATAAAATGAATCCGCAGCTCCCCGTCCTTTCTCGCTGAAATTTCAGGCAGATTAAACCGAAACTTCCAGCTCTCCGCGGACATACAGTAAAAGGAAAAGAGGCACACCGCAACGACAACCGCCGAAAGCAAAGTAAAGAGGATAATTTTTATCCTCTTTGACCGTCTTTCCTGTTCAATTTTCTCCGCCCGATACCCCATTTTCTTCCTTTGTATCCACGCAGCTTCGTCACGATCCCGTTGCGCCCGCGCGGTTATAAAACGCTTCCTTTTTACCGCTTACGCGGCAGAATCCATCACGGCTGCCGCCGTATGCGCTGACAAATCCCCTGCATTCTTTCTTCCACGGCAAACAAATCGTCCGCGCACGCCTTCAATTCGGCTTTGTACGAATCCAACAAATCCTCGTTCACCTTGTAGGACACCTCGTGTTCGAGGCTCGCCCACATATTCATTGAAATTGTCCTAAGCTGAATCTCCACAGGCACGCCCATCTGAATCGCGGACAGCGAAACGGGCATTTCCACAATCAAGTGCAAGCTTCTGTACCCGTTGGGCTTAGGATTTTTTATGTAATCCTTTCTCTGAATCAACCGAACGCCGTTTTGGTTCAAAAATACCCGCGCGATATCGTAGATATCCTCAATATAGGTGCATACTACCCGCACCCCCGCAATATCGTTGATCATCTTCAAATTTTGCGGAGTCTGCTCAAAGCCCCGCCTTTTCAGCTTTTCATACGCGCTTTCCACCGTTTTCAAGCGTCGCTCTATGCTGTGAATGGGGTCGTGCCCCTGAATCATACTAAACTCGTCGTCCAAAATCTCAAATTTCGAACACGCAGTTTTCAACGCGCCCGAATATAAGGGTTTCAGCCGCATATATTCGCGCACAAACTCGGCGGTAGGCGCTTCCCCTTCTTCAAAGCGAATTTGCCCGTCAACGTCCTTTCTAATGGTCATACAAAGCCCCCTCTTTCTTTACGTCTTTATTATACCATACCCGCCGTCCAAAATCAATACCCTTTTCAAAATTTTCAGGTAAATTTCACCAAAAAAATCCGCGGCTAAACAACAGCCGCGAACTCCTTTCCTAATATGCTTTTATTCGTTTTCCTTTCCGTTTTTCCGTTCCGCCTTTTCAATGACGGCAAACACCTCTTGCAACGCGTCCGTTTGATAATCTTCTATCCGTCCTTCGTCCGCAAGGCGGGAAATTTGCGCGTCCAACGGCAGCTTCGCCACCGCAGGAATCCCGTACTCCGCTGCAATTTCGTTTGCTTTGCTTCGCCCAAACACCTCTATTTTTTTACCGCAATCAGGGCATTGTAAATAGCTCATATTCTCCACCAAACCCAACACGGGTACGTGCATAATATTCGCCATATTTACCGCCTTTTCCACCACCATTTTGACAAGATCCTGCGGCGTAGTCACAATCACGACGCCCGCAATGGGAATGCTTTGAAAAACGGTTAAAGGCACGTCCCCCGTTCCGGGAGGCATATCAATAAACAAAAGATCGACGTCCTTCCAAACGACGTCCGTCCAAAACTGCATCACCGTCCCAGAAATGACCATACCCCGCCAAATCACGGGCGTCGTCGCGTCATCCAACAGCAAATTCATAGACATCAGCTGCATACCCGACGGCGACAAAACGGTATCAATCCCCGCCTCGCTGCCTGTTGCGCGCTCGGTCAGCCCAAACATGTGCGGAATAGACGGCCCCGTAATATCGGCGTCCATCACGCCGACAGACTTTCCTTGCCGTTGCGCGTACGCGGCAAGCAACGCAGTCGTCATCGACTTCCCCACGCCCCCTTTGCCCGAAACGACGGCAATCACTTTTTTCACGTTAGATTCCTTATGCGGTTCCTTCAACATACTCTCCGCTTTGCGCGAAGAGCAGTTAGACGAACACGACGAACAGTTATGCGAACAATTTTCACTCATATTCAATCTCCTTTTTTCCTCATTCATTATACGCCTTTTGAACGGGTTTGTCAACGCTTTCGCCCGTTTTTCGGGACGCTTTGACAAAAACTGTGCCATTAACAAAATATTTCCTTTCAAAAACGGTTGCTTTCCCTCGCAAAATGGTGTATAATAATATGGCTGTGCGTAGGTGGGGAGCTAGCGGCACCCTTTATCTGAAATCCGCTATACAGAGCCGAAAGCCTTTCTCGACGAAGTCTATGGAAGGCCGCGCGCCGTAAGGAACGTTGATCGCAAGGTCTTATGCAACGTAATGCCGTGAACCGTGTCAGGACAGGAATGTAGCAGCACTAAGCGGATTTTTGCGTGTGCCATAAGGTAGCTTTGAAGGAGTCACCTGCGGCGTTTCCGCTTCGGTAGGCTACGGCAAAAAAGGATCGCACAGTTTTTTTGTAACTATCCCCGACTGGCGTCGGGCAGAACGGTAAAACGCCTCGCATACAGCGAAGCGTTTTCTTTTTTTGCTTATTCGTGATCTTTCAGCCAAGCATTTTTCTTATCCGCGCCCATTCTGGTAATGTTCTCAGTGGGATATTTGCTGGATTCGCCGCCGTTCGTATAAAGGAAAAACGAACCGCTTTCCGTCTGATACAAGCTCTCCTCGTACCCGTTGGGATCGCCAAAACAACCAACCGTGAATTTCTTGATAAGCGTAGAGGTTTCCGTGTCGTACACCTTCTTGCAAATAATTTTTTTCATATTATTTCTCCTTTTCGAATTTTTTTGTATGCCTATTATACAAAGAACGCCCGCGCCTTGTCAACCGTTTGCGCGCCTGAAAATATCTTTTTCATTTCTTTTTTAAGGAATTTTTGCCTTTTTCGCGCGTTTTATACCGCTTTTTGCCGTTTTCCACCAAAAACCCAACCCCCGCAAAGCCTCTAAAATTTGGAAAAAATAAAAAATTTTTATTCCCACCGCTTTACAAACGCACTCTTTTATGGTACAATATCGTAAATAAATTTAAAATTTCGGTGGTAGTATGCAGTTTATTTTAAAACCCTTTCAAGAGGAAATCGTCGTCAATCGTTTGGCGAATATTCATTATTTCGAGTTTACGCCCAACTACCAAACAAACGGCGATTTTCACGCCTTTTGCGAGCTGCTTTACGTCGATAGCGGCAGTCTTTCTATCAAATCAGAGCATTACACAGGCGCGTTACAGCAAGGTCAAATGATCGTGCACGGAGCCAACCAAACGCACGCCCTGGCCTGCGGAAAAGACGGCGCACCCAACGTGATTATTATCGGGTTCGAGTGTTTTTCTCCCCAAATCGAGCGGCTGACCTACGCCCCGTTGCAGCTCTCTACCGAGCTTCAAAAAATGCTTGCGGAAATCATCAAAGAGGCGCGCACGGTCTATCTGCCCCCCTACAACGTCCCCAACGTGACGGATATGAAAAAGCGGGCGGATTTTGCCTTCGGCGCGGATCAGCTAATCAAAAACTATCTGCAAATTTTTCTTATTAAATGCCTGCGGGGGGGCAATACGGAAACGCAAACCGTCCGCATAGACGATTCGCAGGTGGAACACGTTAAGGAATATTTAGACGAAAACTTCACCCAAAAAATTTCCGTAGCGGAGCTTTGTTTCCTGTTCGGCACAAACAAAACCACCCTCTCGCGCGAATTTAAGCGGGTTTACGGCAAAACGATCGTCGATTATTTAAACACCCTCCGCATCGAACACACCAAACGCCTTCTTCGCAAAAAGAACTATTCGCTGACGCAAATTGCAGAGATGATGAATATGTCCTCCGTCCACTACCTCACCGCGCTCTTTAAAAAATACGAACGCCTGACCCCCACCGAATACACGCATACGATCAAACAGGCGTTAGACGAAAAATAATTTATCAAAAACGGAATAAAAAAGCCCCTCGACCAATCGAGGGGCTTTTCAAGCTTACTTAATGACGCCTTTTTTCAAAATAATATTTGCATAGATACGTTCTTCGCCCGTCGCGATCACGGCGTAAGCGTTCTTTGCACGCTCGTAAAAGGCAAACCGTTCCAGCTTCTTTTCCCGCACGTTGTCGTCCAACGAAGTAGCCACCACCGAATATTCCGCCCAAATTTCAGGGGTTGGATCTCCCGCCGTCGTATTCATCAGCATAAAATTTTCTTCCGCATAGGTGTCTAACGGAATCAGCGACAGCACCGCTTCCAACATCTTCACGCCGTCCAGCCCGTCCGCACGAACAACCCGTTGCCCCATCGTTTCAGCGGGGAAATTCCCGTCTGCAATCACAATTTCGTCCCCATGCCCCATTTCGCATAAAATCTTTAACAGAGTAGGACTAACAATTTTCGGTACGTTTTTTAACATAATCTTTTCTCCTTTTTATTGCGCTTTGCTTTTTACCTTCATCAACCGCACGACAGCCGCGCGTTCGTTTTCGTCCAGTTTGTCTTTGATATATTTGATGGTTTCTTGCAGTTGCGGAATCATAACGTATTCCAACGCGTTTACCCGCCGTTTGTTACGTTCGATCTCGTCAGCCAGCCGCCGCACCGCCTTTTCCGTCTGCGCCAGCTGTACCATTTTCGGCAACAGCCTGCTTGCCATCAGCACCGATTGATCGACTTCGGAAGTGATTTCCGAATACGCATACGGCAAGCCCTGCCCCTGCGTTTCCTCCTGCACCCGCACGGTAGGTACTTCCACGCCCATAATGCTCTCCACCTCGCACTCCAAGCGAACCTTCGCAGTCGGCATCAAAAACGCCGTTTCCGCCTCAAAGGCAGGCGTCACCGCACGGGCAACGGAAAATTGCCTCAACGTCGCCGACAAACCGCGCTCTACCTCCTCGCGAAGTCGTTTACATTCACGAATGATCACGGAAAACCGCCGCACCATCTCGTCCGACTTGTCTTTCAGCAGCTTATGCCCACGGACCGCCGTCGAAAGCCGCGCTTTCAGTTTTTTAAGTTCCATTCGCGTTGGATTTACGTTCAATCTAGCCATTCTGTCTATCCTTATTCGCCTAAATACTTGTCGATATACTCCGTACGGATACGCTTCAACTCGCTACGGGGCAAAATTTTCATCAGTTCCCAACCGAGATCCAGCGTTTCTTCTATCCCTCTTTCCTTCTCAAAGCCCTGCTTAACGTATTGCTTTTCAAACTCCTCGGCAAACCTTGCGTACAGCTTATCCGTATCCGACAAAGCCGATTCACCAAGAATTGCAGACAACTCTTTACACTCCTTCCCTCGCGCATACGCCGCAAACAGCTGATTCATGGTGTCCGCGTGGTCCTCGCGAGTCTTGTTTTTCCCAATCCCCTTGTCCTTCAAACGGGACAGCGACGGCAAAACGTCGATGGGGGGATTTATGCCTTTTTTGTACAAATCACGCGACAAAATAATTTGCCCCTCCGTGATATACCCCGTCAGGTCAGGAATGGGGTGCGTTTTATCATCCTCCGGCATAGTCAAAATAGGAATCTGCGTAATCGACCCTTCCTTGCCGCGGATACGCCCCGCGCGCTCGTACAAGCTAGCAAGGTCGGTATACAAATACCCGGGGTAGCCTCTACGCCCAGGCACCTCTCGCCGCGCCGCCGACACCTCGCGCAACGCCTCGGCATAGTTGGTAATATCCGTCATAATAACGAGAACGTGCATACCCTTTTCAAACGCCAAATATTCGGCGCAGGTCAACGCCATACGCGGCGTAGCGATACGCTCAACCGCAGGGTCGTTTGCAAGGTTGGTAAACAGAACGGTACGCTCGATCGCCCCCGTCCGTTTGAAATCGTCCACGAAATATTGCGCTTCCTCAAAGGTAATCCCAATCGCGGCAAATACAACGGCAAACTTACAATCGCCGCTTCTCACCTTCGCTTGACGTGCGATTTGCGCGGCAAGCTCCGCGTGCGGCAAACCGCTCATCGAAAATACGGGCAGCTTTTGCCCTCTAACCAACGTATTCAGCCCGTCGATCGCCGAAACCCCCGTTTGAATAAACTCGTTGGGGTAATCCCGCGCGGCAGGGTTAATCGGCTCGCCGTTGATATCCAATTTCTTTTCGGGAATAATTGGCTCGCCGCCATCACGGGGATTCCCCATACCGTCAAACACCCGCCCCAGCATATCCTCGGAAACAGCCAGCTCTTGACTATGCCCCAAAAAGCGCGCCCGCGCGCCCGAAATTTGCAGCCCTTGCGAGCTTTCAAACAACTGCACCACCGCCTTGTCACGGTTAATTTCCAACACCTTCCCTTGCCGAATTTCCCCGTTAGAGTTGACAATATCCACCAATTCGTTATACGTAACCCCTTCGACGCCTTCCACCAGCATCAACGGGCCAACCACTTCGCGGATCGTCTTGTATTCCTTAAACATCCTCTTCTCCTCCTACGGCAAGCGCTTTTAACTGCTCGTTCATCGCGGCAAAAATGCCGTCAAAATCAGCAAGCTTTTCCTCGGTGATATATTTTGCGCGCCCAATCATTTCCTTGCAAGGACAAGCCAAAATATCATCCAAATCGGCAAACGAGGCAATCGCTTCGCCCGCCAAACGGTTGAATTCAAAAATCAGCTTCAACATCAGCCTCTGCTTTTGCATAGAGGTAAAGGTATCCACCTCATGGAACGCGTTTTGATGCAAATAATCCTCTCTCACAATCTTCGCCGTTTCCATCGTCAATCGGTCTTTTTGAGACAGCGCATCCACGCCGACCAACCGCACGATCTCGTCCAACGCCGCTTCCTCTTGCAAAATCGTCATCACAAACTGACGGTATTCCAAAAATTCCTTCCCGACGTTTTCGTCGTACCAATCCTTCATCTTTTCCGCATACAGCGAATAGCTAATCAACCAATCAATCGCAGGGAAATGCCGCTTGTACGCAAGCGCGGACGACAACCCCCAAAACACTTTAACGATACGCAAGGTCGCCTGCGAAACGGGCTCGCTCATGTCCCCGCCCGGAGGGGAAACCGCGCCGATCGCCGTAACCGCGCCGATTTTTTCTTCCTGCCCCAAAATCCGCACAATCCCCGCGCGCTCGTAAAACTCAGACAAACGGCTGGCAAGATAGGCAGGGTACCCTTCATCCCCGGGCATTTCCTCCAAACGGCCGCTCATCTCACGCAACGCCTCCGCCCAACGCGAAGTCGAATCCGCCATAATCGCCACGCTGTACCCCATATCGCGGAAATATTCCGCAATCGTGATCCCTGTATAAATGGACGCCTCCCGCGCCGCCACGGGCATATCCGAAGTGTTTGCAATCAACACGGTACGCTTCATCAACGGCTCGCCCGTTTTCGGGTCTTTCAGTTCAGGAAACTCGTTCAAAACGTCCGTCATCTCATTGCCGCGCTCGCCGCAACCAACGTAAACAATAATATCCGCGTCCGCCCATTTTGCCAGCTGATGCTGCACGACCGTCTTTCCGCTGCCAAACGGCCCAGGTACAGCCGCCGCACCCCCTTTCGCGATAGGAAACAGAGTATCAATAACCCGCTGCCCCGTCACCATCGGCTTGTCGGGATTAAGCTTTTCCTTATACGGACGTCCCTTTCTTACGGGCCACTTACGCAGCATACAAACGGACTTTTCCCCGTCCTCTGCCCGAATAACGGCAACCGTTTCTTCAATCGTATATTCGCCTTCGGCGACGGAAACCACCCTCCCGCTTACGCCGTTGGGCACCAAAATTCTATGTTCAACGATGGCCGTTTCAGCAACGACGCCCAAAACGTCCCCTTCTTGCACCTCGTCGCCCACCTTTACGCAAGGCTGGAACAGCCATTTTTTCTCTCTGTCCAGATTGTTGACGGATACCCCGCGCGAAATTCGGTCGCCGTATTTAAAATACAGAGTACTCAACGGACGTTGAATCCCGTCGAAAATCCCCGTAATCAAACCGGGCGCAAGCTCAGCGGAAAGGGGTTCACCCGTAGAAATTACGTCCTCCCCGGGTCCCAACCCCGAGGTTTCTTCATATACCTGAATAGACGCCTTGTCGCCGCGCAATTCAATAATTTCGCCAACCAAGCCCTTATCGGACACACGTACAACGTCGTACAGCTTCGCGTCCGCCATGCCCTCCGCAATAATCAAAGGTCCAGAAATTTTTACCGTCTTACCTGCCATAATCTTTATCCTCATTTTCTCCGCCGCCGTTCAAGCGGCGTACTCCTTCATTTTTGCCCTTTTTAATCCCTATGGAACAAAATATCCACGCCCAGCGCGCGTTCCATCGCGTCCTTCAAAACGCCGATCCCATACCCCGATTCTCCGTTTTTGGAAGGAATACTAATCACCACGGGATAAGGAGCTTCGTCAAACCGCTTCAAAAAATCCCCCAGCTTCGCCGCAAGATCGTCAGTCAAGAAAATAATTTGATATTCCTTCGCGATCTTTCGCAGAACTTCCCGCGCCTTTTTTTCATCCTCGGCAGGAAACGTAGCCACCCCCGCCGCTTTAAATACCATAATCCCGTCGCCGTCGCCGACGATCGCCGTCTTACCTATCATCTTCGCACCGTCCTTTTCGCCCGTTATACCGCGCGCAGCCGTCTTTTGATCTCGCCTTCACTCACACCCGCCAAAAGACAAGCGAACACGATTCGCACGTTCGCAATCTCCGCCCTGCGACGGAACACGTAATACACAAAGGGCAGGTTGCGTTCCAGCTCGTACCGTTTTTCATAGAAAAACGCGCTTTCAAAAGAGGCAAATTCCCTCTCCGCTTCTACGGTCGGCAAGCCCTTTCGCTTCGCCTGAACGCATTTTCCAACAAACCCGCGATATTGCGTGTTTTGAAAGGATTTTTCCGCCTTTTCCGTATCCAACGAAAACAACGGCGCAAATTGCTCCTTCTTTAAATACCCGCCTTCGATAAATTTATCTTCAAACGAATCCAACTCGCCCACGCGGAACGCCGTCAATAGATTTTGCATATCTATCCTCGTCCGCAACAGCTTTTTAAGAGTCCCGTTTCCCCTGCACCGCTTCAACAAGTAGGCATATTTTGCCTTCTCAAACGCTTCGCCGATTTGCGCCCCCGATATTTCCCCTTCATTGATCGCCGCAAAAATCTCGTTGCAAACGCCGTAAAGGGGTTCGTTTTGCGCTTTTATAGAGGAAAAATCCCCCTCTTTTACGGCTTTTCCCAACGCCTTAACGGAAATTTCCCCTTCGGGCGCAAGTAATTTATCCGTGTTTTCGTCAAGGCTTGCCGCTTTCAAAAGGGCTTTTCCGTTGTGGAAATCACGCGGGGCAAGAAAATAACTTCTCTCCACGCCCGACGGCGCGTATTCGGCAATAAACGAATCCAAAGCCGCTTCCTCGCCCGAAACCAGCTTTTCATATTCGTAAACGCTCTCTACCGTCACGCCGCCGCCAAAGCCGCTTTCTTGCAACGCGCGAAAAGCGTCCTCCGCGCTCATTTCCGAAAAGCGGAAGATTTTTTCTTTTAACAAGAATTTTTCTCTTGCGGCGATCACGCCGTTCGTATATGTCACTTCCAATGCCATACCCATCTCCACGCCCCACGTTCGGGGCAATCACGGCTAAAACCAGCCAAACCTATTCAAAAACCAACTTAAAACAGCTTTGCCGCCAACGCCGCTTGGTGCTTTTCCCGATCCGCGGCAAGCAATGCCCCGAAGGACAAATCCTTGTCGCAGATTTTTCCCTTCAATCGCATTCCGCCGTCCAACGGCAAGCGTTCCTTTGCCACCGTCAAATTGCGTTCCTTCAAAACGGGCAGCAGCTTCAAGCCGTCCTCATACTTAAAATTTTCCGCAAGCCAAATCTCGTCGCTTTCTTCCGCATATTTCCCAAGAAGCAGCGAAAACAAAGCCAAACAATCCTCTTTGCTTGCCTCAATCAGCCTAACCTTCGCCTGCGCGTAAATCCCGTCGATGACCTTTCTCTTTTCCGAAAGCAACACCTTCGCGCCGTCCAATCTCGCAGCCGCCGCCTTCTTTTCCGCGATATATTCCGCCCGCTGACGGACTTCTTCTTCCGTCTGCCGTAGGCTTTTTTCCGCGCGCAAAGTGGCGTCCTCAATCAATTTCGCCGCCTGCGCCTCCGCGTCTTTAACGATTGCGGCAGCCTCCGCTTTTGCGTCGGAAAGTATCCTTTCCACTACGTTTTGCGTGCTCATTCTCGTTTCCTTTTACACCTTAAAATTGACCGACTAACATGATGGAGATAATCAAGCCCAAGATCGCGTAAAACTCGATCATGGCAGGATATACCAACAATTTACCGGACAAAGATTCCTGCTTGCCGACCGCATAGATACAGTTGACGGAAGATTTCGCTTGCAAATACGCGGAAATAAAACCGGAGATCGCCATCGGCATCACAGCCCCAAACAGCGCCCACGCCAAATTCGTGTCCATTCCCGCCGCGATCTTGCCCGACGCGATAATCCCGATGATAAAGCCGTACAAGCCTTGCGTTGCAGGCAACAATACCAACAACATAACCTTACCCGCTTTTTTGGGATCTTCGCTCAAAACGCCGGCAGCCGCCGCACTCGTCTTATACAGACCGATACAGGACCCAATCCCGCAAAGCAATACGCAAAGCGCAATACCAATCATAGCAACAGTGTAACCCATAATAAAAATCCTCCGATTTTTCTTTTTTCTTTCTTTTTTTATTTAAAAACGCCGTAACCGTCAAACCGCCAAGCCCGCCGCTTTTTGCCGTTTTTATTTTTTATTCGCTTTCAACACCCGAACGTACTTTCTGTTAGAGCCAAGCGGCGTAAACAGCTCGCCGTTGCCCTCGTAAAATCTGCCGTAAAATTCGACGTATTGCAGTCTTGCGTCGTGAATATACGCTCCCAAAAGATTGATCACGATATTGAAGGCATGTCCCACAAGCATCAACAAACACCCAAGCACAATCAGCAGCACGTTCCCACTGACAATAAAGCTTGCGCTGTACGTCGAAATAATCCCTGCGATCACCGCGCCCGACAGCATCAATCCGTACAACCTCGAATAGCTTAAAATATCCGACGCATAGTTGATCAAGCCGTACGCCGCGCCAAACCCTTTGGTAAATTTCCCAATCAGCTTTTCCTTTCTGCCCGCTGTCAGCATTGCAATAAGCACGCTGCCGCCTGCAATAATCCCGCCGACCGTCGCAAGATAAGGAACTCTTAATTCTTCCACCAAGCCCGCGATCGCCAACATCACGCCTACCGAAAAGACCGCCCAAACGATTCCTTCGCAAAATCCGTCAACGATCTCCCCGCGCCGCCAATGCTGAACGGCGTTGCAAACGTAGCCCGCAAGCAGTTGAGTAATCCCCACTTCGCAGGCGATTAGCAACACGCTGGGGATCTGAATCCCCACAAAGGTACATCTTCCCGATTGCGGGTCGGGCATCACCGTATTTTCCGCGCCGAAAATGGCAAACCCAAAAAAGGAATTAAACAATGCCCCCCAAAAGACGGAAAAGACGCCGCCGCAAGCAAACGCACCCGCAAGCCTTGAAAAGCCCGTCGGAGCTTTACGGTTTTTCCACCAAAGATATCCGCCCACAACCGCCATCAGCAAGCCGTAGCCCATATCTCCAATGATAAAACCCATAAATAAGCTGTAAAAAAACGCCATCACCCCGTTGGGGTCAAACTCTCTATAATGCGGAACTGAATAGGTGTTGGTGATCGGCTCGAAACTGCCCACAAGGGCGTTATTTTCTAACAGAGTGGGCGGCTCGTCCGTATCCGTAGGATCGGAAAAATCAAAATAAATCGCCTTCGTTACCCCGTCCAATTCCTTTGCGACCGTTTCCGTCGCGATTGCAGGAACGTACGCCTGCAACAAAAAGGTCTTTTGCGTTTCCTTTAATTTTTCGGATAAAACCTCTTTTTCTAAGGCAAAGGAAAGATAATCGCAATACACCTTCAACGGGCGAATTTTATCCTTCAACGCGTACACGGTACGCTCATTTTCCTTAATCGCCCCTTCCGTTTCTTCAATTTTTTTCACCAAGCCGTTGTGCAACCGATAGCCCGATTCCTGCCCAGAATAGGGACACGCGGAAAACCCAAACGCCGACAAAATGCCGTCCGTTTCCCCGCCTTGGCTTTTGTGCGTCACCGTCATCAGCAAAAGATTTTCGCCGTCGTCATTTATTGGCGTATAGGCGCAAAGCTCTTTTTCATCCAACGCCGCAAACAAATTGTCTTTTACGTTTGCGGACACCGTCCCCAAACGCACCCGCGTCTTTGCCGTATCTAAAAATTCGTCAAAGGGCTTATATACCGCCGAATAAATCCTTGCCACCCCTTCCTCTCTGCAAAGGCGCGCCAACTCGTTTTTTAAAGTATTTTTCTCGTCCGTCAGCCGATTGACCTCGCGGGCGATCTCCTCCGCCGCCGCACGACCGTCTTCCGCCGCCATAAATTCTTCATACGAAACGGCAAACCCGTCTTTTGTCGCGTCCGATTTTTCTCCGTAATCCTTCTCGTAGCCTTCCACCTGCGCGGATAAAACGTTGAGCGCGGACTCCATCGACGAAAGATGCTCGGCAAGCCGCTCGCCGTCAGCGGGCGAGGTCTTTGCATAATCGACGTCCTCGTGCATGGTCACCTCAGCAGCGCCCGTACGGTGCAAAGCGTTTAAGATCACGTCCTTGTCGTACGTCATTGCCACTAGGCTCAATTTTTTCATCTTAGCAATCGCCACAGGTGATCCTCCCTACGATCTCCGCAACGGCGGTTTCCGCCGTTTGCAATACGCTTTCGCAATAATTTTTGGCGTCAATTTTCGCTTTTTCCATAGCGCGAACGTAAGCGGCGTCCGCGTCTGCGTGCGCTTGCTTAATTTGCGTTTCTCTATACCTCTTACAAACCTCTGCGGAGGTTTTTTCCTTTAAGGAAACGTTTTCCGTCGCCGCTTGCAACGTTTTTGCCGCGCTTTCTTCCGCCGCCGCTTTCATTTGCGCAGCCTGTTCTTCCGCCGCCGCGATCGCTTTGATAATTTCGTCCGTCATCCCTTTCACCTATTGCTTTTCACCGCTTTTTCGGTAAATTTTTTTTCTTAAAATAAGCCTATAACTAGCCCCGAAACCAGCTGACACCAGCCCTTTTCGACATTTCATTTCAAAAATTTTCAACTATTGCCGATTATATCAATTATACTACGGCTTTTTCAATTTGTCAATAGGGTTATGACATATTTTTCCTAAATGCAAAATATTTTGATATAAAAAAGAAACGGTTTTCACCGTTTCCCATAAGGGATAGAGCAACTTATCTTCTATCCGCAAAAAATCCTTATTTTTTTGATAAAAATTTAGAAATATCCGTACTTGTTTTTTAACCCGAAAAGTAGCCCGAAGCTCACCAAACAGGACAGCCCCTCCGCCACCACGATAGACGCCCAAATCCCCTCTACTGCAAAAAAGATAGGCAGGATGGTAACCGCCAGCACCTGAAACACCAGCGTACGCAAAAAGGAAATCAGCGCCGATACCCCGCCGTTGGACAAAGCCGTAAACATAGACGAGGCGAAAATATTGATTCCGCTAATCAAAAAGGAGAAGGAATACACCCGCATACCGTGCTTCGCCAAACCGAACAACACGTCGTCGCCCGCGGCGAATATCCCCGACAACAACCCTGCAAAGCAAAACGAAATAACCGTCATCACCGCGCCTACCGCCGCCGTCAAGAACAAGCTTTTGCGGACGATATTTTTCAGCTCTGCCTTATTCTCCGCGCCGTAATTATACCCAATCACGGGCGCCGAGCCGATCGCGTACCCAATAAACACGGCGATAAATATAAAGGAAAGGTACATAATAATCCCGTACGCAGAAACGCCGTTATACCCAACGAATTTCATCAGCTGTGCGTTGAACAGTACGCTGACAATGGACGAGGAAATGTTTGTCATTAGCTCTGACGAGCCGTTAATGCAAATCCCCCAAAACGTCCGTGCCTCAAAACGCGCCTTCCCTAACTGCAACAAACTGTCGTTTTTTCGGCTGAAATACAGCAACGGCACCAACCCGCCGACCGTTTGGCTGATCGCCGTAGCAATCGCCGCCCCTTTCAGCCCCATCGCAGGTACCAGCAATGCGTCTAAAAGAATATTGCAGCAACCCGCCAGCACGGTGACGTATAAACCCAGCTTCGGTTTTTCCGCCGTTACGAAAAAGCCCTGGAAAACGTTTTGCAGCATAAACATCGGCAACGCCGCCAAAATAATGCTGCCGTACAGCACGCAATATTCTGCCAAAAGCTCCCGCTCTGCCGCGGTGATATTTTTCTCCCCCTCGCACAGCCAAACGGAAACGGGCCGACACGCCAAAATACCCGCCGCCGCCAAAACAACGCCGATCACGACCGTCGAATATACAAGCATTGAAAACACTCGGTTGGCGCGTTCCCTGTCCCCTTGTCCTAAATATTTAGCGACAACGGCAGTACCGCCCGTCCCCAGCATAAATCCAACCCCGCCAAGAATCATAATCAGCGGAAAAATAAGATTGAGCGCGGCAAAGGGCAAACCCGGGTCGAAATTGGAAACGAATAACCCATCGACAATGCTGTAAATAGAGGTGAAGATCATCATCACGATCGGCGGCAAAACAAACCGAAAAAGCCGTCCGTACGTAAAATGATCGGAAAGCTGTATTCTGCTCTTTTCCCTCGTCGCCATATTGATAATCTCCTACCTTTTTTGAACTAAGTTTCTTAAACTTTACCTTCCGCCGAACTCCGTGAAAAAAGCCTGACCATTGTCAGGCTTTTCCGTCTTTTTTATCTTGTTACTGGATTTCCAACAAATCCTTATACGCGTCCTTGTACAGCGTAACGCAGGTATCGTTGTTATAATCGGAAAGAATACCGTTTTGAACAATGGTTGTGGAGCTGGTTACCTTGCTCTTTAACGCTTCGTAGAAGAGATAAGAGAAAGTGCCTTCCGTTTCTCTTTCCGCGTGGTTATAACCCGCATAGACGTCCCCTTCCTCAAAGACGTAGGTGACGTAAATGATATGCCAGCCGTAATCGGAGGGGCATACGACGTACGTACCCGCACCCTGCTTAACTGCGTATTGCGCCGCATACTCAAATTCGGGAACGTAGCTGGTCTTATACGGAGATACGACGTAACCCATATAGGTATTCAAGCAGCCCGTATCCGTGCTGTACGCAAACATCAATTCGTTAAACGCGGAGGTTGCTTTGTACGCCTTTTGGTTAGCGTTTGCGCCCGTTGCGTTGAAATATTCGTCCGCGCTTACCGCGCCTACGTCCGCCTTACCGACGTAATACATAAACTCGGAATAATCAGCGAATTCTTTGCTTTCGTTCAGCGTATAGTTACCGTCGGTAACATAGTCGGTATAATAGCTGCCGCTGACCGTCGCGCCCGATTCGTCCGCGATATATTTTTCCATCATAGGGATAAACGCCTTGATGTCCATTTTGTTGGGCGTGCAGGTATATTTACCCGTCTTTTCATCCACGGACACCGTTCCGTTGTAAGCGTAGTTGCCGAGGTAATGATTCAGCGAATCGTATTTGCCCGTATTGCCTTCGCCGAAGTTATCCTCGAAGAAGTACCACTTGTCGTTCTTTTGGAAGGCGTAATTTTCATCCTCGTGTTCGCAGAACCAAGAATCGCGAAGGTCTTTGCCTTGCACCTGCGTCAAGATATCTTCACGGTAAGCGTAAATTTCGGATTTTGTCAAGTTTCTGTTCTTGACCTCGTTGATTTGCTGATTTTGCACCTCGGAGAAGGGCAACAAAATGTTATACACAAAGCCGTAGTTTGCATTTTCTACCGTAGAGGTGGGGTTGTACAGCACGAAAGAGGTATCCGAAACGCTGCCCAGCGCCTTCTCAAACGCTTGAGGGTCTTTTTGATGGCTCTTTTTCTGCGAAGCCAAAATTTCTTCGTATTTATCCGCGACGTAATCGCCCGTCAAGCTTGCAAACGATTGATCGTCAAGCGATTCGGTATATTTGGTGATGATCGCCTGTTCAAGCTGTGCAGCCAATTCGACGTAGTAATAATCAAGCAAAGTGAAATCGGTTGCGTCCTCACCCTTTTTGATCAACCCGTTTTGTTGCAGGCTAGAAAGCAGCTGCCCGTACGCCTTCTTACGCGTATAAGCGGTAGAGCCGTTCACCCGTTCGTATTCCCCGCAGGAATCGGGGGTGTTATGCCCCGTATAGATAGCGTATTGCGCGGGAAGATAATCCTCGTCCAAGGTGGAGATGCCCGTAGGGGTCGTTCTCTTTTCGCCGTGGTCGTGCGTTTCGTCCTCTTTCGCAATAATCGTTTGTTCCATCGAATCCAACGAATCGTTGATAGATTTTTGCAACGAATACACCACTTCGTCGTACGCCTTTTGATCTGCGCCGTTTTCGGTGAGGAAGTATTTTAACGCGGAAATTTCGGGATGAGCCGAAAGCAACGCCTTTTCCTTATCCGAAAGCCCGTCCTTCGTCTTTTCGGCAGCGATATACGCAACGCAGCCGTCCGCCGTCAGCGTGCTGCCCTCTTCCGCCAAATAGTACGCCAATGCGTATTGCGAAATGATTTTACGGCTAACCAACGAATCTATCAACATATTGAAGGTATCTTTATAGGAATACCCATAGTTATTGACGTAGTTATACCCGACGTTCAAAAAGTAAGAGATGAGGTCGCGTTTCAAAATTTTGGTGTTTAAGCGACCCGTTTTTAAAACGGTTTCCAAATCGTCCGCAAAATCCCCGTAGGAGATGTTTTGGTCGTTTTCAAGATAGTCGGTAATGTTTACCTCGGCAACCGTCTGCTTTACGTCCGCGTCGTTGTCCGTCGTGATAAAGCCGCAGCTCGTCCCCGTAAGAGCAAAGCCAAGTCCTAAAAGGAGAGCCGTCGTCTTTTTGATGGTGTTTTTCTTGTTCATACGTTACTCCGATTTTTTATCGTACTTTTTTGCCTTTGTGCCGCACGGCGAAAACCGCCCCGCCATAAAGGCGTATGCGTCAACATACTATATTATAACTCATTTTTTCTAAATGTGCAAACGTTTTTACGGATAATTTTCCTATAAACTTTTGAAAGTTAGCGCAAATTTTAAAAATTTCGTCATTTCCGCCATTAAAAGGATACTTTCGCCCTGTCCGACAAACTCGATCACGGGGGCGGCGCTCATATTCAAGCGGACGGTTTTTTCGTATTTTTGCAACGCCGACTGTATCCCCGCTTTGCCGATGGCGGCAAGGGAGGGAAATTCCAGCGCGCCCAGCCCCTTTGCAACGCTGATTTTTTTGACCCCGAATTTCGCCGCGTAGCTTTTTAAAACGGCAATCACCAAAAGGTTTTCTACCGCACGCGGCATTACCCCATACGTGTCCGTCAAGGAGCTGTAAACCCGCTTATAATCCTCCACAGAGGAGATTTCGGCGATTTGTTTGTAGGTATCCAAACGCCCTGCGCTGGATTCGATGTACGATTCGGCAATGTAAGCGTTTGCACGAATGTCCAGCTCTGCAACCGTTTCGCTGACCCCTGTCAGCTCTTCTTTTAAAAGCTTGGCGTACAGCTCGTACCCCACCTTATCCATGTGGCCGTGCTGCTCCGCCCCCAAAACGTTGCCAGCCCCGCGAATCTCCAAATCCCGCATTGCCAGCTTGTAGCCAGAGCCTAACTCGGTAAACTCCATAATCGCTTTCAGTCGCGCCGTCGCGTTTGCCGTCATCACCTTTTCGGGCTTGAACGTAAAATACGCGTGCGCCAGCCTTGCGCCTCGTCCGACCCGTCCTTTCAGCTGGTACAGCTGAGAAATGCCCAGCCGATCGCTATCGACGACAATGATCGTGTTCGCGTTCGGCAAATCAATTCCGTTTTCGATAATAGTCGTCGTAATCAAGACGTTGCTTTCCCCTGCGTAAAACCGCATAACGGAATTTTCCAGCGCCGTTTTGTCCATTCTGCCGTGCGCGACGGTGATATTCGCCTCAGGCAAAAGATTCTTGATTTTTGCGGCGAACGTAAAGATACTTTCCACCTTGTTGTACAAAATAAACACCTGCCCGCCGCGCGACAGCTCGCGAATGCACGCGTCGCGGATGAGCGTTTCCGTTTCCTCTACGACGTACGTCTGCACGGGCAACCGCTCGTTTGGCGGCGTATGTATCGTAGAGATATCGCGAATCCCAGAAAGGGACATATGCAAGGTGCGCGGAATGGGCGTCGCCGTCATTGTCAAACAGTCGATATCCTTCCGCAAATGCTTAATTTTTTCTTTATGCTCGACGCCAAAACGCTGCTCCTCGTCCAGCACAAGCAAACCGAGATTTTTAAAACGCACGTCGGAGGAGAGCAGGCGATGAGTCCCCACCGCCAAATCAATCTTCCCGTCCGCCAAATCATGCAAAATCCGTTCTTGCTGTTTGGGGGTGTTAAAGCGGTTTAAAAGGGCGATTCTAACGCCAAATTCGGCAAACCGCGCGGTTGCCGTGTTAAAATGCTGGCTGCACAAAATAGTGCTGGGACACATCAACGCCGCCTGCTTGCCCGCCAATACGCAAAGATAGATGGCGCGAAATGCTAGCTCTGTCTTGCCAAAGCCAACGTCCCCGCAAAGCAAACGGTCCATCACCTTCGGCGAACACATATCCGCTTTTATCTCTTGCATTGAACTTGCCTGATCGGGGGTCAAGCGGTACTGGAAGGCGTTTTCAAACTCCTCCATAAACACTTCGTTTTCAGGGAAAGGAAAGCCACTAGATTGCGCCCGCTCTGCGTACAGCTGTTTGAGATCGAACGCCATCTTTTTGAGTGAAGCCTTGACGCGCGCTTTTACCCGTTCGAAGTCCGCGCCGCCGATCTTGCTTAAAGAGGGGTTCGCCTCCCCGACGTATTTTGAGAGTACGTCCATATTTTCGGCGGGAACGTACAGCACGTCGCCGTCCTTATATTCGAGGGCGATATATTCCTTCGTGCCGTCCGTCGTTTCGATCTTTTTCGTCCCGACTACTTTACCGATCCCGTGCGTTTCATGCACGGCATAATCCCCCACCTCGGGCGCGGAGAACATATCCCCGCGTTTGCGACGAATCCGCCGATTGTCCGCCGTTTTGGTATATAAATCGCTTGCGCCGATGACCGCAAGCTTGCATTCGTGCAGGATAAATCCCTTTTCCAGCCCGCCCGACAGCACGCAAACGCCTTGCAGATCGCCCAGCCGATCAGGCAAGGCACGGGTGGAAACGTATTCGTCCGACAGCATTTGCTTCATCTTGTCGGCTCGACCCGCCTCCCCGCAATACATTAGGATTCTGTAGCCGCCCTTTCGCCAGTTTTTGACGTCCGTCAACAGCTCGGGAAAGCTGTTTAAATATTTTGCCGTGGGTGTAAAGCCTACGTTAAAAATTTTCAGTGGCGAGAAGAAAAACGGGTTGCCCGTAAACGTTTGCAACGCCAACTGCCGAAACGCGCTAAATCCGCCCAAAAGCCCCTCTTTTTCGATCAGCTGCGCACGGGTAAAGAAAAACGCCTCACCGCCCTCGTGCAGGCGCAAAAAACGGTCCTCGTGCTCCTTGTACAGCCCTTCAAGCTTATCCCAAAGAGCCTTTCCTTCGTCGAAAATAATCACTGCGTTTTCGGGCAAAATAGAGAAAATATCCACCGAATTTTTTAACAGAGGTGCAAGGAAAGGAGAACACTCTCCCCCAGCGACAAGCGATTGAGTCAATTCTTCCGCGATCTCTTTGGCGCGGTTGTACGACTCCGCCGTTTTAAATTTCGTCAGACCTTTTTTCAGCGCGTCCGCAACGCGCGCGAGGTCATCATCCTCTACGAACGCGTCCGTAGCAGCAAGGATTTCCGCTTTGTCAATGCCGTCCAGCCGTTCCCCCGTTACAAAATCGTACGGCTTAATCTTTTCGACGGTATCCCCAAAAAAGTCGATACGCATAGGATTTTCGGCGTTGACGGGGAAGATATCGAGGATATCCCCGCGCAGGGCAAACGCGCCCTTCGTTTCCACCTCAAACGCCCGCACGTAGCCCATGGAAACCAACTTTGCAGGCAAAGAAGAAAAGTCCGCTTCTTCCCCTTCGCAAAGGGTCAATACGGGCAACCGCTTGGGAAAAAGCTGTAACAGTGCGTCGATTTCTGCCGCCACGAACGGACAACCCGTTTGCAGGGCGTGGATTCCGTTTAAACGGCGAAACAGCGAGTCCTTTGATAACGCCTTTCGATAGGTAAGCACTTCGTCCTTTGCGGACAAAATTTCCGTCCGTTTCCCCGACAAAGCCGCTACGTTTTCCGCCGCTTTTCTTGCCGAAGTTCCGTCCGCAGTCACGTATATAACGGGATAAGGAAGCATGGACGCAATTAAATATTTTACAGAATCGGAAACGCCAAAAACCGCCGTGGGCGTACCGCGGCGTAATTCGGCATATAAGGCGGGAAATTCCCCGCCTATTTCTTCAAACGTAAAAAAGTTTTCCTGCATCGTCCGTCCTTTTCCTTTTTAAAAAAGCCTCAGCCCCTTAATTTTCCTTAGGTTCGGCGTTATATTTACCCATTACAAGGTCGATACGCGTTCCGCGCGCGAATTCTACCGCCGCCTCCGCCGCCCTATGGCAAGCGTCGGCAAACAAGTCGTAATCGCCCTTTGCTACTTCCGATAAAACGTAATTGATGATGGGGATATTTACCGATTCGTCGCGAATTCCCACTCGGATACGGGCAAAATTTTTCAAGCCCGTTTCCCCGATAATGCTGCGCATTCCGTTGTGCGTACCTGCGCTGCCCGCCGCACGAATACGAATTTTTCCCTTCGGCAGGTCGTAATCGTCGTAGATAACAAGCAGTTCTTCTTCGGACACCTTATATTTCGCCATCAGCTGCTTGACGGCGCGCCCCGAATTGTTCATATACGTCACGGGACGGGCGACGATCACCTTTTCGCCCTCGATAAACGCTTCGGCAACGGACGCTTCGCATTCCGTTTTCTTAAATTTCGTTCCCAACAGCGCCGCGACGTCCGCCGCCGCGATAAAGCCCATATTGTGGAAGGTTTTTTCGTATTTTTTTTCGGGATTTCCCAAACCAACGATAAGATACATATTATTTTTCCTCTTTTCCCCGCTACGCGGGCGGAGTTTTTACCAAAAACCGCCGCCGCAAGCGCGACGGCGAGTTTTTTCTTTCGTTTATCAATTAGTCGTACAGCTTGGACATAGGCTTGTCAAGATATACGTTTTCGATTGCCGCCGCGAAGATATCCGCAACGGAAATGAAATGGAATTTGTCAATGCGCTTTTCCTCGGGCATCTGCACCGTATCCAGCATCACCAGCTTGGTAATGACGGATTTTTCCAATCTTTCGATGGCAGGGCCACTCAAAACAGAGTGCGTACAGCCCGCGTAAATTTCGTTTGCACCAGCGTCCTTCAACGCCTGCGCGCCTTGACAAATGGTAC
>JAZKXM010000093.1:0-7768 GCA_045611585.1 Candidatus Scatosoma sp. | reverse complement strand
CGCGCACCGCCAGCATATCCTTGCGTTTCATCAACGATTCTTCCACGCTGATTGCGCCCTCGGCGATTGCGATAACGTTGCACCTTGCGCCCGATTTGTTCCGTTTTTGTAAAAAGTCAACGATTGCGTTTTCGTCGTACGGGATTTCGGGGATTAAAATCATATCCGCGCCGCCCGCAAGCCCTGCGTATAAGGTCAACCAGCCGACCTTATTACCCATAATTTCCACCAGCATCGTTCTGCCGTGGCTTGCCGCCGTGCTGCGCACCCGATCAATACATTCCGTCGCGATTTCCATCGCGGTATGAAAGCCAAACGTAAGATCCGTACCGTAAATATCGTTGTCGATGGTTTTGGGTAAGCCGATCACGTTGCAGCCGACCGAGGACAAAAGCGCCGCCGTTTTATGCGTGCCTGCCCCTCCGAGCGTAATCAAACAATCAAGCCCTAGCCGATCGTACGTTTCCTTCATTTTGTCCAGCTTTGAACGGTTTTTCTCGTCAGGGACGGTCATCAGCTTGAAGGGCTGACGGATACTGCCAAGCATAGTGCCGCCCGCAAGCAAAAGGTTTTCGAAATCCTCCTCCGACAGCTCTTGAAAATTTCCTTCGATCAATCCCGTATAACCGTTTAAGAACCCGTAAATTTTTACGCCCGAGACGTTGTTGAATACGTGTTTGGCAAACGCGCGCATCACGGCGTTTAAACCGGGCGCGTCCCCCCCGCTTGTCAAAATTCCTATTTTCATATCTTTCTCCTTCGTGGTAAAAACCGCAAACAAAAATTTACGTTACTCTATTATTTTACCATATTTTTTTTACAATGTCTATTTCTTGAACAAAAATTTTTTCCATTTCTTTCTTATTATTTTCCAAGTGAAAAAAATAGGTCTGCGCGGGCAAACCTATTTTTCGCGAAAAACCTTCCGTTTAGCCCTTGACCGCGCCGCCCGTCACCCCTTCGACGTAGTAGCGTTGCATACTCATAAACAGCGTTACGATAATACCGCCGACGATACTTGCGCCTGCGCAAAACAGAGTGAAATTGTCGTTAAAGCTGTTCTTTTCCGCATTGATCATTTTATAAAGCCCCAGCGAAACGGTGTATTTGTTTCGGTCGCTGATGATCGTATTGACGAAGATAAAATCGCACCACGGCGAAATGAAAGAGGTAATGACGGTGTAAACCACTATCGGTTTTGCAAGCGGTAGCGTAATCTTAAAAAAGATCATCAATCGGCTTGCTCCGTCCAAAAGCGCCGCCTCCTCCATCGCACGCGGCAGCGTATCGAAAAAGCCTTTACAGATATAATAGGACAACGCCGCGCTACCCGAATAGACCAGCACCAACGCCGTCAACGAGTTGGTAAGCCCCATCGCCTTTAAAATGAAATACACGGCGATCATACTCATAAACCCCGGAAACATACCCAGGACGAGCAGGACGTTCATAATCGGGCGGCGAAGGCGAAAGCGCAAGCGGGAAAGCGCATAGCTGACCATTAAGATAAACAACGTCGTCAACGCGCACGAAGAAACGGAAACAATCAGCGTGTTTGACAGCCAAAGCATAAAAGGCGTATCGGCGAACAAGCGAGTGAAATTGCCAAAGCCCAGCTTTAAATTTTTGGGGAACAGTTGATTGATTATCCCCGTTGACGGCTGCACGCGAAGGGCGGTATAAAGCAAATACACGATAGGCAATACCCACAGCGTCCCCAACGCGCCAAGTAGAACGTAAACAATCCCGTCCGTAAGCCCTTTGGCGTTTTTTCGAAGTCTTTTTTCTGTCATTGGAACTCCTCCTCGTTTTTCGCCGACGACGAACGGTTGAAGGTGATCAGCGAAGCGACGGCGCTGATAACAAAGATGGCAATCCCGATGACGGAGGCGACGTTATAGCGCGGGTTTTGGTCGGTAGTCAAACGGTACAGCCACGTCACCAAAAGGTCCGTCGATTGCGCTTGCGTCCCCCCGCCGTAATACAAATTGTCGATCGGCCCGCCTCCCGTCAACAGCCAAATTACGTTGAAATTATTGATATTGCCAACGAACTGCGTGATGAGGTAAGGCGTTGTTACGTGCAACATATACGGCAAGGTAATCTTAAAAAATATCCGCAAAGGTGACGCTCCGTCGATACGCGCCGCTTCGTAATAATCGGTAGGGATATTCATGAGCAGCCCCGAACACATCAAAAGGGTGTAAGGAACTCCGATCCAAATATTTACCAAAATAATCATTAAGCGCGGCAACAGTGAAAAATACCGTCCGTCGGATAGCCATAGGATATTTGTGCCTAAAATTTTGTTTAATATCCCGTCGCCGTCCAAGATTTTTTGCATCAAAAGCAGAGTGACGAACTGCGGAACGGCGATTGCGATGACGAACAAAGTCCGCCAAAGCACCTTTAACCGTATCCCCGCGCGGTTGATCATCAGCGCGATGACCATTCCTAAAAAATAGTTGGTAAAGGTGGCGAAAAACGCCCAGATAAACGTCCACGCAAGCACCCGCAAAAAGACGGCGGCAAAGGACGAAGTTCCTCCCGCTAGGGAAAAAATTCCTTTAAAATTTTCAAACCCGACCCAATCGAACAGTTTGCCGGGCGGTTGATGGCGATAATCGTAGTTTGTGAACGCGATCAACACCATAAACACAAGGGGCAGAACGGTGAAAAGGAGCAAGCCAACAAAAGGCGGAATGAGCAGCGGAATATACAGCTTTTCGCCCGCAAAGCTTTTTAAATCCTCTAAAAAAGTGGAAAGAGGCTTGCCCTCCGCCAATTTTTTGTCGTTTGCAAAGCTATCCTTGACGTTCATCGACCAAACAATGAAATAGATCGCCGTCAATAGAAGCCCTACCACTCCGTAAAGAAGGATCAAAAAGCTGTTGTCGCCTGAGATTTTTTCGAAAATTTGCAGGCTGTCGTTCCAAATTTCGCCTGAAACTTTGGTTCCTAAATCTCCCGAAAACAAGTGCAAAATATACCGACCGCCGCCACCGAGAAGGTAGGCAAAAAACGCTGCCTGCAACAGAAAATAACACGCGCCTTTGACGAACTGTTTTCGCATCGCCTGCCCTGCGCCCATAACCAAAAAGGAGAGCTTGGTCGCCGTTGACCCCTCTTTCAGCGCGGCAAGCACCCCCTGCCGCGCGCGGGATATTTTCTCATTCTTTTGATCGGTCATACTCTCCTCCACTCTTTGTTATTTTTTAATCGCGTCCACGCACGCCTTTAACTGAGTTGCAAGATCGAACGTACCGCTTTGAACGGCTGTGATCATAGCGTTCCCCAAGCCCTCCATCGGCACCCACAGCGTGGAAGGAACTGCTATTTGCGGTTTGCTGTACGCAAGCTGTGCCGTAATTGCCGCCGCGCAAACGTCATCTTTGAGGCGACTATCCTCTCTTGCCTCGATATTGGTAGGCACAAAGCCCCGCTTTTCGAAATGTTTGATTTGGTTTTCCTTGTTGGTGTAAAATTCCGCAAACGACAGCGCGTCAGCCTTGTTCTTCGAATAGTTGTTTACGCCCATCAATTTATATCCCGCAAAGGAAACAAGCTGTACCTGTTCTTCATTCGACCCCCCTTTGTTGAGGGTATAGGTGGGCAATTTTGTTGCGGCAAAATCTTCCTTCAAATAGCTTTCGATTGCCGTTCTGTTCCAAATGCCCGTTACCGCCGCGACAATCGACCCGTCGTTAAAGCCTGCGGTGATCTTCGAATCGTTGGCGTCAGCCTTGACCCTATCGTCTTTTACGATCTGCCACATAGCCTCCGTGACCTGTTTGCCCGTTTCGCCGTCAAAATCGCACGTGATTTTCGTTTCGGCAAGGTTATCGTCGTAGGTGACGTTGTAGCCTAATTCCTTACCGAAAAAGAAAGAGGTGGTGTACCAGCCGTCCGTCATCGGGAAAGCGAATTTTTTGTCCGCGGAACACTTCGCCAAAATGCCGTCGATACTTTGCACGTCCGTTTCCGTCAGCACCGATTTGTTATAATACAAAAAGAAAGTATTGTCCGTGTAAGGCATTCCATACAGCCCTTCTTCCCCTTTGACAGTTGCGGTCGCCGATTTGATTGCGTCGGCGGAGTTTGCCTGCACGATCGCCGTTTTTCTATCGCCTGCGATCTTCGTCAACGCGTCGCCGTTTAACAGCTTTGCGATTTGGTCGTTGGGATAGGAATAGACGTCCGCGGCGTTTTCAACGTCCTTTAAGATTCTTGTTGCCATTTCGTTTTCGCCCTGTACGTCGATCGTAAACGAATAGCGTTTTTCGGGGTTCGCTTTTTTAAATTCTTCCGCGACCTCCGTCGCAAACGCCTTGTCCGCTTCGGATACCCAAACGGTGAGTTTTACGCTGCCGTCGTCCCCACCGCCGCCGCAACCGCCGCCCATACCAAAGCAGCCCGTACAGCCCAGCGCGCCGATCAGCGCGCCCGTTGAACATAATACTTTTACCATTTTTTTCATAGTCCACCTCTCTTATCGCCCGTCTTCGGGCGTTTTCTTTTAGTGTAGCTTTTCCCACTCTCTTTTATACGCGAACGAAAAATTTTTCAAAAAAGAAAACGGACCTTCGCTGTGAAAGTCCGTTGGTTGGATTATGATTTATAAATGATTATTTAGGATTGCGTTTAACGGCGATAACGGGTGCAAAGCTCTTTTAGCCAAGCCGCCTTTCTTCGTTTAAAATCCTTTTGCGTGAAGCGGAACGTCCAGTTTTTGCCGTCCACCGTCGAAGGGGCGTTCATGCGGGCTTCGTTACCCATACACAAAACGTCCTGCATGGGGACAATCACAAGGTTTGCCTTGGAGGAAAAAACCAGCTCGATCGCGCTTTCGCATTCCGTTTCCGTAGATTCGGTGATATATGGAACGTCCGCTTGTAGGCATTCCGTTTCAAACTCCTTTTCAAAGGCGGCACGCTCGCTTTTTTCCAGCCCGACGATATACCCCGCCAACGTATCGTTGTCGTGCGTACCCGTATAAGCAACGACGTTTTGGGGGTATTGGGTGGGCTTATGTTCGCAAGTGGGGTCGCCGTCGAAGCCGAACAAAAACACCTTCATCCCCGGATAGCCCGTTTGCTTCATCATTTTGCGAACGCTATCGTCGATCATGCCCAAATCTTCCGCGACGATAGGCAAGTGTTTCATATCCTTAAACAACGCTGCGCCGGGGCCTTTGTACCATTTGCCTTCCTTTGCCGTTTCGGCGTCCTTGGGGACGGCAAAAAAGCGATCGAAGCCGCGGAAATGGTCTATGCGCAAAACGTCAAACAGCGTGAAGGCGTAACGGATACGCTCTTTCCACCACGCGTAGTTGTCCTTTTTCATTTTTTCCCAGTCGTAAACGGGGTTTCCCCACAGCTGACCGTCCTCCGAAAAGGCGTCGGGCGGCACGCCTGCGCGCAGGGAAATATTGTCCTCTCCATCCAAAATGAACAAACGGCGGCGGTCCTTCCAGCTTTCTACGCTATCCGAAGCGACGTAGATAGGCATATCGCCCATGATTTTGATTCCTTTTTCCGTCGCATAGTTTTTAAGGGCTTGCCATTGTTTTAAAAAGATAAATTGCGTGAACTGCCAAAAGAGAATTTCCTCGCGGTTTTCCTCCTCATAACGGCGCAAAACCTCCCCGTCGTAACGGCAATAAGGCGGGTCCCATTCCGTCCAAGGACGGTAGGAAAATTTCCTTTTTAAGGACATAAACAACGCAAAATCGCGATAGCGCCCCTCGGTTAAAAAGCCGACAAAAGCCTTGTCCTCTTTATCGAAATTTGCAAACGCCTTTTTTAATATTTCCGTTTTATAGGCAAACTGCTTGCCGTAATCGACACGACGTTCTTCATCGCACCAAATGACGGACTGATAATCTTCTTCTTTTAAAAGTCCGTCCTCTTTCAATAAAGTGAAATCAATAAAATAATAATTTAACGCTTCGGAGGAGCAGGACTGATAGGGGCTGTCGCCGTAGCCCGTAGGCAATAACGGCAATACCTGCCACACCTTCATCCCCGCCGACGAAAGCCAATCGACAAATGCGTACGCGCCTTCGCCCAGCGTCCCGATCCCGTAGGGAGATGGCAACGCGGACACGGGCATCAACACCCCTGCCTGCCGTAAAAACGCCCCCGATTGTTTCTTTACTTTTTTTTGCATAACGTACCTCTGCCGTCAACGCCGTACGGCTTTAAAACTAATTTGTACCTTCACAAACTCTTTTATACGCAAACGGAGTTTATTACTTTTCTAAACTTTTTTCCAGCTTGTCAAATAACTCCGCTTCTTGCGCTCTTACCCCCAAAACGTCCTCTTTTTCAAGCAACGCCCTGCCCTGCTGCAACAAAATTTCCCCTTTTTTCCTTTCGCCGAAGGCAAACGAATACGCCGCCAACGCCCGTTTCGCGGGAAGCTGATCGCCTTGCAGGTATTGCGTGCAAAGAGCCGCACATTCGTCCGCGGCCGTTTGGTTTTGGTTCAGCGAATGCATATACACCAGCTCAACAGCCAGCTCCTCCTCTTCGGCCCATGACAGATATTCCGCCGACGCGGCAAGGCGGTTTAAGCAATCTGCCGCGCTCTGCATATCCTCGATATCCAAAAAATACCGATAACGCAAAAAGAGAAGCATAGCGTAAGTCGGCTCGTCCTCGGGGAGCTGCGGAAGATCGAAAAAGAGAGCTTTTGGAATTTCGCGGTACCGTTCGCCTACGGCAAGCCTGCCTTGAATTTGCATAGCGGAAAGCATTGTCAACTCGGCTGGCGCAGCCTTTTTAATGCCTTGATAGACAAGGGAGTCCGTTTTTCCCGAAGGATATTCGACGGGGGGAAGGTTTAAAAGGAACAAGTATCCCGTATATGGCAACAAGCCAAAAAGATAGAAGGACGGTTCTTTTAAAACGCCGACAAGAGTTGCGGCGATTGCCAAAAGGAGAAATAGCAAGCCGCTGAATACCAACCCGCCCGCAGCATACGCAAGAGCGCGTTTTTTCATATTGTCGCCGCCCATAGGCAGTACCTGCGTTTCGTCGGGCGCAAAGGGAGAAGCGAAGGAAAAACGGTATTTCCCGCTACGGTGCATTACCCGAACGCAAAAGCATTTGATATATTTTATCTTCAAGCGGTTGGCGATGGCAAAGGTGAAATGACCAAGCTCGTGACACGTCGGCGCAAGAATAAGCGCCAGCACCAGCCCAACGACCGTACCGACCAAGCGCGCGACGTCCTGCCACGCCGTTATCAGCAACACCACCTCCGCCGTGACAAACGCCACAAGCATAAAAATTGCGTATATTTTCCCTTTTTTTCTCCCCATTGAGTATTTCCTCGAAACTCTTAATTTCTCGGCTTTTTAAGCCGTTTTTTTGCGTTTATAATGATTGTAACAGCTTATAACAGTCCGCGGATCTTTGCAAAGCCTTCCAAATTGTCGCTGTCGCTGACGAAAATTTCTTCCAAGCCCAGCTTGTCCATCAGCGCGCAAAACAGCACCGCGCCGCCCGCGATCACTTCCGCCCGCTTTTGCGGGATACAAGGATGCTTTGCGATTTCCGCAACGGGGGTTGCAAGCAGTTCTTTTGCAAGCCGTTCCACGTCCAACCGTTTCAAGCAAAGCCCCGTAACGAGCGTGGACGAATATTCTTTCAGCCCCAACTGCAAGGCTGCAAGCGTCGTTGCCGTGCCGCCGATCGCGTACGTTTTTGACGTTTTAGGGACTTCGCCAAAGCTTTCCACCGAGGCAACGCAACGTTGCGTGAGG
>JAZKXM010000092.1:0-2371 GCA_045611585.1 Candidatus Scatosoma sp. | reverse complement strand
TTTTTTTAATTATTTTTTTAATTGCAAGGTGCGCTGATAGGACGCCACCACCGCGTCCATTGCCGCCGCGCGCAAGCCCCTTTCCTCCAAGGCGTGAACGCCCGCGATTGTCGTCCCGCCCGGGCTGCAAACGTCCTCTTTCAGTTTTGACGGCTTGCCGCCGTACAAAATCATTGCCGCTGCCCCCAACAGCGTTTGCGCCGCATATAAGGTGGCTTTGTCGCGAGGAATTCCGCATTCTACCGCGCCATCCGCAAGGGCGTCCGCGAAGATATAGGCAAACGCGGGTCCACACCCCGACAACGCGCCCGCGCCGTCGATTTTTTCTTCTGCAAGCTCGTCCAGCAAGCCAGCCGCGGAAAACGCCTCGCAAAAGGCCTGCTTATCCTCTTCGCTGGTGCGAAGCGCGGTGAAAAGAATGACCCCTTTCCCGATTTTGCAGGGGGTGTTCGGCATCATTCGGATTACGGGATATTCGCCGCCAGCCATGGCGGAAATAGCATTTGCAGACAAGCCCGCCGCCATACTGACAAGGGTGACGTTTTTACGGTTTTTAAGGGTAGCGGAGATTTGTGTGAGCGTTTTTTTCATCGCCTGCGGCTTTACGCCAAGCACGATAAAACGGCTGTGAGAGGCTATTTCCTCCGCCGTCGCTACGGTTACCCCGTACGTCTTTTGAAGTGTTTCCGTTTTTGCCGCGTTATGGTCGCAAACGGCGATTTTTTCAGGCGAAAGCGTTTTTGCTACCGCTCCTACAAGCGCGCCGCCCATATTGCCGCAACCGATAAAGCCGTATTCGTATTTCATCGCTGTTTCTCCTTACTGCGTTCCCTTTCGATTGGTTTGTCATCCGTGCGTTCTGCCGCGCGTTGATCGCGCGTTATCTAATTTGCCCCTCGCCGCGAACGACGTATTTATAACTGGTTAATTCCTCTAAACCCATAGGGCCGCGGGCGTGTAGTTTTTGCGTGGAAATGCCGATTTCGCAGCCTTTTCCAAACTCTCCGCCGTCCGTAAAACGGGTGGAAGCATTGACGTACACCGCCGCGCTATCTACGCCTTGGACAAATTTTTGCGCTGTTTTTTGACATTCGGTGACGATCGCCTCGCTGTGACCCGTCGAATGCTTGGCGATATGTTCGATCGCTTCCTCTACCCCCGAAACCACCTTTACCGCCAAGATATAATCGAGAAATTCCGTATCGAAATCTTCCTTCGTCGCAACCCTGCCCCCCACAAATTGCATTGCGCGAGGACATAAGCGAAGCTGGACGGGCGGTTTGTTTTGCGCTAGCGTGGACGTGCCGACCTTGATCACTACCTTCATATTTCTTCTTCCTTTGTCGTTTATTCGGCTGAAATTATTTGATGATAAGTTCGGGCGGTTTTTCCGTTACTTTCATACCTGCCCCCACGCTTTCCGTTAAAAAGCAGTTGCCGCCGATCACCGCGCCTTCGCCGATTACGGTGTCCCCGCCCAAGATGGACGCGCCCGAATAGATGGTGACGTCGTCCTTGACCGTCGGGTGACGCTTGACCCCCGAAAGCAGCTGCCCCTTGCGGGGGGAGAGTGCGCCTAAGGTTACCATTTGGTAAATTTTGACTCGTTTTCCGATAATTGAGGTTTCGCCGATAACGATACCCGTACCGTGGTCGATAAAGAAATATTCGCCGATCGTCGCGCCAGGGTGAACGTCAATGCCCGTCTTGCCGTGCGCGATCTCCGTCATCATTCGCGGAATAAACGGGACTCCCTTTTGATAGAGCGCGTGCGCCACGCGATAGACGAACACCGCATAAAAACCGGGGTAGGAAAAGACGATTTCTTCTTTGCTTTTCGCTGCGGGATCCCCCTCGAAGGTGGCTTGCAGGTCGGTGAACAGTACGTCGCGGATTGCCGCGATTCCGTTGACAAATTCTCCCGCTGTTTCTTCGGCGATTTCAACGCTGTTCCCGTTTTTCCCGTCCGCATGCAGGGCAAGCTCGATTTGTTTTTTGAGGCGATAATACACGGACTGCAAGGTGACCTCGATAAAATGCGTCAAGTCCCCGCACGCCTCTCTCCCTGCGAAAAAGGCGGGGAACATAACTTTGCGAAGCTCCTCCAACACCTTTGCGATTTCTTCACGGTCGGGCAAGGCACGCCCCGTACCGACGATCTCCGTTTTATTTTTTGCATACGACGCCGTCAGCGCCGCCGCCGCTTTTTTTACGTCAAACATACAATCTCCTCCGTTGCTTTTAAGGGCTTGCCATTCCCTTTGTTTTGCCTTACAGCTCCGTCAAGTAGCGACTGCCCCCGTCGGGCAAGATCACCGCTACTTTTTTGTCGGCTTTTTCTTCGCGTTTTGCCGCCTCGATCGCCGCCGCA
>JAZKXM010000091.1:0-15284 GCA_045611585.1 Candidatus Scatosoma sp. | reverse complement strand
ATATCGGTTCGGCGGTATTGCCGAACGCCAAGTTCAAATTTTACATTACGGCGGACAGCACCGTGCGCGCAACCCGTCGGTATAACGAGCTGAAAGCCCGTGGGCAAGAGGTGGATTTTGAAAAGCTCCGCCAAGAAATCGAGCTTCGCGACAAGCAGGATATGGAACGGGAATTTTCCCCGCTTGTCTGCGCGGAGGACGCGGTGCTTGTCGATACGTCGTCTATGACGGTGGAAGAAGTCGTGGCGTACTTGAAAAAGAAAATCCAAGAAAAGATTTAACCGTAAAAATCGTAAGATAAACCGTAACATTAATCGACGGAGAGGTGTATAATGAAAGAGCAAGACGAGGCGATAAAAGGGGAGATTTCCGCCGAAAACGGCGGAGTGGAATCGCAGGCGGTACAAATGCAAGAGCCAACGGCAACGCCAGCCAAAAAAGAAAAGAAAGCCAAAGAAAAAAAGCATAAAAAGCAGAAAAAGTACGATATTTGTTTCGGTGCGAATAAAAAAGGCCGCCACATCAACGTTTTGTTCAACGTTTTACGGGTGCTTGTCGTGCCTTTTATTTGGCTGATGTTTCCCTTCCGTTATTACGGAACCCGAAAGGTAAAGGACGGAGCGGCGGTGTACGTGGGCAACCACTTCCGCGCGACCGATCCCGTCTATCCCGCTTGTACGACGTGGGAAGGGGTGCATTATTTGGCGAAAAAATCCATACTCAGCCATCCTATTTACGGCTTGTTTTGTAAGCAGCTGCGGGTGATTGGGGTCAACCGTGACGGAACGGACGTTCGCGCGATTATGGACGCCCTTAAATGCCTGAAAAACGGCGAAAAAATAGCTATTTTCCCAGAGGGAACGCGCAACACCGTATCGGAAGAAGAAATGCTGGAATTCAAGGGCGGCGCGGCAATGATGGCGATTAAGGGCAAAGCCCCCGTCATTCCGTTTGCACTCTATAAAAAGCCTCGTCCCTTCCGTATGAATCATATCATTATGGGCGAACCGTTCGAGCTGTCGGAGTACTATAACGTCAAGCTAACAGAAGAGGTGCTTAATGAAGCGGACGAAAAGCTGCGCCAAAAGATCGTAGAGCTTCGCCAAAACCATGCGGAATTTCTTGCATCGAAAAAGCGCAAAAAGAAAAAGAAACAATAACAAAATAAAATGGAAATAATCGTAGCGAAAAACGGCGGCTTTTGCCGCGGAGTCAAACAAGCGGTGGATACGGCGATGAGTATTTCGCCTGAAAACACCTATATTTTAGGGGAGATCATACACAACCCAGAGGTAGTGTCGGACATCGAAAAGAGGGGGATTGTCACCGTCAGCAAGCTGGACGAAGTTCCCGAGGGCGGCACTTTGATCATTCGGTCCCACGGAGTGGGCAAAGCGATCTATGACGAATGTGAAAAGCGCAAAATTAAGGTAGTCGATTGCACCTGCCAATTCGTTCGCCGCACGCAGCGTATTGTGGATGAAGAATACAAAAAGGGGAAGACGATTGTCATCATTGGCGAGCCAACTCATCCCGAAGTGATCGGGATAAAGGGGTGGTGCAACGACGAGGCGTACGTCTTTTCGTCTGAAACGGACGATTTTTCCGTTTTGCCCCAAAAAAATTGCGTCGTAGTGGCGCAAACGACCTATTCTGACGAAAAATTTGAAAAAATTATAAAAAATCTTAACGATAATTGGCAAAAAACAGTTGAAGTTTTTAAAACAATTTGCTATACTACTATAGGACGGCAAAATGAAGCGCGCGAAATCGCGGCGAAATGTGACGCTATGGTTGTCATCGGCGGATTAAACAGCAGCAACACCAACAAGCTGTATGACATCTGTAAGGAGCATTGCAAAAACGTTTTTCGCACGGATCACGTTGCCGATCTCGATTATAAAACAATCAAAAGATTTAAAAAGGTAGGTCTAGTTACGGGTGCAAGCACCCCTAACGCGCAAACTCAGGAGGTTCTCTTAAAAATGGAAATGGAAACAGAAGCAAAAGCAACGATGGAAGAAGTTGTTGCGAACATGGACAGTCAACCGCGCTTTAAAAAAGGTCAGTTGATCACGGCTACGATTTCGTCGGCGGACGATTCGGGTGTTGCGGTATTACTTCCCCTCGCAAAGAAGGAAGTTATCCTCGACAAAGACGAAGTGGATTGCGAAGTCTATAACAAAGAAGACTTTTCGTCCAAGCTTGGCGAAGAAATCGAACTTATGGTATTGTCCATCAACCCCGTTAAGCTTTCTCAGAAATCGATCAAAAAGCTGAAAGAAGAAGAAGCGATGCTCGCCGAAATCAAAGAAGGCAAAGAATTCAGCGTCGAATGCACCGGTTTCAATAAGGGTGGCTTGACCGGCGAATACGGTTCTTATTCCGTGTTCGTTCCCGCACGTGAAATCCGCGCAGGGTTCGTCAAGGAATTGGATAAGTACGTCGGTAAAAAACTTCGTCTTAAATTGATCGAAGTAAAAACGGAAAGAAGAAAAGAGATCATTGCGTCTCAACGCGTGATCCTCGAAGCTGAAAAAGCTGCGAAAGAGGCTGCTAAAGCTGCTAAGGAAGCCGAATTCTTCGCATCTATCAACGTTGACGACGTAGTGGAAGGTAAGGTTGAAAGAGTTACCGCTTTCGGTGCGTTCGTATCCGTAAACGGTTTCGATTGCTTGGCTCACATTTCCGACCTGTCTTGGACGGGTGCAAAAACGGTAACGGACGTTCTTGAAATCGGCAAAAAGTACGAATTCAAGGTATTGAAGATTGACGAAGCTGCTAAGAAGGTTTCTATCGGCTACAAGCAGTTGCAACCTCAGCCTTGGGAACTCGCTGCTGAAAAATATGCAGAGGGCGACGTTATTCACGGCAAAGTTGTTCGTATCGTACCCTTCGGCGCGTTTGTCGAGGTAGAAAAAGGAATCGACGGTTTGGTTCACGTTTCGCAAATCTCTCACGAATTCCTTGAAAATCCTACCACTGTTTTGACGATTGGTCAAGAAGTTGACGCAAAGATCTTGAAGCTTGACTGCGTTGAAAAGAAGATGACGCTTTCGATCAAAGCGCTTGAACCGAAGCCCGAAAACGTTGAAAGAAAGCCTCGCGCTGCAAAGGCGGAAGGTGAAACGGAAGGCGAAGGCAAGGAAAAGGTTAGAAAGCCTCGCGCTCCCAAAGCCGAAGATGAAGTTACCGAATGGAACGAAGGCGGTTTGGGTGGCGTTACGATTGCCGATCTGCTGAAAAACTCCTGATTGTTTTAGGCGATACATTTCATAAAAAATAAACAAAAGTCTGCTTTTAAGTTGTTTAAAGGCAGACTTTTTCGTTTATATATAAATCGTTAAAACTTCCAAAGGAGAACAGTTATGGAAAAACAAGGCAATATTAAAATTTCAAGTGAAAATATGATGCCGATCATCAAAAAATGGCTCTATTCGGACAAGGATATTTTCCTTCGCGAAATTGTAGCGAACGGCGTGGACGCAATCACCAAGCATAAAAAATTGGTGGAAATGGGCGAGGCGACGAAGGAGGAAGGAAAATACCGTATCAACGTTTACGTTGACGAAGGGGCAAAAACCTTGACGGTAGAGGATAACGGGATCGGTATGACCGCCGACGAGGTTGAAAAATACATTACCCAAATCGCTTTTTCGGGCGCAAACGAGTTTTTGGAAAAATATGAAAACGCTTCGGGCGACGGAATTATCGGGCATTTCGGTTTGGGCTTTTATTCGGCGTACATGGTGGCTTCCAGCGTGGAAATTTTCACGAAAAGCTATCAGGACGGCGCGCAGGCGGTCAGATGGGAATCGGACGGCAACTCCACCTATACCATTTCCGAAACAGAAAAAGAAACGCGTGGAACGAAGATTGTAATGCATATCGCCGAGGGCGAAGAAGAATTTTTGAAAGAATATGCGATACGCGATCTGTTGAAGAAATACTGCTCGTTTATGCCGTATGAGGTATATCTCAACCCTACGGGCGACGAAGAAAAGGACAAGCCCATCAACAATGTTGCGCCGCTTTATTTAAAGGATCCCAAGGAATGCACGGAGGAAGAATATAAAAACTTCTACAAGGAAGCGTTTATGGACTTTAACGAGCCGCTTTTTTGGATTCATTTGAATATGGACTATCCCTTCCGTTTAAAGGGGATTTTGTACTTCCCACAAATCAAAAAACAGCAGGTGCAGTTGGAAAAAGGGCAGGTAAAACTGTATTGCAATCAAGTATTCATCGCGGACAATATCAAAGAGGTAATCCCCGAATTTTTGATGCTGTTAAACGGCGTGATTGATTGCCCCGACATTCCCTTAAACGTATCGCGTAGCTTCTTGCAAAACGATAAGCAGGTGCAAAAAATCTCCAAGCATATCACCAAAAAGGTGGCGGATAAGCTGACGGCGCTGTTCAAAACGGAACGCGAACGCTATGAAAATTGCTGGAAGGATATTTCGACGTTTATAAAATTCGGTTGCATAAAAGACGAAGATTTCTATGAAAAAGTAAAGGATATCCTTATCTTTAAAAATCTTTCGGGCGAATATAAGCCTCTGAACGATTATTTAGGCGCAGAGCTTACCGAAGACGAAATGAAAGAGGGGAAACAGCCCCAAGCCGTGTATTACGTGTCCGACGAATTCCAGCAAGCGCAATATATTTCGATGTTTAAAGAGGCGGGGCTTGATGCAGTACTCTGCGACGCATACATCGATAATCATTTCATTAGCTATATCGAATATAAAAATGCGAAAAAATGCCGTTTTGTACGCATTGACGCCGATGTGAACGGTGCTTTAAAGAGCGAAAACGCTGTCACGGAGGAGGAGAGCAAGCAGCTTGTCGATACCTTCAAGCAATTAATCGGCGATAAAGAAATCCAAATCAAAGCGGAACGCTTAAAGAGCGGAAAATTGCCCGCTGTCGTCAACGTGGACGAGTTTGTCAGAAGAATGTCCGAAATGCAAGGAATGTACGGCATGGCAGACCTTGACCCGATGAAGAGCGCGACGCTTCTGCTCAACCTGACCAATCCCATTATTTCGGGGCTTTTAAATCAGCCGCGGGAAAAGCAGGAGAAGATCGCTTGGCAGGTGTATTATATGGCGATGCTTTCCTACAAAAAGCTTTCCCCCGAAGAACTGTCCGATTTTGCGGAAAAGAGCGCGCAACTCCTTTTCGATTATGCAAAATAAAGCTAAATAACTAAGCATAAAACGTCCTTCACAAGCGGGAGGGCGTTTTTCTTTTATTCTTTTGTTCTATTCGTTTGCTTTGTAGGCATATCCTATACCAAATGTTACAATTTTTACCGCCCGCCGTCCTAGGCGCATTACGACATTTGAATAGCAAAGAAATTTACGAGCTTCGCCTACGTGCTAACCGTCCCGTTTCCGTCAATTTTCGCGGAAAATATTTCTTTTTAAGCCCTTATGGGCTTACCGAACGCGCGGGGGACGGGCTATGCTGCACTTTGGAGGAGATAGAAAAAACTGTTCAAAGAGCAGGAAAATTTTCCGTGTATTCGGTTGAAGAACAGATCAAACGCGGCTTTATAACCGCCGAAAACGGGGAGAGGATCGGCATTTGCGGGGAGTACGTTTTCGACAACGGACAACCGCTTTCCGTTCGCAAAATCACCTCGCTTTGCGTGCGCATTCCGCACGAAATAAAAGGGTGTAGCGAGGTTGTATGGCGGCTTTGCTGTGACGGCGGCATAAAAAATACGCTAATACTCTCCCTCCCCGGGCAAGGCAAAACAACCTTATTGCGAGATTTGGCGAGGAAAATTGCCGACGGGCAGGAAAAAAACGTTCTTGTATGCGACGAACGTGGAGAGCTTTCGTCTGGTGAGCTTGGCGCGCGTACGGACGTTTTGACGTATGCGGACAAGGCGTTTGCCTTCGAGGCGGGGCTTCGCGCTATGCGACCGGACGTAATTATCACGGACGAGCTGGCGGACCGTGACCTATCGGCGGTACAAGGAGTCATTCGAAGCGGCGTAAAAATGCTAGCGAGCGCGCATTTTTCTGATTTTCAAGAACTGCCAGCCTCTTTTAAGACGTTTGAAAGGTACGCCTTACTGGACGGGGACGAGGTGGGGCGCGTAACCGCCGTTTATGCGAAAAACGGTGAAATATTATATAACGGGTAAACGAGATGAAGCTAATAATCGGAATCGCCATAGTTTGTTTTTGCGGATATTGCGGGGTGTTTTTTTCAAAAAAATACCGAAAGCGTAAGGCGTTTTTCGGGCAATTTTCCTCCTTTAATGAACGCTTTATCAACGAAGTTTCCTATTATCGCCGCCCGTTGTCCGATTTTGCGAACGGTTTTTCGTATAAAGGTGAATTCGGCGCGCTCCTTTTTGCTTATTTCGATGACTTAAAGCAAAATTCGACAAAAAACTCGGCTATGGATAGGTGTTTTTCGGCGTATGATTTTTTGTCGGGTGAAGAAAAGAAGTTCACGGCGGATTATTTTCAAATGCTGGGCGTAGGGGACAGCCATTCGCAAAAGAGTTATTTTTCGGGGGCAACGTCAACGTTGACCGAATGGAAAAACAAAACGTCGTCGGATGCGGAAAAATACGGTGGACTGTATCTAAAATTAGGCGTTTTGTTTGGGCTGACGATCTTGATCGTCCTGATTTAGAGGGGAATATGGACATTTCAATCCTGTTTAAAATGGCGGCGATCGGGCTGATTATCACGGTCATCTGCCAAATTTTAAAAAAATCCGATCGCGACGATATTGCAACGCTGGTCAGTATCGTGGGGCTGGTAATCGTTTTGGGGACGGTTGTGGTGACGGTGGGCGACTTATTTGAGGAGATCCAACGCATTTTCAATTTATCTTCGGTATATAGGCGGTGGTTATGGAAATCGTAAAGATTATCGGCGTCGCATTCGTCACGGCAATTTCGGCTATTTTATTGCGTAGCACCAAACCCGAGTTATCCTTTGCCGTCACGGTGGTCGGTGTAATTGTAATTCTTGTTTACCTTTTGGATCTTTTACAAAGTACGGTAAACGTTTTTGCTTCCGTGGCGGCGCTGACGGGTTTAGAAAACGGACTGATTAAAATCCTTCTGAAAATCGTTGGCGTAGGCTACTTAACGGAATTCAGCGCAGGGATTTTGACTGACTTTGGCAGCGGTTCGCTTGCCGATAAGGTTACGCTTGGGGGAAAATTGATTATTTTATTCCTCAGCCTGCCTATTATCGAGAGCCTGCTTACGCTATTGACGGAGTTTTTACGATTGATATGAAAAGAGTACGACAACGCCTAACGTCCCGCAAAAGCTCTATTTTAGGCTATGCTTGCGGCGCAAAGATAAAATATTTCTTTCTATTTTTTCTGTTTCTTTTTCTTATTCCCGTTTTTTATGTTTCGGGGGGAGCAACGCTTGCAAAAGGGGAAGAAACCGAATACGAAAACAAGCTTAACGAAAGCGTTTTAGAGCAAATAGGCAAGCTGGATTTAAAAGAACTGCAAAGCTACGTCGATTCGTTGGGAGCGTTTGAAAACGAAAGCGTTGCAGAGCGGTTATATGCGCAGCTTACTTCTTCCGATCTAAACTATTCGGGGATATTTTCCCGATTTTCGGACGTATTGTTTACAAACGTAAGAAAACTATTGCCGTCTTTTTTGTGTATGGCGTCCGTTGCCCTTCTATGCGGAATTGTAACAACGCTAAAAAGCGGCACTCTTTCCACAGCGACTGATCGCGCAATCTTTCTTTCTTCCTATCTTGCCGTCCTAATCCCCGTAATTACCGTGGTGACCGAATGTTTTTTATCGGCGAAGGACAGCGTTGAGGGGATGAAAACGCAAATGCAAATAGTTTTTCCCTTGCTTTTGACGTTGATGGCGGCAAGCGGCGGAACGCTGACTGCGGCAATTTGCCGCCCTGCGGTTTCCTTTTTAAGCACGACCATTGTCACAATGATCAGCGGAGTTGTGTTTCCAATTACACTGACGATCATTGCCTTTTCGATGGCGTCCAACCTATCTACTGATTTAAAATTGGGCAAATTTACGGCGTTTTTCAAGAGTATAAACAAATGGCTGATCGGAATCAGCGTATCCATATTCGGGCTGTTTTTCACCTTGCAGGGGATTACGGCGGCAAGCTATGATGGCATTACGCGCCGCGCTGCAAAATACGCGATCGGAACGGGAGTGCCAATCGTCGGCGGTTTTTTGTCGGGCGGGTTTGATTTGGCGGTAGCGGGCAGCGCCCTTATTAAAAACGCCCTCGGCGGGATGAGCGTCTTTTTGATGCTGACGGTCGTGTTCGAGCCGTTGATCATGCTGGTATCCGCAAACGTTTTATTCCGCCTAACGGCGGCGATAACCCAACCGTTTGGCGATGGTAGAATTTCCGACTTTTTAGGGAAAACGGCGGACAACTTAAACTATTGCACGGCGGGCTTGCTGTTCACGGCATTTTTATATTTTTTGTGTATCGTGCTGATTGTTTGCACGTCGGAGGCATTCTTTTGAACGAATATATTTTAGGGGTAATCGGTACGGTGTTGCTGTCGGCGCTTATTCTTTCCGTGCTTCCCGAAGGAAAAACGGCTACGCTCATCAAAAGTATTACAAAGCTTTTATGCGTGCTTTCCGTTACCGCACCCGTGTTCCAATTTGTCAGCGGAAAAAACGTGGAAAAAATTTTTGACGAAACAAGCATAAAAGAGGACGCGTCGTACATAGAGTATTGCAGTAAAAAGTCCGTAGAAGAAACGCAAAAGCAGCTGGAAATTTTTATCGAAGAAGAATATTCGCTGTCGGCAAGCGTACGTTTACAATGGGAATATTCCAACGTAACGACGGATGGGCTTGGCGTTTTTGCGCCGATCGCTTATGGCGGAAGGGCGGTCAAGATTGTAAAAATATGCGTTACCGTCGTGGAAGCGTTGGAGAAAGATACGGCGAACGGGATAAAATCCGATTTAGAGCAAAAATTTTTATGCGAGGTGGAAGTTGCATAATCATACGGACAAACAAACAAAAGTCGGCGATTTGATTAAGGCGCGCCGCCGCGAAATTATTCTTCTGTGCATTTTGGCGCTGATCCTTGGGATTGCCGTTTGGAAATTCTTTTACGATCCCGCCAAAGAAACGGTGAATACGTCCGCAACCGAAAGCGAAAAAAAATTAAGCGCGTTGCTTGCGGAAATAGACGGAGTGGGGGAAGCGGAGGTGATGATCTGCGAGGACGAGGACGGGATAAAAAGCGTAGTGGTCGTCTGTGAAGGCGCAAAGGACTTACGGGTGATGATGGATATTCGCGAAGCGGTTGCCGCCGCGCTCGGTACGGAGGAAAAGGCAGTCAAGATATATTTAAAAAAAGAATAAAGGAGAAATAAATTATGTCAAACAAGAAGAAAATTATTGCTATGAGTTCGTTGGTTGGGTTGTTAGCCGTAACGGCGGTGTTCAATTTCGTGCTGTCGGGGGCGCAGGCGGAGGCTGGCGCAAGCGACGGAGTAACGCCCGCAAACTATTTTTCGACTTATCGCGCGGAGCGCACGTCAACGAGAAACGAAGAGCTGATCCAGCTGGACAGCGTAATCGCATTGTATGAGGCTGGGGATGAAAAATATGAAGAAGCGACGGAAATGAAGATGGAGCTCGTCGAGGCGATGGAAACGGAGCTGTTGCTTGAAAATATGGTAAAATCTCTTGGATTTTCGGACGCAGTCGTTTCCGTTTCTACCTCATCAGATAACGTAAACGTATTTATCAATTCTTCGGAACTTAATTACGACACCGCACTTTCCATCTACAATATGATGAAAAACGAAACGGGGATCGTGGCGGGTAACGTAATCATTATGCCTGTATATTCAGAAAGTTAACTTTCTGCGCCTGAAAAAATGTAAGAAAATGCGTTAAAACAGTAGAATTATTCAAAAAGATATGGTATAATATATTCGAAAGTTAATATAAGGAGATCTTTTTGAATGTCCAATATCAAACTCGGACCTGACCGTATTCAGGGTGGAAAGGTTGTTTACAACGCAAGCATTATCGAGGGAATCGTAGCGATTGCCGTCAGCGAAGTAGATGGGGTTGCCCGTTTGTCAGGAAAGGGCGGCGGCATTCTTCTTCATCAAGACAAGGAAGCGGTTTACGCGGACGTCACCATCGAGGCGAAATTCGGTTACGACGTACCCGAGCTTGCTTACCGCGTTCAGCAGTCTGTAATCCACGGAATCGAAAATATGACCTGCTTTAAGGTTGCGAAGGTGGACGTACACGTTGTCGACGTCGATTTTATTGCGCCGACCATTAAAGAGGCGGAAAAAGAAGAAACGGAAGACGTTGAAGAAAATTAAATTATGCATTAAAAAAATCCCTTCTCCGAAACGGCGAGGGGGTTTCACCTTACTTTAAAAGGAATACTACGGAGAGTAATTATGAGAAGTGCAGCAAGAGAAGCGGCGTTAAACATTATTTTTTCTCAGCAGTTCAACTGCGAGTGTACTGACGCCTTCAAAAAGAAAATTTATAAACAATTCGCCTTGGAAAAGGAGGATGATATTTTGTTTGCCGCCGATTTGGTTGCGGCGGTAGAGGAACACCGCGCCGAATTGATTGCGGGTATTGAGGAGGCGTGTCACCATTATAAGGAAAACCGAATCAACCCCACGGACAAAAGTATCCTATTGATCGCCATGGCGGAAATTCGCTATTTTGACGAAATCCCGCCCGTGGTGTCCGTTTCGGAGGCGGCGGGGCTTGCTAGGAAATATTCTACCGAAACCAGCGCCGATTTTGTCAACGGCGTTTTGGCGGGCGTAATTAATAAATAAAATTATGAAAATTATCGACGGAAAAAGCATTTCGGCGGCAATTCGCGCTGATTTGAAAGAAAAAATTTCAAAAAAAGATAGAAAACCGAGCTTGGCGGTCGTTATCGTCGGGGAAGATCCCGCGTCTAAAATTTACGTCCGCAATAAGGTAAAGGCTTGCGAAGAGGTTGGGATTCGTTCTTTATCCTATCAGCTTGCCGCCACGGCAACCCAAACGGAGGTAGAAACCTTGCTGGACAAGCTGGCGGCGGATTCTTCGATCGACGGAATTTTATTGCAGTTGCCGCTGCCCAAAGGCTTAAATGCAGAATCGGCGATGGCGCGTATTCCTGTCGAAAAGGACGTGGACGGCTTTTCCGCGGAAAACCTTGGCAAGCTTGCGCTTGACGAATCGGGAATGGTCGCTTGCACCCCCCTTGGCGTTATGCAGTTATTGAAAGAGGAAGGGGTCGAGCTTACGGGCAAACACGCGGTGGTACTCGGTAGAAGCGACACGGTCGGGAAGCCGATGGCGATGCTGCTGTTAAACGCCAACGCAACCGTCACCGTTTGCCACAGCAAGACGGAAAACGTCAAAGAAATTTGTCGGCAAGCCGACATAATCGTCGCCGCGGTGGGGCTTCCCAAATACGTGACGGCAGATATGGTCAAGGAAGGCGCAATCGTAATCGACGTCGGGATGAACCGTGACGAAAACGGAAAATTGTGCGGCGACGTCCATTTTGACGAGGTTGCGCAAAAATCAGCGTGGATCACTCCCGTCCCTGGGGGAGTTGGCCCGATGACAATCGCGATGCTGATGTGCAATACGTATAAAGCAGCTTATAAGGAGTAAGGTAGGTTGTATAGTTTCAAGGAACAATATCAAACGTATCAAAACGTCTTTGAAAAATACGCAAACGACTACGCAAACGGTTTACAAACGCAGCCAAACGTATTAGGCGAGGGGATGGCGTACAGTTTGCTTTTAGGCGGAAAGCGAATTCGCCCCGTTTTGGCGCTTGCCACGGCGGAGATGCTGGGGGTAAGCCAAGAGGAAGTATTGCCTTTTGCGCTTGCGTTGGAGATGATCCACACCTATTCGCTGATACACGACGATCTTCCCGCGATGGACAACGACGATTTTCGGCGGGGAAAACCCTCCAATCATAAGGCGTTTGGCGAGGCGAACGCAATTTTAGCTGGGGACGGATTGCTCAACAGCGCGTATGCGATTTGTTTTGAACAATGCTTAAAAGGGGAAAAATACGTTTACGCCTCAAAATTCTTAAACGAGTGTGCGGGCATATACGGAATGATTGCAGGTCAATCGGCTGACATTTATTTTTCCGAGGGAAAAACGGAGTTTACCGAAGAGGATCTTTTATACGTTTATCAACACAAAACGGGCAAGCTGTTGCTTGCGCCCGTGGCGATTGCGGGGATTTTAGCGGGATATAAAAACTTTTCTGTTTTAGAAAAATTTGGCGAACGGCTGGGCATTTTGTTCCAGCTGACGGACGATATTTTGGACGTGGTCGGCGAGTTTGATAAAATGGGTAAATCTATTGGCAAAGACGAGGCTGAAAACAAGCTGACGGGCGTACGCATTTACGGCTTGGAGGCGGCAAGCGTCAAAGCGGATATCTGCGCCGCCGAATGTCACGCTCTGCTTGAAGGCATACAGCAGACGGGGGAAGCGGGTAAATTTTTAAGCGACCTGATTGATTACGTCCGCAATCGCACAAATTAAGGGATAGAAGTAACCAAACAAAAAGGAAAAAGGAGGTAGCGGCTGTGTTAGAAAGCTTAACGCCCGAAGGGGTAAAAACATATACCAAAAGCCAATTAAACGTCTTATGTGACGAGCTTCGTGCGTATATCTACGAAACGGTTAGCAAATGCGGCGGTCACCTTGCCTCCAACTTGGGCTCGGTCGAATCGACAGTCGCGCTGTTTTATACCTTCAACTTTCCAAAGGATAAAATCGTTTTTGACGTAGGTCATCAATGCTATCCCTACAAATTGATGACGGGTAGATACGATCGTTTTTCCACCTTGCGCCAAGCGGGCGGGATCTCTGGCTTTCCCAAACGCAGCGAAAGTGAATACGATTGCTACGATACGGGCCACGCGGGTACGTCTATCTCTGCGGCGCTTGGTATGGCAAAGGCGCGCGATCTTTTGGGTGAAACCCACGAAGTGATTGCCTATATTGGCGACGGGTCCTTTAACAACGGACTTATTTTTGAGGCGCTGAACAGCTTAAAAATCTTAAACACTCGCATATTGATTGTTTTAAACGATAACGGAATGTCCATATCGCCCACCGTTGGCGGTATGCACGATATTCTTTCGGCAAACGGGGAGCAGGCGGCGGAAAAAGTGCGACTTTTGCAGCAGTTCGGCTTGACGTATATCGGCGTAAAGAATGGCAACGATTTGGATGAAATGCTGGAAGCGGCGGCGGATGCAAAGCAAAAATTACAAAGCGGTTGCGTTTTATTGCATATTCACACCAAAAAAGGGAAGGGATACGAATTCAGCGAAGAGCATCCAACCGATACACACGGCGTATCGCCCGTCGGCGCGGTAAAACAGCGGGAGTATTCGCACGTGCTTGGGGAAACGCTTTGCGAAATGGCAAGCGAAACCCCCAAAATTACCGTTGTGTCCGCGGCAATGAAAGAGGCGTTGGGGCTGGAAAACTTTTTCAACGAATACCCCGAACGCGCGTTTGACGTTGGGATATGTGAAGAACACGCTTCCGTGCTTTGTTCGTCTATGGCGGCGGCGGGGTTAAAGCCTTATTACGCAATTTATTCTACCTTTTTACAGCGCGCATTCGACGAGATTATTCACGACGTATGCATGATGGACCTTCCCGTCACGTTTTGCATTGACCGAGCGGGCATATCGGGCGCAGACGGGGAAACGCATCAAGGCGTTTTCGATCTGTCCTATCTCTCAATGATCCCAAATTTGACCGTTTTAGCACCCAAAGACACGGACGAATTTAAGAGTATGTTGCAATTCAGCGCAAGCTATCCTCATCCGTTAGCGATTCGTTATCCCCGCGCGGGTAAAGTTCTTTTTCCGTCGCAGACGGCGCAATTTAACCCGTTGCAATGGGAATATCTCACCAAAAGCGAAAATGTTAAGGCAACGGTGCTTGCGGTCGGTGAGCGGTGTTTAATTTTGGCGATGGAAATTGCCAAACGACTGCAAGAGGACGGGATTTCTATCAACGTAGTCAATGCCCGTTCCGTCAAGCCGTTGGACGTCGAGTTCTTGAAAGAAATCAAAGAACGACACTTGATTACTATGGAGGACAACGTTTTGTGTGGCGGCTTTGGCAGCTTGGTCAATTTGCAACTGATTGCCCTGCAAAAAACGCACGTTATCCGCAATTTTGCTTACCGTGATCAATTTATTCCGCATGGCGGCGTTTCCGATCTTCAAAAGGAGTACGGAGTAAATGCCAAGGATATAGAAAACTATTTGCGAGAAATATCTATATGAGGGCGGACAAATTTTTTGCGGAACGCTTCGGTTCTCGCACGAAAGCCGCGGAAGCAATTGAAAAGGGCTGGGTGCTTGTCAACGGCAAGAAAATTCGGCCTAAGGACGAAGTTTCCGATACCGACCAAATCTCCTTTGAGGAAGTAGAGGAACAGTACGTATCCAACGGCGGGTATAAGTTAGCCCGCGCGTTCAGCGCGTTTCCCTTTGATTGTACGGAAAAAACGTTTGCGGACATAGGCGCTAGCACCGGCGGCTTTACTGACTGTCTTTTGCAACGCGGCGCAAAAAGAGTTTTTGCAATCGACGTTGGCGAAAGCTTATTGCACGAACGCTTAAAAGGGGATTCCCGCGTGCTTTTATATGAAAATACCAACGCAAGATACCTTGAAAAAGAGGATTTTCCTTGCGAAATCGACGGAGTAGTAACGGACGTCAGCTTTATCTCTTTGCGCTTGATTTTGCCGTCTATACAGCGTATTTTATCGGAAAGCGGCAGCGCATTCGTGCTTGTAAAGCCGCAATTCGAGTGTGAAAAGAAAAATATCGGAAAAAGCGGAATCGTACACCCGTCCGCGCACGCGCAAATTGTCAAAAAAGTGCTTGATTATTGCACCGAATGCAACTTATACCCTCACGGCGTAGTCAATGCGCCCATACGAAAAGGGAAGAATATAGAATACGTTTTACATCTAAAACGAACGCCGCAAGGAGCGCAAAGCGCACAAGAAATCGTGCAAGACGTGCAGCGCTTTGTCGAGCGGTACAAGCAAGGAACTCTCGTCTAATACCATAGGCGAAATAAGATACATATTACGAGGGCGAAGATGAAAATAGGCATCGTCGGAAACTTTATTGCCGCAACTGACGGCGGCGTAATAGAAAATTTTGTCCGTTTTTTGTCCAAAAACGGCTACAATAGCACCGTTTTTTCCGTCAACGAACAAA
>JAZKXM010000090.1:0-2752 GCA_045611585.1 Candidatus Scatosoma sp. | reverse complement strand
AGCGGCGGCGACGCCCCCGGTATGAACGCGGCGATCCGTGCGGTCGTGCGCAGCGCAATTTATTTTGGAATGGAGGTTTACGGTGTAGAGCGCGGCTATGCAGGGCTGATGTCTGACGAGCTTGTGCCTATGGAAATGCGTAGCGTTTCCAATATCGTGCAGTGCGGCGGTACGAAATTGCGTACGGCAAGATGCCTTGAAATGCTGACGAAGGAAGGGCAAAAACGCGCCGTTGAAACCTTAGAACGGCACGGGATTGAAGGGCTGGTCGTCATCGGCGGCGACGGGTCTTTCCGTGGCGCAAAGGTACTCAGCGAGGATTACGGAGTGCCGACGATCGGTATCCCCGGCACCATTGACAACGACCTTGAATATACCGATTATACCCTCGGTTTTGACACGGCGGTAAACACCTGCCTTGACATTATCAACAAGCTTCGCGATACGATGACCTCGCACGAGCGTATCTCCGTCGTGGAGGTAATGGGTCGCCATTGTGGGGATATCGCGTTGTACAGCGGTATCGCTTCGGGCGCGGAAATTATCGTCGTACCCGAAATTTCCTTCGATATGGAGGATATCGTAAGACGTATCAACCGTTCCCGCGCGAACGGAAAGCACTCTAACATTATCGTCGTAGCGGAAGGGGTTATGGGCGCGGAGCAGTTTGCAAAGCAGTTGCAGGAGATCACCACCTATTCCGTCCGTCCCACCTGTATCGGTCACGTTCAACGCGGCGGCTCGCCGTCCATGGCGGACAGAATGTTAGCGGCGCAGTTCGGCAACAAAGCCGTTCGCTTGCTTAACGACGGGATCGGCAACCGAGTGGTTGGGATCCGTCAAAACAAGATTATTGATATGGACATTATCGAGGCGGTTTCGATGAAAAAGACGTTTAATTACGAGTTGTACGAAACCTTGCAGATGATTTCTATGTAATCAAAAAAATTTAAAAAGCGGAAAATTACGCGCATTTTTTCGAAGGTATTGCATATATTGTAATATATCTCGGGAAAAGCGCGTTTTTTCGTGGCGGAACGCGCGGGGGAAACCGCCGTCCGCATAAAAATTCTATCGGGAAAGAGTGGATTTTTGCGCGTATAAAAAACGAAGGAAAAAACGGGTTGCGGTGTTTTTGCAACAGAGCGTTGCAAAACCGCCCGACTGCGAACGTTCTTCTTTGAGGTTTCTTCTTCGCGGCGATTGTCGCCGCGGGGATTTTTTCAAAAAAAGGGGATCGTCAGGCGAATTTCGGCAAATTATAAAATTTTTCGACAAAAATCCGTTTAGGGGTCAAAAATATTGCAAAAAAAATGAAAAAAGGTTATAATGAATTTGAAATAAAAGCAATTCGTTTGCATACAATAAGGAGAAAGGCGATGGGATTAAAAAGTCAACAGGCGTTGTTTGACGTCGTAAAATGGTACGACAGTATGAAAGCGGGCTACGACAAATGCGGCAGTTATTCGTTTTGCAAAGGTTGCGATAAAACGGACAGCTATCCGTGCGCACGCGCGGCGCATCGCTATCAACACGGCTACGTTCGCGTGGCGATCGCCCGTCGCAGGTAAGGAGGCTTTTTTTGAAAAAGACGGAAAAGATAATCGCGGCAATTTCTACAATGCTGTTCGGCGTTCTCTTTTTGGTTTTGAAAGGGGAGATGATCAGCGTGCTGATGACCGTCCTTGGCGTGGCGTTGGTCGTGTTTGGCGTGATGGATTTGGTTTTCGCGCGGGTGGTTGCGGGCGTGATTAAATTGGTTTCCGCACTGCTTGTCGTGTTGTTTGGCTGGGTGTTTGTCAGCGCGGTGCTGTATCTTTTGGGCGCGCTGGTACTGATCGTCGGGATTCTCACTTTGTACGATCTTATCAAAAAACGTACCCCGCTTTGTTTGCGAAATTGGCAAAGCGTGCTGACCTATCTTCGTCCTGTCGTTTGTATGCTGATAGGGCTACTGCTCTTCTTTAACGGCTTCGGTTGGATTTTTATTTTGGCGGGACTGTTCACCATTCTGTTGGGCGGGCTGTGGCTGTTTGACGTCTTGCTTGTCGATTAAAAACAATAAATAGATTTTCAAAAAGTCTTTCAAGCGATTGAAGGGCTTTTTTTTGCGCAATTTTTTTATTAAGATAAATTTTTATCGATTTAGCGATTTAAAAATTAGTTATGGGCGGGTCAAGTTGTTGTGATTGCTAAAAAAATATGATATAATGAATTAGTAAAAGTGCGGCATTATGTATTTTTTACCAAACGCCCTACGGGCGGGGGACGCAGAAAAACATTATTACGGAAAATATCATATTGGAGATAAGTATTATGAAAAACAAGGTTACTATCATTGGCGCAGGTTCGGTAGGGGCTACGGTTGCCTATACGTTGGTTGCAACGGGTTCGGCGGCGGAGATCGTGCTGATCGACGTAAACTTACCCAAAGCGGAAGGGGAGGCGTTGGATATCAGACAGGCTACGCCCTATCTTTCGCCCGTAAAAATTTACAGCGGAACGTATGAGGACGCGACGGGTTCGGATATCGTCATCGTCACTTCGGGGGTAGGCAGAAAGCCCGGTCAATCGCGGATCGACCTGACGCAAACGAACGTGAACATTTTAAAGAGTATCGCGCCGCAGATTGTCAAATACGCGCCCGACGCGCTGTATTTATTCGTTGCAAATCCCGTGGACGTGCTTACCTACGTGTTCTGCAAGATTACGGGCGTACCCAGAAACCGCGTTATCGGTACGGGTACGACGC
>JAZKXM010000089.1:0-14971 GCA_045611585.1 Candidatus Scatosoma sp. | reverse complement strand
GAAAACGTACACCTTTGGAACGGTAGAAAGGACCCCTACCTTTACTGCGGCGAAGCAACGCTTGTGCGCGGCGGTGAAGAAATCGACGAGGTTTGCAATCGCTTCGGTTGCCGCACCTTTAAGATCGACCCCAACAACGGGTTTATTTTGAACGGAAAAGAATACCCCCTTCGCGGCGTATCCCGCCATCAGGACAGACTGGGCGTAGGCAACGCGCTGACGAAAGAACACCACAAAGAGGATATGGATCTGATCTGCGAGGTCGGCGCAACGACCATTCGTTTGGCTCACTATCAGCACGATCAATATTTCTACGATCTGTGCGACGAACGCGGTATGGTGATTTGGGCGGAAATTCCCTATATCTCCAAGCACATGCCCACAGGCAGAGAAAACACGATCTCTCAAATGAAGGAACTGATCGTACAAAATTATAATCACCCCTCCATCGTCGTTTGGGGGCTGTCCAACGAAATTTCTATCGGCGGTTCGGATGAGGATCTGTTGGAAAACCACCGTATCCTCAACGATTTAGTCCACGAAATGGATAAAACCCGTTTGACGACCATCGCCGCCGTTTCTATGTGCAAAATGGACGATCCTTACCTGCAAATCCCCGACGTCGTTTCCTACAACCACTATTTCGGCTGGTACGGCGGGGACACGAGCATGAACGGCCCTTGGTTTGATAAATTCCACGCGACCCACCCCAACATTCCTATCGGTTGCAGCGAATACGGCTGCGAAGCGCTCAACTGGCATTCCAGCAACCCTTTCCAAGGCGATTACACGGAAGAATATCAAGCGTATTACCATGAAGAGCTGATCAAACAGCTGTCCTCCCGCAAATATATGTGGGCGACCCACGTTTGGAATATGTTCGACTTTGGCGCGGACGCCCGCGCGGAAGGCGGCGAAAACGGACAAAATCACAAGGGTCTTGTCACCATGGACAGAAAATATAAAAAGGACTCCTTCTACGCATACAAGGCGTGGCTGTCCGACGAACCCTTCGTCCACCTTTGCGGCAAGAGATATATTGACAGAGTGGAAGACGTAACGAAGGTAACCGTCTATTCCAACCAACCCGAGGTTGAGCTGTTTGTCAACGGCGTTTCCGTCGGCAAAAAGAGCGCGCCCGACCACTTCTTCTATTTCGAAGTTCAAAACGTCGGCGAAAGCGAACTCGTTGCGAAAGCGGGCGAGCTTACGGACAGCGGAAAGCTCCGCAAGGTAGATACCTTCAACGAAGAATACCGCTTGAAGGAGCAAGGCGCCGTTCTCAACTGGTTTGACATCGACGCACCCGAAGGCAGATATTCGTTGAACGATAAGCTTAGCGATATTATGCAGACGTTCAGAGGCAAGCTGTGGTTTGCAAAGCTCGGCTTAAAGATTAAAAAATCCTTGCAGGGCGATAAGAAGGGCAAGGAAAAAGGTCAACCCAAGGCGGCGGGCTTTGAGATCAACGACGGCTTAATGCAAATGATGCGCGTCTTCACCGTGCTTCGTTTGACCAGTATGATGGGCGCGATGAACGTCAGCTTCACCAAGGAAGAGCTGTTGAAGATGAACAAGCAACTTAACCGAATCAAAAAACCCAAGAACAAGAAAAAATAATTTTATAGGGGCGGCGCGACCCGCCGCCCCCAAAAAAACCATTAAGGAGAACTTTATTTATGCCTATGCAAATGACTTTCCGTTGGTACGGCGAAGGCAACGACAAAATCAAGCTGTCGGACATCAAGCAGATCCCCGGGGTTGCGGGTATCGTTTGGGCGTTGCACGATAAAATGCCCGGCGAAGTGTGGGAAGAAAGCGAAATTGCCGCCGTCAAGGCGCAATGCGACAAGTATGGCTTCAATATCGACGTCGTCGAATCGATCAACGTCCACGACGACATCAAGATCGGCTTGCCCACCCGCGACAAGTACATCGAAAATTACATCCAAACCATTCGCAATTTGGCGAAATTTGGGGTCAAGGTTATCTGTTATAACTTTATGCCCATTTTCGACTGGACGAGAAGCGACCTTTTCCACGAGGTTGGGGACGGATCGACAGCGTTGTTCTATCAAAAGGATATGATCCAGGACGATTACAACGCGATGGCGAAATACATCCTCGATTTCACGGAAAAATACAACATGACCTTCCCCGGTTGGGAGCCTGAACGCATGGCGAAGCTGGACGAGCTGTTTAAAGCGTACGCCCCCGTCGATAAGGAAACTCTGTGGGCAAATCTCCAATACTTCTTGGAGGCGATCATGCCCGTTTGCGAAGAAACGGGCACCAAAATGGCAATCCACATGGACGACCCCCCTTGGGATATCTTCGGCTTACCTCGACTGCTGGTAGATGAACCCAGCATCGACAGATTTTTGAAGATGGTCGATCACCCCTGCAACTGCCTGACCCTTTGTTCGGGTAGCTTAAACGCGAATCCAAACAACAACGTCGCGGAGATCGTGAAAAAGCATTGCGGCCGAATCGCGTTTGCACACATTCGCAACGTAAAGCATTTTGAAAACGGCGACTTTTCCGAGGCAAGCCATCGCGACTGTGACGGCGACACCCGCATTTTGGATATCTTAAAAGCGTACCACGATTGCGGCTTTGAGGGGTATATCCGCCCCGACCACGGTCGGCATCTTTGGGACGAAGGCCCCGGCAAGGTGCGCCCCGGGTACGGCTTGTACGATCGCGCGTTGGGCATTATGTATATGCTTGGCGTTTGGGATATGTTAGACAAATTGAAAGGAGAGAAATAATATGATTCAATTACCCTTAAACGTAGATTACAGCGGCAAGGTGGTTGTGGGGACGGGCGCAGGCGGTTTGATTTGCGGTGCTATGGCTCGCGCGTTCGCACAAAGCGGCGCGAAGGTTGCCGCGCTCGACCTCAACGAAGAAGCGGTGAAAAAATTAGCGGACGAGCTGAAATCGGAAGGCTTTATTTGCGAAGGCTATAAAGCCAACGTGTTAGACCCCGCAGCGTTGGAGGAAGTCCACGCCGCCGTCGTAAAAGATTTAGGCCCTTGCGATATCCTTGTCAACGGCGCAGGCGGAAACAACCCCCGCGCAACGACGGATAACGAATATCAGCACGAAGCCAAGGAAGGCGGAAAATCCTTCTTCGATCTGGACGCAAACGGCGTCGATTTCGTGTTTAAACTCAATTTCCAAGGCACGTTGTTGCCTACGCAAGCGTTCGCCAAAGACATGGTTGCCAAAAAAGGCGGCTGCATCCTCAACATTTCGTCCATGAACGCATACACGCCCCTCACGAAAATCCCCGCGTACAGCGCGGCAAAGGCGGGCATCTCCAACTTTACCCAATGGCTGGCAACCCACTTTGCAGGCACGGGTATCCGTTGCAACGCGATCGCCCCTGGTTTCCTTGTATCGGCGCAAAACAAAGCCCTCCTCTTCAACGAGGACGGCACTCCTACGGCGCGCAGCGCAAAAATTTTAAACGGCACCCCTACGGGTAGATTCGTTGACGCGGAAGAATTGCTTGGCGCAACCCTCTTCCTCTGCGACGACAAATCGGCGTCCGCAATCACGGGCGTAGTGCTGCCTATCGACTGCGGTTTTGCCGCTTATTCGGGCGTTTAATCGCCAAGAAAGTATTTGCGAGTATTTCCTCGCCAATGAAACAACGGTTGTTTTTAAGGCGTTTTTCAGCCCTTTAAACAAATAATATTACAAAGTCAAACAAAAGCCCGTCCTTTCAATCGGAAGGACGGGCTTTTATCATTCAGTAAGCATTTATATAGGCGGTCAGCGCACGCTTTCGCCCATTTCGTAAGCAATTTGCAGCAGCTCGGGACGGCTCAGCACCGCGCCCTTTTCGTATAGCCCCTTCCCGTAAAGGGTCCCCTTTTCTTCATACCCATTGATACAGCGGGCAAAGCCGTGCAGGCAAGCCAACGTAACGTCCAAGGTATCCTCGTCCTCTTCCGCCGCCGTGGCGATATAATACAGCTCTTTATTGGCAAGCTGAGTCCACCTTGCCACCGTACGGTCGATAGCCGTCTTCAACTGCGCCGATAACGAATAGAAATAAACGGGGGTGGATAAAACGAGGACGTCGGCGTCGATCATCTTTTGCAAAATTTCGCCCATATCGTCGTTGAACGCACACCTGCCCCCGTGGTTTTGGCAAAAATAACACCCGCTACACGGGGCAATTTTCTTTTCGGCAAGGAAAATTTTTTCCACCTCGTTGCCCGCGGCAACCGCCCCTTTCAAAAATTCGTCGCACAGCGTGTCCGAATTTCCGCCCCGTCTAGGGCTGCCCGATAAAATAAGTACTTTCTTCATTGTTTTCGCCTTTGTTTACTTTTCAAACGGAACGGGAACACACTCCCGCCCTACCAATTCGTCCAGCGTAATCCCATAAAAATCGGCAAGAATAATACAATTTACAATATTGGGAACGTTTGTTCCATTTTCATACGCGCTGATTGTCGTTTGCGGTATGCCTGTCGCCTTGGACAACGCCGTTTGTGATACGCGATTTGTTTCTCTATGATATTTTAAAGCATTTTTTATCTGTTCCATCTGTTTCTCCTTTTCTAAATTCTATCAGAAAACTGTTAAAAATACTTGACTTAACAGTTTTCTGTTGATATAATTATATTATCAACCCGAAGGAGATACAAATGAAGTCCATATTTAATTATCTATCTAAATGTATTTTTGAAGAATATCCCCCTTTTAAACACAACCTTGCCGACAAGCAAGAATTAGAGGCTTACGACTGCATTTATACGCAATTAAACGAAAAGCAACGACACGCTTTTAATCGCTTTGAGGAACTGTATGCCGCTAGACACTATAAACAAGAAAACGAAATATACGCGTTGGGATTTCGAATGGGTATAAAATTATTTTTTGAATTATTTGCAGATGAACTTTTCCCCAATCAAACACAAACCCTCCCGTCTGAATAAATCTGACGGGAGGGTTTTCTTATTTATTGTTTATCAATTATTTCGCGCAGTTTTTCTTCAAGGTTTCAAGGTTAGCCATAATTTCTTTGGGCATCTTGTCGCCGAAGTTTTCCGCATAGTAGTTGGTGATTTCTTCCGCTTCCGCCGCCCAACGCGCCTTGTCAACGACAAGCAATTTGTCAAGCGTAGCCGCGTCGATATCCGCGCCTTCGATATTGATATCCTTTGCATAAGGAAGGTAACCGACCGCGGTTTCTTGCGCCTCTACCTTGCCTTCGCAACGGTCGAGGATCCAGTCAAGCACGCGCATATTGTCGCCGAACCCGGGCCACATAAAGTTGCCGTTTTCGTCCTGACGGAACCAGTTGACGTTGAAAATCTTGGGTTGCTTTTCTTCCTCTACCTTCGCGCCCATGTCGATCCAGTGCTGGAAGTATTTATCCACGGAGTAGCCCATAAAGGGTTTCATTGCCATCGGGTCGTGACGGAGTACGCCAACCGCGCCCGTAGCCGCTGCCGTCGTTTCGGAGGACATAATCGTACCTACAAACGTACCGTGGTTCCAATCTCTCGATTGATATACAAGCGGAGTGGTGGTTGCTCTTCTGCCGCCGAAGATGATCGCAGACAGAGGCACACCCGCCTTCGAGTTAAATTCGGGCGAAATGCAAGGGCAGTTTACCGCAGGAGCGGTGAAACGGGAGTTAGGATGCGCCGCATTTCTACCGCAGTCGGGCGTCCAAGGCTTACCCGTCCAGTCGATAAGGTTTGCAGGAGCTTCCTTCGTCAATTTTTCCCACCAAACGGTGTTGTTTTCGGGGTTGATTGCAACGTTGGTGAAAATCGTACCCTGCTTGGTAGAAGCCAAAGCGTTGGGGTTAGATTTTTCGTTAGTACCGGGCGCAACGCCGAAGAAACCGTTTTCGGGGTTACAAGCCCACAGTCTGCCGTCTTCGCCTACGCGGATCCAAGCGATGTCGTCGCCTACGCAGAACACTTCGTAGCCCGCGTCAAGGTACTGCTTGGGAGGGATCAACATAGCAAGGTTGGTCTTACCGCAAGCGGAGGGGAACGCCGCCGCCACGTACTTAATTTCTTTGTCTTGGGGACGCTTTACGCCAAGGATAAGCATATGTTCTGCCATCCAGCCCTCTTTTTTACCGAGGTTGGTCGCGATACGCAGCGCGAAGCACTTTTAACCAAGCAATACGTTGCCGCCGTAAGCGGAGTTCACCGAAATAATCGTGTTGTCCTCGGGGAAATGCATGATATATCTCTTTTCGGGATCTACGTTACATTTTGCGTGGAAGCCCTTTACAAAGTCGCCGTTTTCGCCAAGTTGGTCAAGGCACATCTTGCCTACGCGCGTCATGATCATCATGTTCAAAACAACGTAAATCGAATCGGTGATTTCGATACCGATTTTCGAGAAGGGAGAACCGACAACGCCCATCGAATAGGGAATAACGTACATCGTTCTGCCCGCATACGCGCCTTTCGCGATCTCGTTTACCATCGCGTAAGCGTCCTTGGGCGCCTTCCATTTAACGATGGAATGAGGAAGGGCGTCTTCTTCGTTTTCGCAGCAGATGAACGTTCTGTCCTCTACACGCGCAACGTCGTTTTCCGCCGTTCTGTGATAATAGCAATCGGGGAGAAGCTCTTGGTTCAGCTTGATCATCTCGCCCGTAGCGCAAGCCTCTTCACGCAAAGCGTCACGCTGTGCGTCGCTGCCGTCGATCCAAACCACTTTGTCGGGTTTCGCAAACGCCTCGACGTCTTTTACGAATTGAAGCACTTTTTTATTGTTGGTCATGATAATATCTCCTTTCGAATATATTTTTTTGTTTTTTTTGTGATTTTATACAGAATCAGTCCCTCTTTGGTCGTTTTTTAAGGACGTTTTCGGTTTTTTTCGGCACTCGCCGACAAAATCCAACTTCTTTCCCCTCCAAAACGTGCTGTTTTCGACTTTTTTTGGATAGAACGCCAAAAAATCACCTTTCCCTGCCGATTTTAATTATATCATAAAACAAAACAAATGTAAACAGTTTTGCCAAAAGTTTTTTGGATAATTTTACAAAATAAAAAAGAGGGCGTTCACTTCCTAAAAGCCCCCCCCTCTTTTCTATTCAGTTCTTTAAATAGGCAACCCGAAAAAATCGCCCGTGTCCGCCTGCTTTTTCAACACCTCGGCAAACAAAGCCCGCTTTTCCGCCCTCGTCGGCTTTTTAAAAAGGTGCTTCCACCAAAACGCGCGAAACTCCTTTTTATATCGCGCCTGCAACGAGGGAAAACGATATTCGCCGTTTACGTAAACGACAAAGGACAGCTCGTCCCCGCCCGACAGCTCGCGCAGGTCGAAAAATCCTTTCCCCTTTTTAAAGCGGTAGATATACGAACAAGACGAATCCCCGCCCTTTTCGTAGGTGTACTCGTAGGAAAATCCCCGTTCGATCGCCCACGAAAAGAGGGTTTTCAACTCTTTTTCGATTGCCAATTCCTTCTCATTCATAATCAGTAAATCAATTAAAAAACTTCGTTTTTCAAAGCGCAAGACGCCCGCTCTTTCACGCAAGCTTATTCTTTAATCAAAACGGCTTTGATACGGCGAATCCCCGACCCGCAGCTCTGTTCCTTTTGAATCTTAAATTTACCCAGCTTGCCCGTCGATTCGGCGTGCGGCCCACCGCAGATCTCTTTGGAAAACTCGCCAATGGTATAGGTTTTTACCCGTTCGCCATACTTGCTTTCAAACAAACCCGTAAACCCTTCCGCCTTCGCTTCTTCCAGCGAAATTTCCTTCATCACAACGGGAATATCCGCCTTGATCGTTTCGTTGACCAAATCCTCCACCGCTTTGATTTGCTCCGCCGTCATCGGCTGGGGCAGGTTAAAGTCAAACCGCAACCGTTCTTCGGTGATATTCGACCCCTTTTGGTTGACTTCGGGCGAGAGAACCTTTTTCAGCGCGGCGTGCAAAAGGTGAGTCGCCGTGTGCAGGTTGGTCGTTTCTTCCTTGTGGTCGGCAAGCCCGCAAGCAAATTTTTGCTCGCTACCCGCCTTGGATTTGTTTTGATGCTCCTCAAACGCCGCCTTATACCCCTCAACGTCCACGTCAAAGCCGCGCTCCTTCGCCATCTCCGCCGTAATTTCTACAGGGAAACCGTAGGTGTCGTAAAGGTGGAACGCCTGCTTGCCGCCGATTACCTTTTCAGGTACGTACGCAGGATCCTTTTGCGCCATAAACGCGTTTTTGCGCTCGATCCCGTTCAGACATTTTTCAAATTCTTTCAAGCCCTGCTGTAAGGTTTTCGTGAATTTCGCTTCTTCCTTGTTCAGCTCCTCGGCGATCTTTTCGCGATTGATTTCCAATTCGGGGTACACCGATTTATATTGCTCGATAAAAGTAGCCGAAATCTTGGCAAGACTGCCTTCGGGCAGGTCAATTTTACGCCCAAACCGCACCGCGCGGCGGATAATTCTACGCAAAATATACCCTTGGTCGGTGTTGGAAGGAACGATCCCCTTCTCGTCGCCGATCATAAACGTCGCCGTGCGCGTATGATCCAACAGCACGCGGAAGGCGCGGGTTACTTCTTCGCTTTCGCCGTACTGCTTCCCCGTCAGGGCGGTGATTTCCTTGATCGCGTTTTCAAACAAATCCGTTTCATAAACGCTGGATTTTCCGTTCAACACGCACAGTGCGCGCTCCAACCCCATACCCGTATCAACGTTCTTTTGGGACAGCTCGGTATAGCTGCCGTCCGCCTGCTTGTTAAAGCGCATAAATACGTCGTTCCAAATCTCCAAAAACGCGCCGCAGTTGCAATCGGGGTTGCAGGTCGGCGAGCATTTTTCCTTTCTGATAACGAACATTTCGGTATCCGTACCGCAAGGCCCCGTCAGGCCCGCAGGCCCCCACCAGTTGTTTTCACGGGGCATAAAATAGATGTTTTCCTTCTTAATCCCCGCATTTTCCCAAAGCGCCGCCGCCTCGTCGTCGCGCGGCAACGTTTCATCTCCGCCAAATACGGTCACGGCAATCTTGTCCGAAGGAATCCCCAAATAGTTTTCCCCCGTCAAAAATTCATAGCTCCAAGGGATCATTTCCTTTTTGAAATAATCGCCCAGCGACCAGTTCCCCAACATCTCGAAGAAAGTACAATGCCGTTCGTCGCCAACGTCGTCGATATCCCCCGTCCGCACGCATTTTTGCACGTCGGTCAACCGAGTCCCCGCAGGGTGCTTTTCCCCCAACAGATAGGGTACGAGGGGGTGCATTCCCGCCGTAGTGAACAAAACGGTGGGATCATTTTCGGGGATCAAGGACGCCGAAGGAATAATTTTGTGTCCTTTTTCCTTAAAAAAGTTGAGGTACATTTCTCTTAAAGCTTGACTGGTGTATTTTTTCATAACCGTTACCTATATATTTTTCCTATTTTTATTCTTTATTTTTTTTAATTTGCTAAATTTAATCCGCGCTTACCGCGCGCCGAACGCGGAACGCCAAACCGCTGCCCTTTACAGCAACGCAACCAAAAGCCAGTACAAAAGGGGGATTGTCGCAACGGACAAAATCGTCGTCCCCAGCGTGAAGGATACCGCCCCTTCCACGTCCCCGCCGTAGTTATCCGAAATGGTGGTACACAGCGCCGCCGTCGGCATCGCAAACGCGACGAATACCCCCAAAACGAACTCGTCGGACAGCGTAAACAGCATTTGCAGCCCAAACGCCACCCCCACCGCAAGGGCAGGCACAAACAACAGCTTGATTGCCGCAACGTAGTACGTTTTCCAAGACCCGAACATGGTTTTTAAAGAAACGCCGCCAAGCTTCATACCCAAGATCATCATGGACAAGGGAGTGACGATATTGCCAAAATAAGCGGAATACGAAGTGATTTCAGGCACGTACTTCGGCAAATCCAAAAGATTGACGATCAGCCCCAACACAAACGCGATCAGTACGGGGTTGACGACGGCTTTTTTCACGCTGACCGCCGATTTATCCCCCGCAATCAAATATACGCCCAGCGTATAAATCAACGCGTTGGTAATGATATTGATGATGACGACGAAGGTCACCACCAACGGCTGGTCGGGGAATACCGCCGCCGCTAAGGGGATTCCTAAAAACCCATTGTTGGACAAAATGCAACAAAAGCGCATCATGCCCCTTTTTTTGTCCTCTTTTTCCATTTTGGTAATCGGCTTTGATAAGAAAAACCACCCCAAAGTATATACGATCCCAACCGCCGCGACAATCAAAATCGTGGTGATCATTCCGCTGTCAAACGAAATATCCAAGGTGCTTTTAAACACCAAAAAGGGCAGCCCAAGATACAACAGCACCTTTGAAAGCACCGCCGAATGTTCGCTTTTCAGCAGTTTGGTTTTTACCAAAAGCAACCCGGGAACGGCAAGCAGCACAAACACCAGCACGTTCCGCAACATAATCTCTAACGCTTCCATCTTTTACCTATCCTCTCTATGCGGCCAGCTAATCGCAACTTCTTTCTCCTACTCTTTATTATATCTTTCTCCACAGTTGTTTGTCAAGGGTTTTTATCCCCGTTTCGCCCCTTGTTCGCACAATCATTGCTTGTCCGCCCCTTTTAGGGGCGATACAAAGTGCAAAACCGCCCGTTCTCAATTTTCCGTCAGCTCGTACCCCGTCTTGCTGTCCTTCACAGCATAGCCCATTTGCGCCAGAACCGCGCGAAGCTCGTCGCTCTTTGCCCAGTCGCGGTTTTGCCGCGCCGCCCAGCGTTCTTCCGCAACGGCTTTCACCTCGGCGGGGATTTCCGCTTTGGATTCCGCCTCGCCGTAAGCGTTCAAATACTCGTCCGCAGGCTTTTTAAACAACCCAAGTAACGCATACGTCTTGCGGATTTGGTTTGCATACGCAGTCGCCTTGCCGTCCCCGTCCGCAAGCAATTTTTTAATTTCTTTAAAGTAGCCAAACAAGTTAGAAAGCGCAAGCGCGGTGTTAAAATCGTCGTTCATACAAGCGTTAAATTCCCCGTCGATTTTTTCCTTTGCCTCGTACCTGCCCCCCTCGTTTTCAGGAATAGCCGCTTTTTCCACCGCCGAAAGCACGGTATAAAAATCCACCAAATGCTTCTCCGCATCAGGGAAAAGGGAGTCCGTTACGTTGATATCCCCGCGATAATTCGTCTGCAACAAAGCAAACTTGATTGCCTCATCGGAATATTTGTCCAGCAGATCGGCAAGCAACAAGCTGTTGCCAAGCGATTTGCTCATCTTTTGTCCGTTTACTTTAATCAAGCCGTTGTGCGTCCAGTATTTAACAAACTGCTTTCCCGTCAAGGCTTCCGTTTGCGCAATCTCGTTTTCGTGGTGCGGGAAGATAAGATCCCGCCCGCCGCCGTGCAGGTCAATTTGGTCGCCAAACGCCGCGCGGTTCATTGCCGAGCATTCAATATGCCAACCGGGACGGCCCTGCCCCCAAGGGGATTGCCAAAAAATCTCTCCTTCCTTCGCGCTTTTCCACAGCGCAAAATCATACGCGTTTTTCTTTTCCTCGTCGTTATCGACGCGCACCCCGTCCAGCGCGTCGTCAAGGTTGCGGTTGGACAGCTTGCCGTACGCGGGAAAGCTTGCAACGTCAAAATATACGTCCCCGTTTTTCGTCGGATACGCATGCCCCTTTTCAATCAACGTCGAAACAAACGAAATGATATTTTCGATATTTTCCGTCGCTTTCAGCCAAACGTTAGGATCATCTACGTTCAGCCTCGCCATCACCTCGTTGATCCTTTCGATCATTTTCGCCGCGTACTCGTCGGCGGGGATTCCCGTTTCGTTGGATTTTGCGATAATCTTATCGTCCACGTCCGTATAATTGCGGGCGTACGTCACCGCATAGCCCAGCTTTTCCAAATACTTACGCATAATATCGTAAATCAACGCCTGATAAGCGTGACCGATATGCGCCTCGCCCGACACCGTGATCCCGCACGCGTACATCTTCACCTTCCCTTCTTCCAAGGGGATAAATTCTTCCTTGCGTTTGGTAAGCGAATTGTAAATTTTCATAAGCCATACCCTTCCTTTTTGGTTAGTAATTGTTTTTTAACTCTCTTAATGTATCCCTCGCGCCTCCGCGCGCATAATGCTTGGCTTCGCGTCCTTTTATTATATGCTAAAAAAAGACAAAACGCCCTCCCGCCTCTTGGCGTGAAGGCGTTTAAAACGCTGTTCCACTTCACTTTAAAAAGCTTTCGCTTTTCCTCATTCTGCCGAAATCGGTCGGCGCCGCGGGCATTACCCCGTCCTCAACCGCGAAAACGCACCTTCTCCGCTCTTTTTTCAGCTCGCTTTCAGCCACGGCAAGCCTCTCTTTTGAAAAAATCCTTCGGATACTCTTTTTTCGCTCGGATATTTTATCGTTGTAAAAATTATAGCACTTCCCCACGGAAAAAGCAACCGTTTTTACGGGTCAACGCTCACTCTTTGATAAACAAGTTTTCCACCGCGTATTCGTCCAACGCCGCCTTCTGCATCATACGGTTTGTCACTTTTCGGGACAGCAGGTATGCGATCACGACGTCACGCACCTCCGTAAAATCAAATCCATAATCGCAAACCCGCAAAAGATAATCGGTGTCCTCATAGGAAATTCCATGCACCAAAGCGATGGAAAAAATCAAATTTTTCGTCGGGTAATACCCTCCCTTGCAAATCTTTTTCCAAATTTCAGGCGCAATCTCTATTCCCTCAATCGCCTGCTCGTCCGTCAAAGAATATTTCGAAAACACGCCCTCTTTCAGCTTTTTAAAGGAATATTTAGAAAACCGATCGCGTACCCACGCCCAAAACCCAAGCGGACGGAAGGAAAAGGAAAAGCTCTTGTCCGCCATTTGCTCTTTCAGCGCGGCAAGCAGCTCCGCTTTCTTTTCTTGTAAAGAAAGCCTCATTCGATCGGCAGGCAACGTGTAAGAATAGCTCCGCCCGAATTCATCCTTCGTGGTCTCTTGCATTTTTGGCATACGATAATCAGGCAAAATGCAAAGCTTGTCATAATTTGCATACTTTTCGCAAAAATATTCGTCCAAATCGGACATAAAATCAAAGGCCATACCCTTCTCCTTTTCGGCGTTTACCGTCTTTACGGTTTTTGCGCCGTCGGCGCGTATCTACCCGCCAAAGCTTTTTTATTATAACATAATCACCAAAAAAAGGCAACCGTTTACCGATATTCTCCCGCCCTTTGCCCCCGATTTGTGATATTTTTCATCTGTTTTTCTCTTTTTCACCTTATATTCCTTTCATTTAATGAAAGTTTTAAACTGTATTTGAGAAAAGTTTGCAGTTTCGCTTGATTTTTTTTCAGTTTTATGATAAATTTTATATGTATGTTTATGCATACGTTAAGGAGCTTTTATGAAAAGAGAAAGAATTGAAGAAATTGCAGACGTTTTGAACAAACGCGGAAAATTAACGCTGGAACAGCTGTCAGAATATTTCCCCACGGTGTCCCAAATGACCCTTAGAAGGGATCTTTTCCAGCTGGAAGAGGAAGGTCGAATCATTCGTATCCGCGGCGGGGCTATGTCCGTAAAAGAAGTCCAAAAAACGTCAGGCGAGCCTTACACCAAAAAGACGACCATTCACACAGACGAAAAAATCGAGATCGCGCAAAAAGCGGCGGCGCTGGTGGACGAAGGGTCGTCCATCTTCGTTGACGGCGGCACTACCGCCCTCTATTTCGCCAAGGAATTGCCCGATATCCATTGCAACGTCTTTACCAACGGAATTGCCGTCGCGCAGGAGCTGGCGCAAAAGAAAAACGTCGTCGTCAATCTTTTGGGCGGGCTTTTGATGAAGGACAACCTTTCCACAGCGTCCTCTCTTTCGTCTATCTATTTTCAGGATACAAATTTCGAGCTGGCAATTATCTCCGCCACCGCATTCACCCCCGAAAACGGATTTTCCTGCAATGCGCAGGCAGAGGCAGATCTTTTAAAATTAGTCCGCAAAAAAGCGAAGTTTTTGTATATGATGCTTGACAGCTCAAAGATCGGCAAAATCATGCCTTATACCTTCGCCCGCCCGCAGGACATCAACGTTTTGATCACGGACGAATCCTTCCCCGAATCCTTAAAAGCGAAATTCAAAGAGATGGACATCGTGGTCATTTAACCGTTCAACGCGTACCTGCCCCCTTCATTTTTATAAATAAACACAAAGCGGAGTTCTTAAACCCTCCGCTTTTTTGTTGTTTCTTTATACTCTCTATTTCTCAGCAAACTTGCCGCCGTTTTTCACGTAACAAAAAAGACTGACAACAAATCGTTATACCCCCTCCGTTTCTCGGCAGAGCTAGCGCCGCTTTTCAAACGAAGCATAAAAAAAGACCTTGCCGTTATAGCAAGATCTTCCCCGTTTCTCGGCAGATAAGTTTATCATAAGGCATGGTTGAACGGGATTTAGCCTTGCGAAAGCAAGGCGACGGAAAATGGGCGAATAGCAACCGTCGGGCATTTATGCACGAAAGGGGATAGACGCCTATTTTCAGGCGTGCCAAACACGCGGATAGACCGTTCAAAGCCATTCAACTTCGCCGTCGGCGCAGGGCAAACTTGCCGCCGCTTTTCAAACGAAGCATAAAAAAAGACCTTGCCGTTAAAGCAAGACCTTCCCCGTTTCTCGGCAGATAAGTTTATTATAAGGAATGGTTGAACGGGATTTAGCCTTGCGAAAGCAAGGCGACGGAAAATGGGCGAATAGCAACCGTCGGGCATTTATGCACGAAAGGGGGTAGACGCCTATTTTCAGGCGTGCTAATCACGCGAAAAGACCGTTCAAAGCCATTCAACTTCGCCGTCCGCGCAGGGCAAACTTGCCGCCGCTTTTCAAACGAAGTACAAAAAAAGACCTTGCCGTTATAGCAAGATCTTCCCCGTTTCTCGGCAGATAAGTTTATCATAAGGCATGGTTGAACGGGATTTAGCCTTGCGAAAGCAAGGCGACGGAAAATGGGCGAA
>JAZKXM010000088.1:0-56941 GCA_045611585.1 Candidatus Scatosoma sp. | reverse complement strand
GGCGTCGCTAACCCCGTTTCCGTCTTTGTGGATAGCTTCGGTACGGGCAAGGTGAACGACGAGCAGCTTGCCGAGATCGTGAAAAAAGAATTCGACCTTCGTCCCTACGCAATCATTCGCGAACTGAATTTAAGAAAACCCGTCTTTAAAAAGACGGCGGCATACGGACATTTTGGCTATAAGGGCTTTTCTTGGGAACAGACGGACCGCGTAGATAGTCTGAAAAAATATCTTTAACCCAAAACGCCTTTAACGCCCCTATCCCGCGCCCTTTGTGCAACGGAATACAATAACGCAATAAAATTTAGCGCCCTGCGGAGAAGCTCCGCAGGGCGTATTTTTGATTCCTTTAAAAATTATTTCGTTTCTTTGGCGTGCTTTTCTTCCTTCTTGTGCGACTTTTTCTCCTCTTTCTTGCCGTCGTTTACGGGCAACGCAATCTTTAACACTCGCTTTTGCACCGCCATTGTGACGCGCTCGTGCTCGCCCCCGTTTTCGCCGTCCAACGACCAACGGGTGGGCTTTTCCGCAACGATATCAAACTTTTCCGCGCGCACAAACAACAGCCCCGGCAAGTTAAAATCTCGCGAGAGCAAGCCTTTTGCCACCTGCCGCCATTCCCGCCATTTTTTTGGCCGCAAAATGAACAGACCCTCCAACAGCCCGTCGTCAAATTCCGAATTTTTGTCCGTCAGGTTTTTAAAGCCCGCAATCGAAAAGGAATTGGACACCGCGCCGAAGATAAACTCTCCTTTCAGCACCGCGTTGTCGGCGGTGACGGTCATTTTTCGCGCCATCGCTTTAAAGCGTTTAGGGCGCAATCCCTTCAACGCGTTGGCGATATACGCAAGCATTTTCCACCGCTTTTTCGCCTTTTGCGGAGTTTCGTAGGACGCCCCTGCGCCAAACCCAAACGCGGCGACGTAGGAAACGTACTCCTCCTCAAATTTTCCCACGTCCAACGCCTTTACGTTGTCCGAAACGGCGATTTTCGCCGCCTCGACGGGGTCCTTTGTCATTTTGTGCGTGGCGGCAAAATCGTTCACCGTACCCATCGGGATATACCCTACCTCCACTTCCTTTTCAAGCGACAAAACGCCGTTGATCAGCTCGTGAAGCATTCCGTCGCCGCCCGCGACGACGATACGGTCAAAATTTTCGCCCTGCTCCTTAATGATGCGCACACCGTCCCCAGCCGCTTGCGTAGGGTATGCCGTCGCTTCGTACCCCGCCTTCGTAAAGACGTCCAAAATCTCCGCTACGTGCTTACAAATCTTGCCCGCACCCGAACAAGGATTGAATACAAACAATAAATTTTTCATAAGTTCTGCCTTCTTAACGATACCAACTTTTTACACCTTTTTGCACGGTAAAAGCTCCGTTCAACGCATACCTGCCCCGTGCAAATTATTCCCGTTGCCAAACGGACAAGGTTTTTTTCGCCTTTCCGTCGGCAACGGTTTTTCATTGTAAGCTTGCCTCGTACAACCTATCAGATCATACGCATTTTCTTTTTAATAATCGCCAAAATAATCCCAAATGCCGAAACGCTAACAATCCCCACGCTGCCTGCGGGTACGGCAATCAAGAACCATTTTTCCTCCGTGATAGGGGTTTCTTTTTCCTTTACCTTCGCGTCCAAACGAACGTTTCCAACGGAAAGAGTCAGCTCCTCCACGTCCTCGCCGTCCTTCGTCCAGCCAACCACTTTATAATCCTTTCCGTCGAAGCCTTCCAAATCGACCTTCGCGCCGTATTCCAGCGTTTCCGTCTTATAGAAAGTCCCGTTGACGTAATAGGAAACCTCGTAACGGTTGACCGTAAACTCACCCAAAACGATCACGTCGCAAGCGGGCATAATGGACGGTTCGCTCTTCCAGCCGCTGAACGTATAGCCCTCCTTCACCTCGTTTGCGCGCGCGCTCACCTCGTCGCCGAAGGTGTATTGCGCGGTGTATCTAGGCGTTTCTTCGCCTTCGATATAGTAATCAATCTTATAGGTTTTCTTGGTCATCGTAGCGTTTAGATCAACGTCGCGGGCGGGCATTCTGCGAAGGTCGCCTTCGTTCCAGCCGCCGAAGGAATACCCCTCCTTCGTCACGCCTTGGCGAAGCACAATCGTTTCGTTGTATGCGTACAAATCGCTGTACACCAACACTCCTTCTACGTAATAATTGAGGTGATAGGTCAACGTCACCGTCTTGCCATACGCATAAACGTCCGCGGCAGGCATCTTTTCAGGTACTCCGTCAAAGCCAAGGAATTGTATCCCCGTCGCCGCTTCGTATTCGTACTCCTCAATTTCCGCGCCGTAGGCGTAGGTTACGCTTTTCACCAGCTCGCCGTCCACGTAATAATGCACCTGATAGCTGCAAACGGACTCAGTCGCGTTGACGCTGATATCGTACGCGGGCATCTTCTTGGGCAAGCCGCTCCACTCCGTTACCGCATATCCAACAGCAGGGGTATATACGTATGCAGAAATAGGCGTATCATACTGTACAAGTTGCTCGTAAACCAGCTTGTCGTTGACGTAGTAAGAAACCGTATAAGTTCCCACCGCCGTCTTTCCGTAAACGGCAACGTCGTGCGCGGGCATCTCCTCAGGCACTCCGTCAAAGCCACTGAATGCGTATCCGACAGGGGGCTGATAATCCCATTTATTTACCGTCGCGCCGTAAACGTACGTTTCCGTCCGCTTACATTCGTTATTCACGTAATAGGTCAACGTATAGCTGTTTAAACCGAACGTCCCAACCGCGCGCACGTTGCCCTTCGGCATTGTGGTCTGCGTGAAATCGACAGCCGCGCCAGACCCGTCCGTGACCGTCCAGCCGCTGAACGTATAACCTGCCTTCACTTCGTCGTCACGTAAAATGACCGTCGCGCCAGCGGGATATTTATCCACGTATCGGCTGACCCCGTCCACAAAATATTCCACCGAATAGGTGATTTGCGTTTTGCCGCCGTAAACGGAAATATTGTTTGCGGGCATTACCTCAGGCAGGTCCTTCCAGCCGTCGAAGGTATAGCCCTCCTCCATATATTCGTACGCGGGAATTTCCGCGCCGTACGCAACCGACTGCTGATGTACGCATTTTTCATCGACGTAATAGGAAACGGTATAATTGTTGACGGTGTTCACACCGTACAAAGTCATATTGCCCGTCACCGTAGCGTTTGCCGCGATAGCAACTCCGTTTTCGTCCGTCCAGCCGCCGAAGGTATAGCCAACGGGCGCTTTATAATCGTACTTCGGCAGACCTGCGCCGTGCGAAACAACCATTTCAAAGACGGTTTCTTGGTCGTCCCCCGTCTTGACAACGTAGGTAAGCGCATACGATTTTAACTGCGTCGTCGCGTACAAATTGAGATTGTACGCGGGCATCGTCGTCCCTTCCGTTACCTTCCAGCCGCTGAACGTATAACCGTTTGCGACAGCGTACTCTATCAAAGTGATCTGCGCGCCGTACGCATATTTTTGTCTATCGTACAGCTCGCCGTTGACGTAGTAGCTGATTTCATAGCTATTCGCCGTATGCGTGCCGTAAACCGCCAAATCGCGCGCGGGCATATCCATCGTTCTAAACAGCTCGCCATCCGCGCTGCCCAGCTTCCAACCGCTGAACGAATGTCCTTCCTTCTTGTCAGGCGGACGAACGGCGATAGGAGTTCCGTACTCAAACTCGTCCGTCATCCAAATTTTGCCGTCCACGTAATAGGTCACCTGATAGCGGTTGGGGGTGAAGTAGCCGTAAACGTTCAAATCGTGCGCGGGCATTCTGTCCCCTTCGTTGAACCAACCGCTGAACGAATGTCCTTCCTTCGTCTGGTTCGCCATTACGCTGGTGTCAATCGTTTCCCCTGCCTTGTAGGAGAATTGCTTACTGATCTTATTATCCACCCAATAGGTAAGCGTATAGCTAACGCCAAGATCAATCGCTTCGTTTTGCACCATTGAGAAGCACATCACGTTGTTTTCCGCGTCAAATTCTTCCGTATCCGTCTTGACCGTTACCGTGACGTAATCTTCGGTGAAATACACCTTGTTCAATTCAATCGTGAAATATTTATATTCGTTAGGTTGCAAGCCCTTGTCCGCCTCTTGCTCGGCGTCCGCGTTGGGCTGACAGTACAATTCGTATAAGTAATCGTGTTCCTGCACGTTACCGCTGACGATTCCGTTTTCAACGTACAAGGTGAAATCCGCAACGGGCAATTCGCCCTCGTTATATACCATAACAAGCAAATACTTAATCCCGCCGATCTCTACGTATTTCGCGCTGACCGCAAGATCCGCCATAGCGGGGCTAAACCCGTCGCTGACGTTGTTGTCCAAATCGTTATCCGCGTAGCCCTCGTCCGTTTCCGTTACCCGCACGCGATAAACGGAAGCAAATTCCGTCAGCGTAACGCTTGCAGACAGCTCTACCGTTTTACCGGGCAAAATGGAAAGCTCGGTCAGCGGCTGGCTGAACACGACCTCGTCCCCGTCGCCAAGCAACTCAAACAGAACCGACCGCAATACCTTTAACGAGTCGTTAAACACGGTAAACCGCACCTCAAACGCGCGATTCGTGGTCACCTTGGAAGAATCACAGGAAACTCCTTTCAGCACCAAATCGTCCGTTTTTTCAAGCTTTTTATCCGTCACGGCAAACGTCTTGGTTTCTCCTTCCGTGCAAACCGTGCTGATAAGATACACTCCGTCCGTCCACGCGTAGGAAGCGAAGCCCTCCACCGTTTTACCTTCCGCGTTGTTGGTCAGCTGCACTTGGTCACCAAAGCTGCCGCCAACGTACAGACGAATGGCAATATCCGACGTCGTTTCCGTGCTGACCACGTACCCGATCCCGTACAAACTGCCGCCGCCGTCATAGACGAAGGTGTAATCGCTTGTCAATTCGTCCATAAAGAGGGTTGCCGTAATTTCAGCAAAAGATACCTCGCAACGGTACAACGCCTTGCTGTTGCGAAGGTACAATGCGCCCTTTTCGTTGCGCAAAGCAACGATATCCGCAATCGCCGCGCCCTCCCCGTTTTTGACGAGAGTTTCCGTATCCATCACCAAGCTATTCCCCGAAAGGTCGATCAAGTACAGCTTTCTTCCAATCTCAAACTTGTTGCCGTCCTCGTCCTCTTCCGTCGTCGCCACCGTCGTCACGTCGCAATCGGGGTCGATCAATACCGCAAGCGCCGCGGACGGAGCGCAAATAAACTCGATATCCGCAACCGTATGCAAATTGCCCGCCTGCATAAGCGCCCAACCGCCGTCCGTCTTTTTGGCTACGAAAACGCTGTTCGCCGTCGTTTCGTTTACGATATATTTTTCTTGCTCTGCATCGTAACGGTTGTCGTTGGACATCCCCAGCGGGTTGTTGTCCGCGTTTTCCGTCCAAGCCGCATACATAACGCCGTCCGCCGCAAAAATTTCCAAATTCGTCTTATAATAGCCCGTTTGCGAAAGCTTTTGAGGCTGCGTAAAGCTGCCCGACGCCTTTCCAACGTACGAACAAGTATAAACGTCCAGCTTGCCTGCATAATCCTCTACGTTGCCTTCGTCCAACCGTTCGTTCATTTGCGTAAACAGAATATGCACTCCGTTTTCATCTACACAAACGTCAAATTCGCATTCGTTAAAGCGCGAATCGGGGTTGACAAGGGCGGAGGCAGACCATTTGCCCGTCGTCTTGTCCAGCGTGCTATATACCAGCTTCATATAATTGTATTCATCGTACAAAGTATTGATTTGGTTGCCGTACTCCGTATTCTTCCATACGTTATCAATATAGAATTTGAAGGTCTTAACCCCGCTTACGCCGCCCTCGGTATAAGGATATTCGACAATCACGGGCGTACCCACGCTATACTGATTGTACGCGTTGGGAGAAGTCGTAAAGGAGGTATCCATCTGCGACAGAGCGTAGCTTGCCATCGACGCGATGGATTTAAACCGCATCACCTCGCCGTTCGCTCTTTCTACCCGCCACGGCGCACTTCGCGTGGTCGCGTCCTCCCAAGTGTGGTCAAACTTAATCTTGGTATCCCAACCGAAGATATCCACCAAGGAGGTTTTCCATTTATATTTGAACAAGCCAAGGTCTATCTTAAAATAGAACCCGACGTCGAAGGACAACACGCCGTCCAATTTCTTCAATTCCTTGGACAGAGTGATAATCATATTAAAATCCGCGCCGCCGTAAACACCGACGGAAAGAATCGAACACCCTAACCCCGCGCGAAGCTCAGCGCTTAAATTCAATTCAAAATCGAAGGTCGGGTCAACGGGGCCGTCCAGCTTTAACATCACGCCGATCGTTGCGTCCGCAGAAAATTCAAATTCGATGCGGATAGGCACGTACCAAACGATGGTTTTACTGCACTCGAAGGAGTACTGAATGGTACCCTTAATCCCCGCGCGCGTCGGTCTGTTTTGCCCGTTCAAGGTAGTTCTTTCCACCTCTAAAACGCCGCAAATTTGGAAACCGATCGTATGCCCGTAGGAGAAATCCTGACCGTTCTTCAACTCGTCCGCCATCTCGTCGATTTTTTCGGACAGCTGATCGTAGAAGGATTGTTTTTCTCTATCGTCCTCGTCCTCATCTCTGCCGCCGTTGCAATATTTACACAGCAGGTTGTCGGGGTCCTTCATATGCTTGCGGCAATTATCGCAAAGCTCTCTTTCAATATCCGTTTCCCAGCCGACGGTAATGACTATTTTATCCCCTTCATAATGGAACTGGAAGGGGGATTCGCCGGGTTCTTCTTTCCCGAATTGCATATCAAAGGAGAAGCCTACGCCGCCAAACAAAGGCACGTCGTCCGCCACGGCAAAGCCCATATCGTCGCCCGTGAACAGTTCTCCTATAAATACGTCCGTATCGCCAAAATTATAATAGAACAAATCAACGTTTAAGGTTTCATCCAAATAGGTATCTCCGCGCTCATCGGGATATACCGTATGCAGCTGTACGAAATAATAATATTCCTTAACGCTTCCCGCCGCATAGCCCGCCACTTGGTCCTTTTTGATCGGGAAAATAAAGATCCCGTCGTCGGGCGCGTGTTCAATCACGCCAAGCGGCTTGGAAACGCCGTCGATATACATATATAAGGTTATCGACTGGAACGCCGCCGCCTTATCCCACGTCGCTTTGACGACCAGCTCTACCTCCTCGTCATCCTCTATACCCGCCGTGTTAAAGGACACCTTGCCTGTATTGATATCCTTGCCGTCAAAGGCAATCCCTTCCACCTTCGGTACCGCGCGCAAGGTGAGATAGGAATACCCCATCTCCAAGTCCAAATAATATTCGGACATCTTAAATTCAAAATATACCCCGTTGGGGTCGGTGACGGTCAGCCCAATCTTCGTCCCGTCGATCAACTGCCCTTTATCCGCAGGCAGGGTCAGCACGGCGTAGCCCTGATCGTTGACGACCAGCATTTTTTCCACTGTCGTCACCTTACCATAGCTGTATTTGACCAGCATTCCAGGCAAATAGTTCCCATCCGAATCGACTACGTAAATCAAATACAACTCGGAGGTCGGCTGCGCCTGATCAGGGATTTCTTGGATCGCTTCGTATTTCTCCACGCGGATATTATTCCACTTTGCCGATTCGTCCTCGTCGTTAAACTCTACCCCTTCCTTTTCGGAAAGCCATACGCCCACCTCGGGGATACAATAGACGGTCAGCCCGTCCTTTGTCAGCGCGCCCGTGCTGTTAAACGCCTGTTCTTCGACAACGGGCGCTTTTGCCGTACGGAAATAGATCATCGAAAGCTTCGTACAGCCGTTAAACGCCTTCGCCTCTACCCGTTCGATCCCTTCGGGCAAAGTCAAACGCTGGATATGTACGTTGTTTTCAAACGCTTCAATGCCGATCTTCACAACGGACGCAGGCACCGTATAGCTAACGCGGGTAATCCCTTCCGCATACATCAGCAATACGCTCTTGTCCTTGTTATACAAAATTCCGTTGCTATCCGCCAAATAATAGGGATTGTCTTCATCCACCTTTACACCGCCCAAAACGTGACAGCCGTCAAACACTTCCCGTTCGTAGGTCAGCATTTTCGATCTGTCGGGAGAGCTTCTAAACGAAACGATATACGCGGATTCCTGTTCGTTATCGCTTGTGCGCGCGGCGATCTCCGCGCCCAACAAAGTTACGCCCGCGCCAATGCGGATATCCAACAGCTTGCTGCTGTTTGCAAACGCACCTTTGCCGACCACCAATACGCCCTTCGCCGCGGCAAATTGATCCCACTTCGGGGAATAGATTTCCACCTTTGTCAAGGAAGAATACGCAAACGCGTACGCTTCGATTTCCAAAATAGGCAGGACGGTGCCGTCCCCCTTTATGAACGTATCCACAACGTACGTATCGTCCTTGGGATCGTCGTTTCCTTTATCGTCCAATTTCGGGTTCAGATTCGCCGCAGGGAATTGCAGCAATATCGCGTACCCGTCAAATACCTCGTACAACGCGCCGTCCTCGTCAACGGGATATTTTGCGCTGGAAGATTCAAACGCCTTCACGCCGTAGCAGTTCACAAACGCAAACCGCCCCAGCGCGGTAACGTCACCAATCGTAACGTTTTCCAAGAAATAGTTGTTGGCAAACGCATAATCCTTCACCGTCACGCCGTCGGCAAGCGTTACCTTTGTCAACGCAGTGTTTTCAAACGCGTGTTCGCCAATGATGTCCGTGATTCTTGAAAAATCGAACTCCGTCAAATACGCACAGTTTGCAAAGGCGTAATTTTCCACCGTCGTTACCGAATCGTACGCCTCCACCACGCTGTCCGTGGCGTTGCCCGTATATTTTCTAACGTCCTGCCCCGCCTTGACAATCTTGACGGGATAATCCAGCCTGCCACCCTTGCTTTCGGGAGCTTTGCTAATTCCGTTTTCGTATAAAACGCTGCCCTCGCTAAAATTTACGTTGCTTGCAGGCAATACGTTGTCGCACGCAACGTACACCTCGTTGCGGATATCCACCTTAAAGCCCTTCAAGAACTGACAGTTCCGCAAGGTGCAGTCGGCAACCTTTGCGTTTTCGTTTTCCACCGAGTTTCCGTTTTCGTCCAATACGTCGTCCGCATTCCCGTCCAAGCCGTACCCGACAAACGCGCCCAAGGTCAAATGAATCAGCGATTCGCAGTTATAAAAGGCGTATCTGCCCAAACCAACCACTTTATAATATTTTCCTCCCAGCGAAACGTAATCGGGAATGACGGCATAACCCTTCTGTCCCGAATATTCCCCGCTACCCGCGTATTTGGAGGTATTCGCGTTGGTATCGTCGCCCGTGGCGATATCCCCCACGATCGCATACCCGTTTTTGTCCAGATAGTAATGGATCCCTTGTTTATCGTATGCGTAATCGTCCAAGGGATAGTTGACGTAAATATGGCTTGCCACATGCGTCGTCGCGCCAAAATCGAACACGACCACCTTGTCCAGCCAAACTTCTTTAAATTGCAGATTCGTACTCCCGTTGACGACCTTCGTTTCGGAAGAACGAAGATAAATTTCCTTTAACGAATCGCACCCGTTAAAAGAACGTACGTCCACCGTAGCCAAATTTTCGCCCAGCACGACGGAGCGGATATTCGTTCCGTTTGCAAACGCGCCGTTTTTCACCGCCGTAACGGCATACACCGTTTTATCGTAAATAACTTCTTTGGGGACGATAATTTCCTTTGCTTCGCCCAAATATTCCTTATTGATTTCTACAATTTCCGCATGATTATCGTTGTACAACTTATATCCCAAACCGTTCGGGGCGTGAACAACTTGATCTTTTCCAACCACTTGATCTATATCATCAGGGAAATCAAGAACCGTCTGATTAGAAAATTCCCAAGCAACAAATTGTTCGCTGGAAACCCATTCTCCGTTTTCAGCCAAGCCATAACAATCCCCCCAGCCTTCCAACGTGTCCTGCTTCAAAAGCAGAACTTGCGTATTGCTACCAAATACCTTTTCGCCCCAGCTTTCGTTCGGTTGCTCAAAAGCAATATCAAAATAACGAAGTGAACCGCATTCGGCAAACGCCGCAGAACCTACCCATTGTAAGTTTGCGCCCGTTCTAACCAAAACCAAAGAAGAATTCGCAAACGCTCTTGCGCCAATCTTTTGCAAGTCATCGGCTTTTTTAAGCATTTTTGCCCCGATTTTCTCAAACGCGCTTTCTTTAATTTCCGTTACTTTGTTTAAAGAAATATCCGCAAGCGAAGTACAGCCCTTAAAGGTATTCTTTTCCACCGTCGTCACGCCGTCGGGCAACGAAATTTCCACCAAAGACGCACAGCCCTCAAACGCGCTTTCGCCCATTTCGACAACGTTTTTAGGGATTACGAAGGACGCCAATTTGCTACATCCTTTAAAAGTACTTGCCCCAATTGTCGTTAACCCGTCGGGTAAGGTATTTACGGTTAAATCGCTTACCTTCGTGATTTTCGTCAAATTCGCGCAGCCTTCAAATACGCTTGCGCCCAACGACAGGTCGGACCCCAAAAACGAAATCGCTTCCAAATCAGTGTTATTTGCAAACGCACTGTTTTGTACAGAAACAATATTCCCCCCAAGGATAACCTCTCTTACGCCGAACGGGAATACGCCCTCTCCAATGGTCGTCACGTTGTAAACGTTATTATCTGTTACGTCCGTTACAACGTCAGGAATTGTCAGTTGGACAACGCTAGACCCACCGTCTTTTTCAAAATCCGTCAATGCCACGTCCGTTTCATTAAGTTTGGCATAGTACAGAGTATAATTAGTCCCTACGCTATCTACGCCTCCCACGGAAAAATCGTACGTTGCCGAAGCGGAAACGCCGTCAAGGTAGGTAGGCTTTGACTTAGCAAAGGAGCCAATAAACGCGTACATGCCCCCCACAAACGCCAATATAAGCCCTAAAAGCCCGCCAAAGATCGCCTTTTTTCTTGTTGTGTATCTCATACAATCTTTCTCCTTTATGAAAGATAATTTTTTTCTTTTGTCGGGAACGCCTTTTTCAAGACGTTCCCTTGTTTTGTGTTGCTTTTAACCGCCTAATCCTTGCCGCATACCTTCAATCAGTATTAGGATATCTTCATAAGTTAAATATCCTTTCCCGATAAGAATTTTTAGATATTTCCCATTGAGAGCAACAAATTCTTCATAAGAACCGTAGTCTTTCCATTCATCGTAGGTATATAATCCGTACTTGGCAATGTCCGCTTCCAGTTTCGCTTGGTCGTATTTATAATCTTCACCAAACTCAAAATAGGTCAAGAAACCTTTTATATCCTCTACTGTTAGCGTTAAGAACCCTTCTACGATTACATTATCGTTACAAGCCGACCTGAGCGAATAAGAAGAAGAAAGCTTACGTTCATAGACTGCCGAAACCAAACGCACATCCTCGATCTTTCCGTCCGTACCGATATAGGCAAATTCATGTCCTATATAGTCGGCGTAATTTTTTGCGTTGATATAAACGAACTTATTCAACGTCGAATCAAAGAAGCCGTGTTCGGTAACAACCTTTAATACTTTGCCGTTTGAGAAGGTCAAGGAGATGACGTCGTAAACGCCTTCGCCGTGATTCCAGAACAACGATATAGGCATAGCCTCGACCGTACCCGTAAACGCGTTCCAAGTCAACACCAAATCCCCCGCCTTCAAGCTGTCCAGTCTTGCATACGTGCCGTCCGCAAGCGCAACCAACGTATCACCCGTGAAACATTCACCGTCGCCACCACCGCTGTCGCCGCTACTGGGAATTTCCGTCCAACTAGCCGTCAATGTATGATTTTCATCTACCGAAACCGTCGTTGAATCGCTAATTTTGTTAGAACCAAAGTACCAGCCGTCAAAAGTATATCCGCTTCTCGTCGGTGTCGGCAAACTGCCATACGTTTCACCGTATGTTACCGTTTTTGAAGACGTCCCAACCGTACCGCCGTTAGCGTTAAAATTAACGGTGTACGAACAAGGCAACCACTTCGCCGTAATTGTTACTGTTTGATTTTGATCGGAAGCCAATTTAGACACAACTACATTGGGGGAATACCCACTATTTTTAGTTGATATCCACCATACGTTAACAAAATGCCCCTTTTTATAAGTCGCTGAATTAGCCGCCAAATTAAAACTCTGATCGTATTCCACACTAAATCCTGCGATTGCCGTACCACCGTCGGTATTATACTGTACGTTATAGGTGATCGGTTGGATGTACGCCGTCAAAGAAATCGTTTCCCCTTGAACCGTCGTCAAGTTTTGACACACCCCACCTTGCCCGTAAGCTTCGTCAAAGTAGAAATCCCACCAGCTTGATCCGTTAATATCCGACCATCTATACCCCGTCGGCAGGCTATATGTCGCAAGGGTAATCTCTTGATCATAAGTAACTGTCTGCCTTTCGGGCGGAGTCATATATGTAACCCCCGATTTATTACTCATCTCAACTTTATATTCGATATAATACGTAATCGGCGTAAGCGTCAAGGTTAATACAATCGTGTCGCCGTCTTTGTCTGTTATTTTTGTTACAACTTCACCAAAATTGTATTTCTTTTGCGTTTGACTATCAAGCCAACACAATTCTGAAGGGAATAAATATCCTTCAGGGATTTTAAGTGCTTTATTAGCCCCAAAATCTTCCTCGTCCGCAATGTCAACGTTATCCTCGTATTTAATATCCGATATTGTTTCGGACGAAACTGTTTCACCATTTGCAATTACGTCATAGCGTATTTTATATACAATGTTCGAATATGCCGCATACACGTCCATATCCGTTAAATCAGATAAGTCGTATTCTGACCAGCGCGCAGTCTTATAGCCGTCACGCGTAGGACAAGCAGGCTCGTTGATCTGCAAGGTTTCCACCGTATAAAGACGCTGGAAGGTCTGCTCCGCTCCGTCGTTATCAATCCAATGGAAGGTGATTGTATAGCTGATCGGCGTGTAGGCAGGATATACGTCCACGTCGCCGTAGGTCAACTGCGGCATATCCCAACGCACGGTATAGTGCGCCTTCGCCTCTGCGCGTTCCGCGGCGTTGGGAACCTCGATATCCCGATCAAGCACCGTATAGTTCACCGTCAAAACGGTTTCGTTTTCCGCACTCCCCTTCTCATATTTCCAGAACGTAACCGTATATTCGTTCACCGTATAAACAGGTCTGACAACTACGTTTTCCGTCAAGGTTTCGGGCAAAGCCGCAAAATTCCATTCCGCTGCATACCCCGCCTTTTCAGGCACGGACGGCGCAAGCTCTTCCACCGTTTTGCCCGCCGTCCATACCACAGAGGCAACCGTTTTACCAAGCTCGTCAACGAACGTAACGATATACGCGCCCTCTTCCAACGCCGCCAAAGGATATACCTTCACGTCGCCAACCGAAAGAGTAGGCATATCCCAAGCCAAAAAGTCCTTAGGCAAGGCAGGCAAGGAAATTTCCTTATTTTCTACCGTATAAGTTTGCAAGCCCAAAATTTCCGCGCCCTCGTCTGCAGAAGCATAGAAGGTGACCGTGTATTCGATCGCCGTGTAAACGGCATTCACCGTCTTATCGCCGCCGTCCAAAAGCACGCTTTCCCAAGCTCCGTCAAAGCCTTCCGCGCTTCTTTCAGGTACGGTAGGCGCGATCACGGCAGTATCTTCCACCGTGTACGTCTTGGTTTCTATTATCTCGCCATCTACAACGTAAGAGATCGTGTACGTTTTCGCCTCGTAAACCGCTTTAATCACGGTATCGCCCGTCACCGTCGCATTCGCTTGCCAAGCCCAAACGCCCGCCTTATAATGTTCCTTTTGAGGAACGGCAGGGAACGCCGCGATATCCAACGTATGGTCATATTTGCAAATCAGAGTTTCTTCCAGCAATATGCCGTCCGCCTCAAAATACACAACGTATTCTTTTTCCGTCCAGCTTGCATACAAAGTAATCTGCGCGTCCGCCTCAGAGGTCAGGCTACGCACGCGCGCGCCCGCGACATATTTTAATTCGTCCGTGAAGATCCATTTTTCAAACTGCCATTGCTCGCCGTTTTCGTGTTCGATTGCCGCAGGCAGCGTAAATTCTTCGTCGTACGCCACCGTAACGGACTGCGGCGTTTCCGCCCCGCCGTTCGGGTTAAAGACCACCGTGTAGGTAATCGGAGTCCAAACCGCCGTCAAGGTTACTACCGCGCCTTGCGTGTCAGCAAAGTTGCGGCGAACCTCCTCGTTAGCTTGATAAACCGTCCCGTCAAAGCCCCAACCGCCAAAGACGTAGCCAACGCGGACAGCCGCGTCGGGCATCACGATCGGCTGGCGGTAGGTCGCCGTGATATTTTGCGGCGCCGCCCCTTCGCCTCCGTTGACGTCAAACGCCACCGTATATTGAATAGGAGTATATTCGGCGTAAATCTTCACCGCCTCGGTAAACTGCGCGCCTTGAACAATCACAACGTATTTCAGCTCCGCATCTACCGTAAACAACCCGTTATTTTCGTCAACGTCCAGTTTCCATTCGCCAACGTATCCCTTCTTCGCAGGCACGGCGGGAATCATAATTTTCCGATCCTCCTCGCTCTCAGAGCTAGGATCAAAGTATTTTGTAATAATCGGATGCTCGCTTTCCGTATCGTCGTAGAATTCGATACGGTTGCTTTGGCTGCCCGTCACCGCCGTCAAAACCAGCTGATAGCGGCTATTTTTCTCACTCCACGTGAACGCCGAAGGCGTCAAAACGTAGTCCTCGTAAACGGTCTCGCCCGTTTCCTCGTTCGTTTTTTCGACCTTCCACTCGAACCCTTCAATATGCGGCTCGGAAATCGACCCCGCTTCCACCGTCCAAACGATCGGTGTTTCTTGGCCGTTGGGTTTGACAAACACGACGTAATAATCGATCAGAGTATAAACTCCCTTCAACGCAAACCCACCGATAGGTAAGCCATCTGGCACTTCCCAAGCTATCGCGTCATAGCCTTCTTTTGGCATAGGCAATAATATATTCTCTTTATCTTTATCTTTATCCTCCTCCTTATCTTTAATTTTATTATTCATGTCCAGAATTTTGTTCTTTACCATTTCCAAATCTTCAACCGTATAAAGAACTAGTATGCTTTTTTCAACGCCGTTTCCGTCCACGCCTTTAATAACCATAGTATATTTTATCGCATTCCAAACCGCAACGAAGGTTACCGTTTCCGCCTTATCCGTCAAATTAGAAAGATATTCTCCCGCGGAATACACCCTTCCACCGTACGACCAGCCAGCGAAGATATAGCCCGCGCGCAAAGGCGCGTCGGGAAGAATAATCTCCTCGTTATACTTTGCAAGGATATTTTCGGGCGCGCTATCGCCGCCGTCCACGTCAAACGTAACGGTATATTCTATCGCGACCCAATTCGCCTCCACGGTTACGTCGCCGACCGTCAGCTCAAAAGCCTGCCAACCGTCGAACACGTACCCCGCCTTCATCGCCGTCGAGGGCGCAACGTAATTTTTATTTTCCACCGTATAGTAAGCGGTGTAAACGGTTGCACCGCCTACTTGATACTTGATCTTGTACAAAATAGCCGTATATTCCGCCTCGATCACGATATCCGCCGCCGTCAGCGTATAATCCGCCCATTTCCCTTCGTACCCTTCCTCCGATCTGTCGGGCAGGGTGGGCGCAATCAGATATCTCTTCGCAACGTTATCCGCCGTGAAAGGAACGCTTGCAACCACTTCGCCGTCAACCGTGAAGGTGGCGGTGTAAACCGTTGTAATCTTTTCCCATACTGCCGTCAAGGTAACCGTACCGTTTTGTTCCGTACACAAATTCATCAGTATGGGAGTATCGCCCGAATAAATTTCGCGACCGTATTTCCAACCGATAAAGCGGCTGTTTGCTTTCGTCGGCACGCCGAGCATTCTTTCCGAGCCGTATGCAACCGCCTGATTTTCAAACGCGCCGTCGCCGCCCGCCAAATCGAACACAAGCGTAAAGGTGATCGGCGTATAGACGGGCGAAATCTCCACGTCGCCGACGGTCAGCTTGGGCAGCTTCCACTCGCCAACGTAGCCCGTCTTTTGCAACACGGCAGGCGCAGCCGTCCAATCAAAATCAGCCGACCTGCTTTCCACCGTATATGTCCAATATACGTCCGTTCCGATAAAGTGAATTTTATATTCAAGCAACAGCCATTCTGCAGTCAAGATCACCGACGGCAAACCGTCCTCGTTCACGTTGACATCCTCGCCGCACTGATACACCTCGTCGCCCAACCGCCAGCCGAGGAAGGTATAGCCCTCCCGTTCAAGAACGGGCAATGTAATCAGCTCTCCAAATGCAACCGATCTACCCGCGACCTCCGCGCCGCCCTTATCTTTAAAGAAAATTTCGTAAGCTTCTTCGTTCGATAAAACGTACGCCGCCGTTGCCGTCAAATTGCCGTTTTCGCCCTCAACGTATTGCCAGCTTGCCGTATATCCCGTCTTTTGCGGAATTGCAGGCGCAACCAAATCGTACGTTTCTCCGTCCTGAGGATTGCGAGGGAAAATTCTGTACGCCGTTCTGCCCTCGTAGGTATAGACGATGGAAATATATTCCGCTGCCGATCCGCTGACCGCCTCAGGCGTTGCGCCGTCCGCCAATTCGTAAGGCGCCCAGCCTTTTACCTTTCCGTTTTCGTCGGGCTGCTTCGGCTCGTTCACGAACGGAACCTCAACCGAATACCCGCTAGTCTTGGTTACAAGCTCATTATCATAATCGTCTATGTACGTAAAGACGATTTCTTCAAGTTCGTCCAAACTCCATTTTGCCGTCAACAGCACTCTCGCGCCCTGCTTTTCCGACAAATTGCTAAACGAGCTTTCGTCAATCTCCTCGCCTTTTTCGTTCAACCATTTCACGAAAAAATACCCATCTCTTGCGGGCGGCGCGGGATAATCGTAGGTCACGTCATATTCGCAAGACATATTAGGCTGTTCGCTGTTTTCAAAGACGACGGTATATTTTATCGCTTGCCATACTGCAACCAAAACCACCGTATCGCCACCGACCGCCGTCAGGTCGGACACGTACGCGCCGCCGTTATAAACCTTACCCGTCCGTTGGTCCTTCCAACCGTCAAACTTGTATCCTTTACGGGTAATTTCTCCCGCCAAATAGAATTTTTCACCGAACGCCGCAACGCCATTGACAGGGGTTTCCTCCCCGCCGTTTGCTTCATAAACGACGTTATACGAAATCGCCTTCCAAACCGCCGTCAGGGCGACCGTCGCGCCCTCTTGCACAGCCAAATTCTTCACGCTTTCGCCTGCGGCGAATATTTCCTCACCAAACGCCCAACCAAGGAAAATATATCCCGTTTTCGCCGTTGTCGGCAGAGTAAATTCTTCCTCGTAGGAAAGCGTTTTACTTTCCATCTCCTCACAGTTTGCAAAGGAAAGGGTATAGCTGACAGGCGTCCAAACCGCGGTCAAAGCAACGGTTTGACCTTCCGTCGCACCATTAAAGAACATCGTATCTTCGCCCTCGTCGTCAGCAACGATAAAGTTTTCGCCGTATCTCCAACCGCTGAGGATATACCCCTCTCTCGTCGGCTTGGGCAGGACGTAGCCTTCTCCGTTGCCCATCACCGCATACGCCGTCAACCCGTCATAGCCAAGATCAGCCGCCACCACGAAGGTAAATTCGTATTCGCCCGATTTCGCCTGCACGAAAATATCGGACAGCGTTTCGGGAGTGATCGCAAAGACCAACTCGCCCTTTTGCTTGTCGTGGGTAAGCGTTGCGCCTACGGCGACAAACTGTTCGCCCTCGCCAAGCTCGGGCGCTAACAGAGTCAGCTTCCCGTCGATAAGGTGTTCCACCGTGTAAGGGTATTGATACTGTTCTTCCCCAGCGACAACCGTCACCGTATAAACCAGCGCAATCTCTTTTGCGTACACCGTCACCACCGTTTGTCCGTCTTGAAGGGCGGCGATTTTTTCCAACAGCTCCGCTTTTGTAAAGTTCCAATATCTGCGGTATCCCGCTTTTTCTTCCAGCGTAGGCGGCATAACCATTTCATCATCTACCGTATAAGCAGCCCCGCCTATTTCCCTTTCGCCGTCCATAAAACAAACGGTATATTTGATACATTTGTATTCCGCGCGAACGAATTTTTCCGTCACCGTCCAATCGTCAAAATCAACCGCCTGCCATTCGACGAACTTTTTACCGATCGGCAACCGCTCGTCGGGATAGTTCTCTTGGCTGTAAACCTCGTCTTTTTTCACGGTGTCCACCGTTTCGTAGGTGTAAGATACCCGCTTCAATACGCTGCCGTCCTCCGCAAGATAGGTAAGCGTGTAAGAAATAGGGTCGTAAACGATACGCACCGTCTTATCCCCCGCCGTGATGGTAAATTCTTCGCCCGCCTTGCCCGTCGGCATTTCGGAAAGATCCCATCTAGCGTTGTACCCTTCTTTTTCCGTCAAAACGGGCAATCTCAACGTCGTCGTTTCAATGGTAAATTGCTGACTGCCAAGCTCTCTTTCGTCGTTTTCGCCCGCGACAAACTTGACGGTAAAGATATTTTCCTCCAAAACCGCCCATTTTGCGCACAAAGTAATCGTTTTGCCGCTTTCAGCGGTCAAATTCTTTAACTGTTCTTCGTTGCCGTAAACGAACTGCTCGCCGTCCTCGCCCGTAAACGTCCAGCCCACAAAGGAATACCAAGCCTTCCCCGTGCTTTCGCTGAACCCGCGCGTCACCTTCGATACGTGCGCGTTGGGCGTGAACGCTTGATCATAAACAGCCCCCACCGTCTTTACCGCGCCCGTTCCGTCCGCAAGCACACCGCCGTTCGGATCGTATTGTACGGTATATTCGATCGCATTCCAAACCGCCGTCAATGCAACGGTATCTCCGTCTTGAACGGTCAAATTTTTCAGCTTTTCGGCGTCCGCATAGATCTTTTCGCCAACCTTCCAGCCAACCAACTGATACCCCGTCAAAGCTACCTTTGGCAAGCCCAAATCCTCAAACGCGTATTCTTTATCGTATTTCAAATTTTCGGCGGTAAAACGCTCCTCCCCGCCTTCAAACTCGCCGCCGTTTGCGTTGAATTCCACCGAATATACAATGGGCGACCAAACCGCTTTCAGCGTAACCTTACCCCCGTCTTTTTTGGTCAAATTCTTAAACGCATCCGTGTAAACAGTACCGTTTAAATCCCAAGCGTTAAACTGATACCCCACGCGAACGAGTGCGGAAACCCCCAGCTCCGTAAAGGTATATTCTCTATCGTATTTCAGATCTTTAACGACAAGCTCCGTCTCCCCGCCGTCAAACTGTCCTGCGCCCGCATTCAAAACCACGGTATAGCTGATCGGCTCGAAAATGGCAACCGCCTCTTTCCCGCCGAACGCCAGCGCCGTTTTCAGCGTAGCGTAGTTTTCCTCCGTCATTCTGTACTGTACGCCGTCGATCGTCCAGCCCTTGTGGAAATACTGATTGACGTTATCGGCGGTCAGCTCTGCGCTGTATTCGCCGTCCAACGCCGCCAATACCTCCGCTTGACCCAGCGTAAGCTTATATTCGCCCCCTTCAAACACACCTGACGAATACCCGAATTTCACAAACAAAGTAGCAGTATATACGGCATAAAATTCTCCAATCGACGTATTGTTGACCAAGTTCACGTCGTCAAAGCTTCTGCCCAACACTTCTTGACCGTCGCCATAGTACCAGCCTTCCAGCGTCCACGCGGCAGCTGCGCCCTTCTTTTCGATTTGCCCGTCCGTCGGCAGCGGCGAAATTCCCTTTTCGCGCAAAGTCTTTCCGCGTTCTACCACGATCTCCGTCACAGGTAAAACAAACCCGTTTTCGCCGTCAAATTCGCCCCCGTTGATCGCGATTTTTCTTTCCCAACGGGAATAATACGTCGTCACCGAAGAAGTATAGTTTTCAACATTCGTTGTCCCTTCTTCATATTCGACGGGCTTTTCAACGCCGTCTTCCTTATAATACCAGCCCGCAAACGACCAACCTCCGCGTACGTCCAACGTATCAAATTCCGCCGTCTTACCGTAGGTAAAGACGGCAGACTTGTTTCCGCCGACGTCCTCTTCCGCATTGAAACGAGTATATTCGACAAAGCTCACCGATATAGTGTATTTCGCGTAAACGGTGATATCTTCCGTCCACTTATACGTTCCTTCCTGTATCTTATCTTCTTCCTTATACTCTTTGGACAAATACCACCCGACAAAATCGTAATCCGTCCCCGTGGGCGTAGGCACGTCATCAATAGGCAAGCTGTAATCCCCGTCGTATCTCACCTCTTTTGAAATGCTTTCAGAAATTCCGTGCGTATCCAAATGAATATAATAGGCATTCGCCTCGTAATCCGCAACCAGCGTAACGTCCCTAAACACGTCCGCTTCAACGGTGTAACGCCCTTCTTCTACGGCGATCTCTTTGCCGTTATACGTCCAAAATCCGCGATACCCCGTCTTTTCCTGCACGGCAGGCACCTCGATCACACGTCCCGCCAAGCCGTCCGTATTGTTATTTAAAACGTTATCCGTCAAATCCGTCCCCACGTCGGTAAACGTGCGCGCGTGTTCCGTCAATTCCTGTCCAAAAAAATCAAAATGCGCGGTATATACCTTTGCATTATATTTCCCAACGTACGTTCTGCCTGCAAATTCGGCGGTGATTTGCTGTAAGGATGTTTGTCTTTCCGTCCCTAAATACCAGCCTGCAAACAAATATCCGTCAAACGAGTTTATTTGCTTATATTCCTCCAATTCGGGGTTTAAAAGATCGCTTTGACAGCCAAAAACAACCGTCTGTTTTTCGCTTTCCGCGCCCTTCGGCCCGTAAACGTATGTGTTCTCCGTTTCGTAAATCGCGTACAGCACGGGCGCGTTGGCAGGGGTCAACTGCGTTTCATCGTCGTCAATGATAAAATGCTGATCCAAACCCAGAGTTTTAAACCCGTCCTCGTAATAGGTTTGCGCCGTCCAGCCCTTAAACGTCCAACCGTCCTTTCCGACAAGGTTCATCATGTACAAATCCTGCCCTTCCAAATAGAGGGACAGATTGACCGACTTGCCCGCCCGCACAATCAACTGCGTAGGGTTGGTTTCCGCTAAGCCAAACGTTTCCAGCTTTGCGATATAGGTACATTTCGGATACAAAGTATGCGAAAAGCCTTGGAAGAAATCCCCCTCGCGGGTGTAAGGCTGATCGCTTGTCATTTCCTCGCCCTCACGGCAGGAAGACCCATAATACCACCCCTCAAATGTCCAGCCGTTGATAGGCGCCGTATGCTCGGGCATACTCTCCCCAATCGGCTTCCCGTAAACGATAGGCACCGTTATATCTTGCGCACCCGTCCATTGATAGTAAAAAAATCTCAGCTGCGCCGTAAATTTCGCGTATAAGATCAAATCGCTTGCCGTATGGTACAGCAGCTCCGTATCCACCTTTTCTTCGTCTTTGTATTCTTTGGAAAGGTACCACCCCACAAACGTCCAGCAGTCCTTTTCCCCGTCCGCAAGCAGGGGCAACACGCCGTTATAGGCAACCTTCACCGTCACGTTTTCCCCGTCCCCTTGCGGGTAACCGTTTAAGGTGACCGTGTATTCCTTCGCCGTCCAGTTCGCCGTCAAATGAATCCCTTCCGTCACTTTGGAGATATCCTCTCCGTCAAAAGGCACCCCTTGCGCGTCCGTCCAGCCCGCAAAATCGTACCCCGCAAAGGCGTATTCTTCCACCGTTTCGGGCGCTTCCACCGCCTTTAACAGCGGCGAAGTTTCACTCTTGAACGAATAATCGCTCTCTTCAAAATTGTATATATGCTGTTCAAACAACATATCGCCGCCCAGCCGTACAGTTCCTTCGTTATGATACACCAAAACGGGCTTCGTATGGTCCGTTTCGTAAGGATATACGCGCTCTGCAACCGCGCCCCAAGCCTCGTCCGCGCGGTACGCCTGATACGCGTCCAAGCCTTTCACGCGGAATTTCCAGCCTTGCGCCAAATCCTCAAAGGAGTTCGGCATTACTTTCTTTTCGCCCGTAAATATAAGGGCTTGCAGGGCGGGTAAATACGTCTTTGCTTCCGCAGCGGAAAATTGCGTAACGTCCTCCGCAAAGACAACGCGCTTTACCTCAGAAAGCTCTTGCTTAGAAAGCAGAGTTTTCCCCGCGCCGTCCAAAACCGCTTTTCCAAGCGGAGCGCTGCCATCCGTTTCCGAAGCAAATCCAACGGTAAACGGATAGGAGAAGGTTTCGTTGACGTGGCGGCTTTCGTTTTTCAAAAGGAAGTTCATCTCCCCTTTGCCTAAACCGACCGCGGTCACCGTAACTTTGTTTTGAGAAACGGAAACGTCAAAAACGTGCTTTTCCGTCCCCTCGATGTCTGCCGAGCGGAAGGAAAAATATTGTTCGATCGCCGTCCCTGCGGGCAGCGTTACCGCCTCGAACACCATAGATTGTCCAAGGGTCATTTTAATCTCGCCATCAACGGGTACGCCCGTTTCGTCACGGAGCTCTAAAACGCCTGACAGCTCGGAAATAATCCGCACCGTCACCGTCTTTTTCAGTCCTTTGTCCTTTTCGATGATGGTTACCTCGATATCCCCGTCGTACGGTTTCAAAGCCGTAATTGTTCCGTATTCGATAGCTATGTACTGTTCAAAGCCCTCGTATTCGTAACGGAATTTTCCGTCCAAAAAATTCCCCTCTCCGTCCATCAACACGGGGTCTAAGGAGGCTTCTCTATCTACCAGCACCTCTATCTCGTCGGTCGCGATGATTTCGTACTTCGTTTGTTTGCCCTTTTTACAAGCAGTCAATCCAAACGCGGCAAGTATAATCACAAGGATCAACCCCACCCATTTTAGCGAAAATCTCGTTCTGTTTCTCATAACCTTTTTTCTCCTATCTTTCGTTAGGTTCGTTTCGTTCGTTCGCCGTTAGGCGCTTTTTTCCTTATCTCTCCATATCCAAAACAAACGTATTATCTTCCAGCTTCCATTCGTCCACGTTAAAGCCAAGCTCTTCCAACACAAAATAATTGTACACCTTGCTTGCGTCGCGCTCAAAGGTGATACCCGCCCCGTCTTTATCGGATACGGCTACCCCCGTATCAATCAGGCAAACGGTTTTTTCCACCTTCCCCACGCTGCTTTTCGGGCCGTACACCCCGCCGATTCGGTTATTGTACTGCTTCCCTTCAAACACCAGCTTTTCTTGCGTTTCTTCAAATTGATTTGCGTTAAACGTCGTCTTCACAATGCACGAGCGCACGTTCCCCGTGTTGTACGCGCACAGCCCGCCAAGCGCTAATTTTTGCTTACTTTCGACTTCTTCCGCCATAATATTTTTATCGAAGTACACCTCGCAGACGACGTTTTCCACGTCCCCCTTATTCCGTCCGACCAAGCCGCCGTATATACCTTTCGTCATCACGGTATATTTCCCCACGACAACCTTGCAGTTGACGATTTTTCCTTCGTTTTCCAAGGCAAAAATGCCGCCCAGCTTGTTTTTCATATCCGCGGTCGAAACCTTGATCGTCAAATTCTTCACGACCCCGCCTTTGCCGATATACCCAAAGAAGGAACGGCAAACGTTGTATTTTTCCACGCTCTCCACGCCCTCGTCGTCCGTCTTTCTAAAATCTTTAAATTCAATCGTATGCCCCTGCCCGTCAAACGTCCCGACAAAGGGGAATTCCTTAGAGGCAAAGCCTCCCTTTTGGTCAACCAAAAAATCCCCCGTCAGCTTGATGACGTTGTTGTGGAAGGACCCGCCCATCTCCAAAAGATCGTCTTGCGAATCCACCTCCGCTTCATACACCTTTTCCTCAAAGAAGTTCACGCCCAAGACCGTCGCGTCGAAAAAGCCCAAAAACGCCCCGCCGACAAGACAGATCAAAAGCAATATCGTTTTTATCGAAAATATCTTCTTCTTAGCCATCATTCACCTCAAAGCACAAAATATGTCACTGCATACGCCACCGCGTACAGAAACGCCGGCAATACGCCGTACAACAGCGTTACCCGCACCGATTTTTTCAACGAGCCCAATCTGTCCTCGTCGCTCTTCTTCCAACACCTTCTATACGTTGCAACGGCTAATACGCCCACGTACGCTATCGCAATCAAATGGTAGACGGTGAAAAAGCCAATCGTTCTTTTCAACATATCCACCTCCAACAGCACGGAGGACGCAATGGGTAGTACCGCAAAAATTACGCACGTGATCGCCATCAACAGCACCCCCAACAGGCACGAATACATCAAAAACAGCACGTTGCGAATGTTCGAATTTTTATTCTTCCCCACAAGCTCATTATGCAACGCGTTGGACATAATGTCCGTTATCTCCTCTTTTTCAGCAAAGGAAATTTTGTTATCCAACAGCAGCTCTTTCAGCTGGTCCTTGCCTTCTTCCTTGTCTGTTTTCCCGTTGACGTTATACGTCTTTCCCGTTTTCAACGCCACTTCGGCGGCAATCTTTTTCCGTTGCTCCAAAGAAGCCGTGTTGTATTTACCATGGAAAAAACTTCCCCGATATTCTTCCACCCATTTGTTGACTTCTTCCAACCTACTTAATTCGTCCAGATATTCGTCTATCTCGTTGCCGTCGACGGACGCCTCTTTATTGCGTTGCTTAAACGTGAGATATTTTTCCAAATTTTTGCCCAAAGCGACGTTCTCTTTCACTTCCTTGTAAGAGGTCAGCCGCCCGACAATTCCGTTCTGCAACGCGATATAATTCTCAATACAAGCCCCGCCGTTGGCAAGGGTCAAACATTCTTCAAAGGTAAGCCTCGCAATCAATGCGGACAGATCTTCTCTATGCAAAAACTCGAAATCGTCCGCAAAAGACATATCTTCCCCTGCGATCTTTTCTACCTCTACTTTTAAGGAAAGTAACTCCTTGATCCATTCGATCCCGTTTTTGCCTTCCCCTCTTTTTGCAAACAGCCGCAAACGGGGAGTTGTCTTTTCTCTCATGCTTGCCGAACCAAGCACTACCGAGATAAAACAAGTAGATAACATCGCCGCCAGTAAAGCCGTCTGTTCCTTTTTATAACCGTTTGCCAGCGCAAACATCTCCTCATCAAATCCCGCTATGGTCCACGTCTTGCGCACGTCCGTATATTGCGAAATCAGCTTCAACAACTCCCTCTTTCCCGTCTGCGCATACGCTTTGCAGAATACCGAAAGGGTGTTCATCGCGCGGGCAGCACCGAATACGTCCTTTAACGCCGCGCCCTCCCCTTTCAATTCTTCCACGGGCAAGTCTTCCAAGAAGGAGATGACGTCCTCCTCTTGCAGATTCGTCAGCTTTTGCCCTTGCGCCAGCTTTGTAAGCGCGTATCTGCCGCATTGCTGTTTGACCAGCTCGTTCACCTGCCCGTCCGTACGGGCATATTCGATCAAGCCTTCCTCCTCTTCGTTCAGTTCGGCTTGATTTAAAATCTCAAACACCGCTTCCGTCACCATAGAGGACAACACAACGCCGTTTTTGTCCGCCTTCTTTGCGCCGATCAGCTCCGCCGCCCGTTCGGGCGTATGCTCCGCAGAGAAATTATATACGCAGATCGCCGTTTCCAGCATTTCCGTATTCACACTGCCGTCACCGCCAAAAGAAGGGCACACTGTGTTGAGAAGGGCGCTCGCCCTATTGCCGTTGCCGCTGACGATATATCGTTGCAAGCCGTCGATCGCCTTCGCGTAAGGACGCAGCTCTTCCGCGTTTTCCTCCCGCCAAGTCCCATTGACGTTGAGTACCGTCCAGCCGCTGTACGCCCGCACGTCTTCGTCCGTCGCAATTAGACGCACGTTCCGCCCAATTGCCCTTTCCGTATTCCCAAATACGTCGGGAAGATATTGAGGACAGACGGAAAACCCAATCGTATTTGCATATTGGGCAGGGAATAAAAGCAACGCCACCTTGACGTATCTGACCAGCTCTTCCGTGTTTTTTCCCGTCAAAACAACGGGCTTGTCCGTGTAAAGCAGAGTATCGACGATGCGCGCAAAGACGGGCTGCAAGCCGCGCCCCAAGGATAGGTCGCACTCTGCGCGGCGATAGGGCAATTTCCCTTCGGGCAAATACCCCTCCTTATCCGTTTCCGTTTTGTATTTTGTTTCCAGCTGCCCGATATATTCGGTGGCGTAACCTTTGCCAAGCGCGCTAACTTCTTCGCAAAGCCCGTGCGCAAAAACGTCCCCCTTGCAGGTCTTTTGGTAAAAATATCCTCTTCCGTCTTGATAAAAATAGGTAAAGCAACTTTCCCCGCTCCTTTCAAACGCGCCCAACGCCTTAAAAACGTTTACGTCCGCATCCTCTGCGTTTTTCGAGGCTATGCTTTTATACCCCTCTTCCACGTCGTGATAATGTTTGTATTGTATCATCGCGTTTTTCTCCTTTTAAATAATACACCCAAATTGTTTCAACATCCAAATCACGGGCAGCTCCATACGCTTTGGCGAGCAAGCGTGTTTTAGGTAATTCTCCTCTTGCCCCTCGTTGTTTTTCTGGTCGCGATGGAATACCGCGTCGCTGTCCGAAAAAGAGGATACGCCAAAATAGCAAATGTTTTTAAACTTCGCCTTTTCATCTTCCTTCTCCTTTTGTCCTTCGGCAACCTTTGTTTGCAGAGAAAGTTTACGAGACGCAAGATAGGACTGTATTTCTTCACTGGCAAATTCGATATTCCGTTCCAGCTGACTGCCGTCGTACCGCTTATTCATCATATCGTATGCGTCGGCGCGAAGACAATGGCAATTTGTATCAAATTCCTTTTCTATGGTATCAAACTTGGTTAATATCACCGCCACAGGGATATCAGGGTTATTCTCAGCAACCGCTCCCAAGGTTTCCCAAGCCGAGGTATTACCCATTTCATTCGTCTTACCGTCCACAAGAAAAAATACGCCCGCTACGCCCTCTTCTAAAAGATGCTTGACCCTATCTCGTTTCTTTTCGGAATCTTCCCCTGCAATATCGTAAAAATAAATATAGTTTTTCTCTCTCACCTTCAATACAAAAGGCAATCCGGACAAATCAACGGTGTTCGTCGGTTCGGGATATGTCCCATCAGCCAAACGAATAGCATATCCGCCGTAATGATCCTTTGCCATTGTCGATTCTTGATACCACAGGTCTTTACTAAGCATCGGTGCTCCATCTTTATTCCTAGAAGGTAAATTTTGAATGGGGCGACTATCTATCTTAAATTTCTTTTGCGTAGCGTTCTTTAGCATTTCTGCGTCCATTATTAAATTAGTTTCTTTCCCTATGATATTAAATAAACGAGAGATAAAGGTAGTTTTACCAGCACGTTTCGACCCAATGACCAAAATTTTATAATGGTTGTGTCCTAAAAAATTTTCAGGCAGGATACGGCTTCTTCCACCTATCGCTCTGAATCCTTGGTTAATCTGGAAATCTTTTTCGCAATACATTACGTTTTTAGCCAGTTTTTTTCCTTCAGTTGCTTGCATCACGGGTAACAGTTTTCCGTTTTCGTTAAATCTTGTTCCTCGGCAAGAACAACCTCCCTTTTTATACGCCCTCGTCATTGCCGCGCTTACCTCAATTCGTTGATGACAATACGGACAGAAGAAAATAGGATTTGGATGCTCAAATTCGCGACGACGAATATTAAAGGTATCGTTTTTGACACATTGCAAAAGGTAATATTTTTCCAATTTTTCTTGAACGTCCCTTGCAAAAGTTACGCACACCTGCTGATATCGATGCCCCTCCCGCTTATCCAGCAATTCTTCGGGGAACAACCACTCGGCAATAGGTGTTTTTGCAAAATCTATTTCGATCTCCACCTTGTTATTGTTTCTATTGTCTTCGGTAAGGCAAGGATACCGATTGGGCGAATAGTTGATCCGCACCTTGATTTTTTCTTGTACTCCTTTTCCCTCAAAGAGAATCTTGCCCCCTTTCACAGAATATTTGATCACTTTTTTTAATCCATAATTGACAGCGAAATAGATTACCGTTTCCCCTTCGCGGCGGGCGCTTTTTAAGATAATTTTGCCCACGCCCGAAAGGTCGTTTTCATCGCGGACAAATATGTAACGGAACCCTTGCTTTTTATAATCCTTTTCTCCCACTTCGTTTTGATAGGAAAAGCTTTTGTCCACCTCTATCTCCTTTTTCTGTAACGCCGTAGGAGAATCGTCAATGATCTTCTTTATCCCCATTCCGCGAACATTATAAATTATCCGCGCGCTGTCAAAGGGCAGCTCTCTTTCCCGTCCGCCCCAGTGCGGCGCGTCCCATTGCGGGAAGGTAACGTACAGCACGTACCCCACGTCACTCCGCTGATAATCACGCTCTACGTGTACTTGAGGCATACCGCTTGCCGTTACGCCCAGATCGTCCTTTAACGTGCTAAATTTACTGTCGAAATAAAATTCTGCCATGATCCACCTCTTTTAATTTTTCTCCTCGTTAAACCGTTTGATGTATTCCGTATCGGGGATCCCTACCCCCAGCAAGACGTTTCCCAACGTCATCTCTTGCACCGAACGCTTTTCCGTTTGGTACGCCTCGTACGCCGCCCTTACGCTTTCGTCCAGATAATGCACTCTTTGGTTTTCGCTCCCCGTCAAATTGCCCTTGCCACTGTCCAGCTCCGCAACGTACGGCCCGTCGATCAGCACGGAAATTTGTGAAAAAATCCTTTCCACTCTCTCGTCCTTTTTCGCCTGCAATTCTTCCAAAGTATAGCCCGTATATACTAATATATCCTTCACCCCGCGCCGCCGAAAATACTTCACCAGCCGTTCCAGCTCGGCAATCTGCTCGAAGGGCTCTCCCCCCGATACCGTCACGCCGTCGATCGCGCGTAGGTTATATCCAAAAAAATACTCTTCTATCTCCGCTTCCGTCCCTTCGTCCACCACCTGCAACCGCGCGGATACGCAGCCTTTACACCGCCGCGAACAGCCGTTTACCCATACGCACAGCCGCCGCCCAGGGCCCAACGCTTCGACGTAGTTGACGGCGCGCTCAATTCTCATGACACATTGCCCTGCTCTTTTGCGCCGCCCGCGAAAGGGACCGCGCCGAGCTTGCCACCGCGTCCCCCGCCATCACGCGCACCTGCGTTTGCTTCGCCTTGACGGGCTTGTTTTGGACGATCTTTTGCACTCGCTTTTCGTATAATTGCAAAGCCTCCCCCTGCAAATAATGGAACCCGTTGTTCTCAATTGCCTCGTCGGCGTTTTCCGAATCGTGCTCTACCGCCTCGGTCACGCGAAGCTCCGAACCCGTCCCTTCTTTAAACAACTGCAAAAACCGTTGCTGATCCCCTTTTTCGTCCATTTCCGCCGCCACTTGCTTAACGTACTCTTTATCCGTTTGCGTTTCGCCTTTGTTGACCCCGATCACCCGACGGGACACCGACCCGTTGGCGTACGAAATCACCTGCCACAAAACTCCGTCATAACCAGCCTTGGTGAACAACGCTTCTCTAACGTACCCTTCCGCGTCACCGACGGAGGCAAACTGTTCGTACCCCATCTGCTCCATCGCCGAACGCGCATGCATATCCGTCATAATCAGCTGAGATTTTTCATACTCCCTCTTTTCATAGGCAAGCCGAGCGGAAAATTCTTGCTTTTGCCTTGCGTAGCCTTTTACGTCAAAGGCGGGGATTTCCCTTTCCTCCAAACCGTACCCGATCAGCCGTTCCTTCAAAGCTTTATATTCTTCATACTCCCCTGCATGCAGGCGGACGTCCTCTTCGTATTCGGACAGCTCTGCGGACAGCTTTTCCACCTCGCGCAAAACTTCCTCGCCCACGCCGTCCTGCAACAAAATACCTTCCAGCCGCTCCGTCGCTTGCGCGTATCTTGTCTTAGAGCAAGTGCTAAATTCTCCTTCGGCAAGCTTTCTAAACCCAGCCAGCGCCGCCGTCGCCTTTTGTACGATTTCGCCACGGAAATCGTTTGCCGTATAGGTGGATTTTGCCACCATCGTCTGCGTCTTTTTACAAGCGGACACCGCGCCGTGCAGATAGGAAAGCTTCCCGACCGCCTCCGCCGTGCGGTTGTTTTCCATCACCTCTACGATCTTGGAAAGCCGCTTTTCCGCCGTAGCCGAAACCGCCGCCAAATCCTCCGCGCCTCCGATCGTTTGCAGGGAAATACTCTTGATCGCTTCGCGCGCAATAATCCCCGTTTCGTCGTTTGCGCCGCCCGCCTCCTGCAACCGCCCGATCGCAGGCAACAATTCGTTTAAGCCGTTTTCGATCTGCGACAATTCTTCGGCGAACTTTCCGTTTTCGTACCCCGCGTCCTCTCCCGAAAGAGCAGGTAAAGTCACCCTGCGGCAACGCTTTAAAAGCTCGTTGGCTTGCTCCGTCGTCATGCTATCCTTGATCTGCGCAGTCAAGGCGTCCAGCTGCGAGGTTGTCGCGCGGAATTTTTGCGTTTCCCCTTCCGCCGCCGTCCGCTGACGGCTTGCCGTTTGCGCGCTACGCTGTAACAGAGCGGAAAAATCCAATCCGCTTGCCCTGCGGGACATACTTTCAATTCCCTTACGGCGTTTTTCCGCCGCGTTTTCAATCGCCCGCACCGCTTCTTGCCGACGGCTGATCGCGCCGTTTATTTCCCTGCGCTTTTCCTCCGCCGCCCGTTTGAGGTTTGCAATCGCTTGGCGGCGTTCCGCCTCTAACATTTCCCGCCGACGGCGTTCCTCCTCCTCTCTCGCGCGACGAATCGCCTCCTCGCGAGCGCGGCGTTCCGCTTCGCGACGTTCCTGCCGACGGCGTTCTTCCTCGTCATAACGGCGAATCCCGTCCCGAATGATCGCTTCTTCCCGATCGTTTATGTACCCGTAGCGGTCGGCGAGGGAAAACACCTGTTCCCCGTTCATATACCCGTAGATAACGTTGCCGCGTTTTACCACCCGCACGTTTCTGCCCATTCGGTTGACGACCTGTTCTACACCCTTGTCTATCGAACTCATAATTCCTTTCTCCGTATGCCTTGCTTAAAATTCGTTGACCAGCTTTTGCTGTTCGGCAAGTAATTTTTCAATTTCCCCTTCGGCGACCTTCCAATCCCCCGACGGAATTTTCGCCGCAAAGTACGCCCTCGCGATCTTATCCGCGCCGAAATTGCCTTCGATAAAGGACGCCTCGCGTTTGACGGTTTCTTTAAAATACCCGCCGACCGTCTTTCTCTCGCCGCCGACCGTCACAAAATGCTTCAAGCCCTCAAAGCGGAAATACGTTTCCAAATCCACCTTTTCGCTTTCCACAAACGCCTTTTTCAGCCCCTGCAATTTCTTCGTTTCGCAACGGGTTTCAAAATAATCAAACACGCCGCGGTCGAAAAAGCTTTTTACCACGTACAGCCGTTGCACCTCGGGATAACTGCCCGCCCGCTCCTCCGAAAGATGCGCGCAAGCGTCCGTGATCGCAACCAACAGCTCCTCATAAAAATTCCTGCAAGAAAAATATCCGTTTGCAAAGCGTATGCTGTCGGGGTGAAACACGTCCACGTATTCCTTTAACAAAGTGACGTAATAATTATACGCCGTAGCGCACTGTGACGCCGCCAAGGAAAAGAGTCCTACGCTTTCATACACGCCGTCGTCCTCCGCCGTCCTCGGCGCAGAAAGGGGCAACGGCTGTTCCCGCGGGAGTACCCGTCCGTTGACGGTAATTTTAAATTCCCGCAAGAAACGGTATCGTTCGGACATTGTTTTTACCGTGGCGGGCTTTGCCATATTTTGGATAAAGCCTTTGATCCCGCCCAAGTTCTTCAACGTAATCTTCCCGTCCGTTTCATCAACGTAAGAAACGCAATTTTCCCGTGCCGCCATCATAAGCGGCAAATTCTTTTTAAACCATTCCTTTCCGTTTTCCGTTTGCTTTCCAGCCTGTAAAAACACCGTCAGCTCGTCAAAGCAGTTTTCAAAACTCTGCAAAAATTCGGACGGGTCCAAGGCGGCTGCCAGCTTTTTGAAAAAGTCCTCCAAGTTTAAAAATTTCGGCGGAATTTTACGGAAGGGCGAATCCCCCTCGTGCCAGTAAAACCCGTTGATTTGGTTTTGATAGATCACCGAATAGAAAAGGCGGAAAAATTTTCTGTTGACGTCCAAAGCCGCGTCCTCGACGATCGCGCGAAGCTCGGCTTCCTTGTCCTTAAACCCGCGCAGTTTGAGAAGATACAAAAATTCTTCCCGATAATTTTTTCCGTTTTCCTCAAACACCTTTGATACGTACCAATGCTGGAAGATATACCGTATCGCCGCCGCCGAATTGCCCGCGCCGTCCGCATTCCCCCCTTCGTAAAATACGTACGCGCCGTCCTCAAAGCAGGGTTCGTCCGCGCTCCGCGTGCGAACGCCCGCAAACAGACTGCTAACCGACGTCAACGCGTCGTTGTATTTGTCCAGCGTACTCCGCTTTTCCGTTTGCCCCCTTTGAGAAAAGGACTCCTTCTCCTCCTCAAAGGAAGGAAATTCATACCCGATTACCCCGCTTTCCTTCTCGTCGGGGAAAGCGTAACCGATCGTGGATATAGGTTCTTCCTCGCGTGCGGGCGCGCTCTCGTACGCAGGCGCGCGCGTAAAAGAAGGCGCGGCAAAGGAGGACGTATGCTCCTCGCGCGTAGGCGCGGAGAAAGTAGGTGCAGAAAAAGAGGGCGCAGAGAAAGTAGGCGGATTAATTTTTTCCGCCGCAGGCGGACAAGCGGAAACGACGCCCCCTTCCGCAAAAGGAACGTCCACTGTGACGGACGGATTTAACGCCGCCGTATATCGAAAGGTGTTGTTAAAGCAACGGGAGCGCTGTTTTAACGGACAATGCGCGGGGCAGCGCGCCGCGCCCGTGCCAAGGTCCTCCACCTCCACCTTTTTGTTTTTAGGACATTTTACTTTAATCAGTTTCATTTAACGCAACCTTTTATCCACCACTTTCGTCGCCCCGCACACCAAATCGCACACCACCTCTTCCAAGGTGCGACGGGATACGGACGGAGTCGCTTCTATCGAAAGCTTCCCCGATTTCGCAAAGGCGTTTTTCGCCTTTTTTAACATCTTATAATCGTCCACGCCGATACTGCGCCGTTTTGTCAGCCACTCGAAAAAAGTAACGACGGCGGCGTCGGGGCGTTTCGTCCCCGTCGGCATTTCAAAGGGCCCGACGTCGGGGAAATTCCCTCGCATCAGTTCTATCAGTTTTTTGGCGCACTCGCCGATGAACGCACATTCCGCCGCGCGGCGGTAGGAGGTAATAGGCTGGCTATACGCCTCCTCTCCGTACAAAAGGCACAGCGCGTCCGTTCCGTCCGAAAGGCGCGCCCCCTCCTCAACGTATCTGCGATATACCTCCGCGGCAGCGTCAAGCTCGCCGCAGAGCTCTAATTTCGCGCCGATTTTTAGCAATTCTTTCCGTTGGGTCATAACCGTCCTTTACGCCTCGCTCCATATAAGATCGGCGGGCTTTAACAGCCCCTCTTGACCCACCGCAACCGAACAACGCAGGGCTCTGCCTTCCAGCTCCGCGCGGCTGTGATTGTCACGGAAGGTTACGTACGGGGACAGGAAGTTTGCCAAGCTGCCCTCAAACAGCACGTTGACCGCCTTGCCGATCCCACGCGCACCCATCGAGCGCACTTGTTCCGTTTGGCAGTATTCGACGACCTTGTCCGTTACCGCTTCGTCGCAGGTCACCTGCGCAATCTTGTATTTGTCCTTTACCGCCTCGATCAGCGAATTCATCTTCGCCTCGACGATCAACTGTACCGCCGCCTTGCCGATATAGTTATAATACACCAACGAATCCTCAATACGCCCGTACAGTTCGGGACGGTTCAAGGTACAGCAGAAATAGTGCTTGACGTTATAGCGGAAATATTTTCTGACGTTTTCGTAAATCTCATCCGCGGGCACGCCCTCTTGCTCCATTTCGATAACCGCCTGCATATTCATTTCGCGTTCGGGCTTTTTCTCGCCGCCCATCTTCTTTTCGATGTCGATCGCCTCGTACTCGTTTTTCGGCGTAGGCGAGGTAACGCCAGCGTTAGAGGTAAACGCGATAATCGCGTCCGTAAAGCTGACCGTTTCCCCCTTGCCGTCCGTCAAACGCCCGTCCGACAAAATTTGCAGGAATTTATCCATAATCGAACCGTGCGCCTTTTCAATCTCGTCGAACAGCACCAGCGAGAAAGGCTCTTTCTTCATCGCGTTCGTCAGTTTACCGCCCTCCTCGTACCCGACGTATCCCGGAGGCGCGCCGAACAGCTTTTGGTCAGAGTGGTCTTGACCGTATTCGGACATATCGAAACGCACCATTCTTTCTTCGCTGCCAAAAATCGCCTCGGCAAGCTGTTTACAAATCTCCGTCTTACCCGTACCAGTAGGGCCGGCAAGGAACAGCACCACGCGGGGCGCGTTAGGGTTATCTATCCGCCCCAGCCCGATCGCCGCGCGGGTAAGGATATTTTGCACCGTTTCCAAGGCTTGGTCTTGCCCCTTGATCTTTTTGGACACCACCGAAGTAATGTTTAAGATATCTCTAATTTTGTCTTCGCGCTCCCAAGGGTTTTCCAAAGTACCCGCTTTAAACGCCGCCACCGAATACCCCAGCTTGTCGGGCGAATCCACCTCGTTACCCTGTTGGAGGTAGGATTGATAATATTCCAGCATCTTCATCGAAAAATCGTTGGTGTAGGCAAGGAATTTGCGCTTAATTTTCTTTTCCGCGGGCGTTTCCGTTTCCCCGGGATTTAAGCTTTCGCCCGCTTTTAAGGCGATTGCCTCGCGGTATTTTCTGTTAAATTCTTCGCCGAAGCTTACCTCGTCGATCATCATATCGAAAAACGCCTTTTTGTTGTTTTCGGAAGGCTTTTCAATCGTCAATTTTTTGATAAACGGATTGACGGTATCGTCCGTGAACCACATAGGCAAATCCGTCGTTTTGTTGGCAAGGACAATCAACTTATGCTCGCTGTTTCTCACGATATTTTGCGAGATATTCAAAAGCTGACGGAACAAAAGCAATTCGTCCGCCCCCAAACCGTTGGACGAACCCTCGTGCGTCAACAGCCGCGAGGTCATTTTGATAACGAACACGTACCCCGTCGTTCTGCCGCCGCCCTGCGTGTTTAAACTATCCCAAAAGTTTTTAAACCGAGCAAGCAATTCGTTTTGCGTCATACGCCCGTTTTCGGTAACTGCGTAATGCACCCGAGCCATATCAAAGGACGCCCCGCCCGCGTTGTGCCCGATAAGCTGTTCTTCAAGCCCTTCTTCGTGCAAAATATCCCAAAAATGTTGTGCAAGCGGATCGTCGTAAACGCGTTCGTATTCCACCTCGTCGGGGTTTTCGCTTTCCCCGTCCTCGCTCTCTTTCACCCGTTCTTCAAAGGGCGAGGCGATGGTGAAACGCTTGTCGTCCGATTCGGTGGGATCGTAAATGACTACGCACTTTTTATCCGTATCGCGGTTTTCATACAGACTGCTGATAAAATAATCCGTCAAACGGACGTATTCCACCCCGCCGTCCTCGTCGATAAGCGGCTGAATATCGTCGATATTCCCGTCGATGATAAAGGTGCTGAATACGTTGAAAAAGCTGTCAAAGTCGATCTGCCATTTCATCCTTCTTTTGTCTTGCTCTTGCATAAAAATATCACTCCTTGTGTTTTTTCAAAATTGCGTTTCCTACGCCGTGCTCTACAATGCACCCGACGTAATCGAACTCCGTCCCGCACCGACGGGGAAGGATATCCCCCGCAAGCTTTCCCAAAGCGCGGTCGTCAAAGCCCTTGCCCGTATAGTAAAACCGAACCTCGCCGCCCGTCTTTTCGTAGGTAAAGGAATTTAAGTATCTCCGCAGCGCATACCCGTCCTTAAACCAAAACCCGTTTTTGGCAAAGTAGTGCAAATCCTCATCCACGCACCCAAAATCCTGCTGCGGCGCGAAATATTTTCCCACTTTCTTTTCGCCCATCATAAACACGTCGTAACGCACCATGGGCAGCTGTTCGTCCATAAACCCCTTCGTCACGTCCACGTACGCCCGCTTTCCGTCCGCCTCAACCACGTTCATCATGTGCGGAATTCCATTATAATCCCCCGTGACCACCGCGCACTCTACACGGTATTTGTCCAGCAGCAGCTTGTAAGCAAGCGAAACGCCCATGCACACCGCCTTCTTTTCGACAATCGCGCCGTAGGCGCAAAAAGAAGTTCCGTGCGTTTGCGAAAATTCCTCCACCTGCGCCCTATCGCGCACGTTTAGGCGCCCGTAGGCGCAAAGAACTTCCGAATCCCCCTTCACCGTCGCCGCCAGCACGTCGTACGCCGCCTTCGCCACGTCGTAATCAGTCGTTTGCGAGGTGATTTTTTTGTCCAGCTCGTCGGTGATTTTTTTAAGCTCTCGCGCAAATTTCCCCTCATCGCATTGATGATAGGAAAAGCGCAACCGCACCCCTTGGGAAGAACCTTCCATCGTTACAAACTGCGCGCAACAAAAATAGACGTCGGGGTTGTCAAAGAAAAAGGCGTTGAGGGCAAGGGTTGCCTCGTCCGCGGTTACACCGTACAGCGTGCAGTCGTCACGGTACGCCCGCACCGCGCCGTCAATGGAAAAATAGGCGTCGTAAACACGGCCCGTTAAGTTGTCGGAATAGTATTTTTTTAACATATTTTTCCGTCCTTCCCTTTCCTTCGACAAAATTTCCTTTTTTCGCTCTTTTATTATACCACACAAAACGCGCTTTGTAAATATAATTTACAACACTTTTTTTCTTTTTCGGGTTTTTGTTAAAATTTTTAAGAAATTTTGGGGCAAAAACCGCCCCAAATCCACCACCCGTGCGCCTGTTTTCCCCCGTTTCCGTTTGACAAATTTTTTTTAAGCGTGTATAATCGAAACGGAAAGCACAAAAAGGAGTGAAGCTATGCAACCGATCGGCGTAATTCGCAACGATTTTAAGGAAAAATTCGGCGTTCCGCGCCAAAGCGGACGGGCGAACTTGCCCGCCAAAATTTATTTTTATCCCCCGTACGATTGCGAGGAGGCATTTCGGGGAATTGAGGAATTTTCTCACCTTTGGCTGATTTTCGATTTTTCCAAAGCGCACAGAATGGAATTTTCCCCCACCGTGCGCCCGCCGCGGCTGGGCGGCAACAAGCGAGTGGGTGTGTTTGCCAGCCGTTCCCCCTTTCGTCCCAACCCCATCGGACTGTCCTGCGTGAAGTTGTTAGGAACGGAACGCACACCGCAAGGCGGCGTGGTTTTGGTGGTTTCAGGTGCAGACCTTTTGGACGGAACGCCCATTTTGGATATCAAGCCGTATATCCCGTACGCCGATTGCAAAACGGACGCGACGGGGAGCTACGCCGAGGAACACCGTTTGGACAACTTGTCCGTGTGTTTCCCTCCTACGTTATTAGAAATGATCCCGCCTGAAAAGCGAAAAGGCTTGACGGAATGTCTTGCCGACGATCCCCGCCCCTCTTACCAAGACGACCCGACGAGGATTTACGGAATGAAATTTGGGGAATTTGATATACAATTCACAGTAGAAAACGGCATATTGACGGTGATAGACGTAAAAACCCTTGGGAACTGACCCAAGGGTTTTTTGATTTTATCTATATGTTTTCTAAAAACAGCAATAGGGATTGCTTCGCTTCATCGTTTAGCCGACGGTAGCGGCGTACAAGCCCTTTTTCTTCTTCGGAAAAATAATCCGTTTTTTCGCTTACTTCATAATCTTCCGTTTTGCCAATCAAATAATCTACGCTGACCGCAAAAAATTCCGCAAGTGCAATCAACTGCTCAATCGAAGGTTGTGTCCGCTCATTTTCCCAGTTGTTATATGTTCCTTGGCTGACGGTCATGATTTTTGCCATTTCCCGCTGCGATATTCCTTTCTCCGAACGAAGTTCAAGTAATCTAATCATTGTATTCTCCTCTTTGTCATAAAAATATCAAAAAACCTATTCAAAAATCTTGACTTATTAAGTTTTTTATACTATAATTATGTCGAAGATTAGAAAATCTAATCAAAAGAAGAATTTTTGGAGGTTGTTTTATGTATTGCAAAACTTGCGGAAAAGAAATCAACGACAATGCGGTAATTTGCCCGAATTGCGGTTGCTCGACAGGGAAAGGAAATGCCGTAAAGGGAAAAGACGAATCTAGCATTGGATATGCATTGTTAGGATTTTTTATTCCTATTGTTGGACTGATATTGTTTTTAATGTGGAAAGAAGAATATCCCCTTCGCGCAAAAAGCGCAGGAAAGGGTGCGCTTGTTTCCGTAATCGTATCCGTTGTTTTAGGGATTATTTACGGAGTTATTTTGGGGTCTTTGATAGGCAGTATGACCATTTCAACCCCTTGCTTGCCGTTCTTATCTTAAACTGAACGTAAAAAAAGTCGCAGGAAAACCTGCGGCTTTTTTATTTTGATTTAGCGCAAGCGGAGCTTGCGGAATGACCGAGGGTTGCCACAGCGCAACGCTGTATTGCAACGTAGATACGTCGTTTTTAAAGCAAGCTTGCCGCCGCCTTATCGCATATCACCGTCACAAACGGGTGCAGCTGCAATACCGACGCGGGAAGGTTGGGCGTGATTTCCCCTTTAACCATTCCATATACCGCTTTCGCTTTGTTTGCGCCCGATACGACGACCAAAATGCTCTTTGCGTTCATAATGTTTTTGATACCCATCGACAACGCCTGACGGGGAACTTCGTCAATGGACGCAAACAAACGGGAATTATCCTTGATCGTGTTTTCCGTCAAATCTACCAAATGCGTTACCGAATCAAACGGCGTTCCAGGCTCGTTAAACCCGATATGCCCGTTAGAACCCAAGCCCAACAGCTGAACGTCCTGCTTGTATTCGTCAAGCAATGCGTTGTATCTGTCGCATTCTGCCTTTAAATCCTTTGCAACGCCCGAAGGAACGTTGGTGTTTTCAGGCAATACGTCGATATGATTGAACAAATTGTCCCGCATAAAATACGCGTAGCTTTGGTCGTGATCGGCGTTAAGACCTACGTATTCGTCCAAGTTGACGGTATGTACGTTTTTGTAAGAAGTGCCGTTTTCCTTATGGTCCTTGATCATGTTTTGATAGGTGCCGATAGGGCTGGAACCCGTCGCCAAACCCAACGTTGCGTTGGGATTGTTTTTTACGATTTCCGTCAGGATTTCCGCGGCTTTCGCACTCATTTCTTCATAATTTTCGGTGATGATAACTTTCATTGCTGTTTACCTCGCGTTTTTTTATTTGCTTTCCCTTTTATTATACGCTCTAAACGCAGTTTGGTCAAGTGTTTCAAAGAAAATTTATTTCGTAAGAATTTCGTTTTCTTTCGCCACGACGAAAAATTTTTATTTTTTAGGACAAAAAAGCGCCGACCGAGCGTTTTTTTCGCTCAGTCGGCTGATTTTGTTTTTGTATATTTTTGCAAAATTATTACAGGGCGCGCGTTTTGCCGATATTGAACAACGCCAGCGTGCCGTTGCCTGAGTGCGCACCGATTACCGCCCCGATATACCCGATCGTCACCTGCGCGTTGGGGAATTTTTGCAAAACCAAGCTCTTCAAATATTCCGCGTCCTCGATACAGTCGCCGTGCGCAATATAGATAGGGTCGTTTTCCCCCACCTCTTGCGTTTTCATCATATTTTCTACCAGCGTTGCAATCGCCTTTTTTCTACCCATACTCTTGCCTACGACAATCAATTTTCCCTCGTCGTTGACGTGCATTACGGGCTTGATTTTTAACAGCGATCCGACGATTGCGGTAACCCCCGACACTCTGCCGCCACGCTTTAAGTGGAACAGATTATCGACCGTGAAATGGTGGCAAATTTTCAGCTTTAACCCTTCGATATAATCGCGTGCCGCCTCGATCGTCCCCCCTTCGTCCGCTTTTCTAACCAAATAATCTAACAGCAGACCCTGCCCCATACAAGCGCAAAGGGAATCGACGACGAAAATTTTGCGATCGGGGTATTTTTCCGATAACGCGCGCGCCGCAACAACAAAACTGCCGTTCGTCCCCGACAGCCCCGAAGAAAAGGTAAGCACCAACACGTCCTTCCCCTTTTGCAGGTGCGTTTCGATATGTTCTTTGGCGGATTCGCTAGTTACCTGATAGGTGGTGGGCATCGCGCCCTCCTTCATCTTTTCGTAAAAATCCTTGACGGCAATCTTTTCGCCGTCCTCCCCGCCGTAATTGACGTTATTCATCGTAAAGCCAAGCTTTACGTAGTCGATCCCGTGCACCTCGTAGTAACTTTCCTCCATATCGCAACAGGAATCCGTCACGATTGCAAACTGTCTTTTTTCCATAATGGTTTTCTCCTTTCGTTTTTATATTTTTTACGGCGTTTCGCCTTGCGTATAGTCCTTACGTATATCCCGTATTTTGCCCGCTGAAATCTATTTCAGCACGTTAAATTTTTTAACCCGCTCCGCGCGAAACCGAACGGTAACGTCGTACCCGCCTTTGGTGAATACAATCTCCATATTCGGCGGAGTTTGCAGGTTGAAATATTCTTCAAATTTTTTGGCGAAGTCCTGCAAAACAAGCATTTTGCAGCCGTCGCTCATCACCGATTTATCCGCTTGTATCACGCTGTTTACACGCGCGTAATCTTCCCTTGACGTCCGCATTGTCTATAACTCCTTTAAAAACGCTCTGCGTATCCTACCCAAAACGCCGCTGTATTTTTTGGTGGCGTCGTACAGCTTTCGTTTGCCCGTCAAAAGATTGCCCGACAGCACCCGAAAGGGGTAATTGTTGCCCGTAAATCGGCTTTTGTACAGATCGTAGGATTCGGGTAAAATCCCCAAAATTTCCGTCTTTAACAGCCGCCCAATCTCGTCAGGAGATAGACATTCGCCCGCGATCAGCATATCCCCTCGCACCCGATTGACAACCAAGGAGAGGGATTGCGGTTCGTAGCTTTTTAAAAGAGTAATCACCTTATCCGCGTCCCGCAACGCGGTAACGTGCGCCGTTGTCACCACTAACGCCTCGTCCGCTGCCGCCACCGCGCGGTGAAAGCCCTCGTCAACCCCCGCGGGACAGTCGATCAAAATAAAATCAAACTGCGGGGATAGGGCGTCCAAAACCAGCTTTAACGCCTGCGGCGAAACGTAACGTTCGGGTACGGAATGGCTGCTGGACAGCAGGTAAAAATTGATAAAATCGGGATGTCGAACAAGCGCTTGCTTTGCGCGGCACCTACCCTCGATCACATCTACCACGTCATAAGAAACAAGGTTTTCTACCCCCGTCATCACATCCACGTTGTTCAAGCCGAAATCGGCGTCGCAAAGGATTACCCGCTTCCCGCGGCGCGCCAGCGCGATCCCAAGCCCGACCGCGACGGTGCTTTTTCCTACCCCGCCTTTGCCCGACGTAACGACGATCTTCCGTGCCATACCCCTTCCTCTCCTTTTTTTCGCTTGGTTAAGCATACCAAAAAGAAGGACGGGTTTTCTGTCTGATTGCGTCGTTTTTTGGGGGATTTTATCCTTTTTATCCCTTTTCTAACTCAACATATTTTTTTCACGAACGGGAATTGTGTTTGTCCTAAAAATGTATTTTTATAAATCTATAAATGAATAATTATGCGTTTTTATTTTTGGAAAATAGGGGCAATTTAGTAATCCTCTAAACAAAAACGGCCGTCCCAAAAATGGAACGACCGCACTTTTTCGTCTGCCTGCCCACCTGAAAGCTACCTATTTGATCAACGGTTACGCTTGCACAGCTCGGCGCATACTTCCGAAATGTTGACGCCTTTTGCCGCAAGCAATACCATCATGTGATAAAGGAAATCCGCCGCCTCGTCGATGACCTCTTCCTTATCGTCGTTTTTCGCCGCGATTACCAGCTCGACCGCTTCTTCGCCCACTTTTTTGGCAATCTTATCCACGCCGCGCGCAAACAAATAGCTGGCATAAGAGCCTTCCTCGGGGTTGCGCTTATGCGAAGCGACCAAACGCTGTAACCGCCCGAACATTTCGCCGCCAATGGTGTTGTATTCGCCAAGGATCCGTTCGTTAAAGCAGGTAAATTCTTTCTTCTCCGCGTTGGCGTTCCCTTTCTGTTTCACCTTCAAAAGCAGAGTGTCGCTGTCGTGATCGAGATATGCCGCCATCACCTTTTGGGTGTTCCCCAACGCCTCGCCGAATTTCCCAAGCGATTTTTTAGAGCGACTGTAATAGTGCGCATAGCCCGTTTCGAAGGTTTTTTCGATCGCCTCAGCGTTCATATATGCCAGCATCAAAACCTCGCCGCTTTCATAATCCTGTGCGACGACGGGAATTAAACCGTCCTGATTGAACTTGCATTTGGAAAAATCGAATTCTATCTTTTTTGCCGTAGCCATCTTAAAACCTCCTTGCCTTTTAGCCTAAATGCCTTTTCTTCTATCCTTATTATACTACAAAAGTTTTCATTCGTCAATAATTATACGAAAAAAAATATTTTGTTTTTACACAATTTTTACTAAATTTTTAATTTAACACGACGTCTTTCAGTTTATTATATTTTTTTATCGCAGCCTCGCGAAGCTCGGTGGTGTCAAATCTGCCCTCAAACGCCTCGTCCGAAAGCCGCTTCGCCACAAAAATCACGCTGGTTGGATACCGCAAATTTTTAATATCCGACAGCATCTTGCCCGATTGTCTAGTGCCGAAAAAGTCGCCGCCGCCGCGCATTTCCAAATCCTTTTCCGCAATCTTAAAGCCGTCCGTATTGTTTTTGATTGTCAACAGCCGCTCCCGCGAGGTTTCGCTTTCCGAGCCCATCAAAAGGAAACAGTAGCTCTTTTCGCTGCCGCGACCGACCCGCCCGCGAAGCTGATGCAGCTGGGACAGCCCAAACCGTTCGGCGTTGTAAATAATCATAATCGTCGCGTTGGGAACATCCACGCCCACCTCGACAACCGTAGTGGAAACAAGGCAATCGTACTGACGCTGTTTAAACGCCGTCATGACCTCCGTTTTTTCCTTGTCCTTCATCTTGCCGTGCAACAGCCCGAACCGAACGCGGGGCAAGCGGTTTTTCAGCTCCTCAAACAGTTCTTTCACGCTGATCAGCGCGCCTTCTTCGTCATCGTCGTCAATCTTTGCGCACACAAAATACGCCTGCCGACCCTTCGCCACTTCGCCGTCCACATAGTCGAGCATATCCTCATACTTGCTTTCGGGAACGATACTTGTGGAGATTTCTTGCCGTGCGGTGGGCTTGTCCGTGATTGTCGTCACGTCCAAATCCCCATAGAAAATAAGGGAAAGAGTACGGGGAATGGGAGTTGCGCTCATCACCAGCATATCCGTACCCGCGCCCTTTTCGGCAAGCGCGTTGCGCTGGGCAACGCCAAAGCGGTGCTGTTCGTCGCAGACGATAAACGCAAGATCTGGAATGTTGACATCTGCTTGGAAAATGGCGTGCGTACCGCACAAAATATCAATTTCGCCGCGCGCAAGCCGCGCTTTCAGCTCTCGCTTTTCTTTCGCCGTCATGCCGCCCGCAAGATACCCCACCGTATAATCGGGGAAATATTTGGTAAGCAACGTATAGTTTTGTGCCGCAAGCACCTCCGTCGGGGACAGATACGCCGCCTTAAAGCCACTTTTCACCGCCATAAAAATTCCGCAAAGCGCAACCGCCGTCTTACCGCTGCCGACGTCGCCTTGCAGCAAACGGTTCATTCTCGTCGGCGAATATAAGCCCTCAAACACGTCGTTGACCGCCCTCTTTTGCCCGTCCGTAAATTCAAACCCAAAGCGTTTGGAGAATTCTTTTACCTCTTCGCCCGTTACTGTATATTTATGCAAACGAACGTCCTCTTTCCCGCCCTTGATAATTTTGAACGCGGACACCAAAACAAAAAATTCTTCCAAGGCAATTCGCTCGGAGGCTAACTCCTTCGCGCGCTGGTCAGAGGGATTATGCACCTCGTAATACGCCTTCGCCAAAGGGGACAAACCGTACTTGTCCGCGATGGGCTTGGGGATCACACTGGCAAGAGGGTATTTTTGCAGCGCCTCTCGCACGGCGTCCCGCACTACCTTTTGCCCCAGAGAGCCACGCAAGGAGTACACGGGAACAATCCCCTTCAAGCGGTAGTTTTTATCCAACGGCTCGAACGTGGGATTGACGAGGGAAATTTGACCGTATTTGTTTTGCACTCTGCCATAAAAAAGATATTCGCCCGCCTTTAATTTTTGCGCGACGTAGGGTTGGTTAAACCACACGACGGTAAAGGGAATTCCGTCCTGATTACAGTACGCCTTTACCACCTTTAAACGGCTGGAATAATTGACGGGCGCAAGCCGCGTCACCTCGCAAGCAATCCACACCATATCGTTATGGTACGCCGACAAAATAGACGTGCGCTCGGTTAAATCAAGATAGGCGCGCGGATAAAAGCGGATCAAATCCTCCACCTCAAATATGCCCAATTTATGAAATTCCTTTTCCCTCTTTTCGCCTATCGAACGAAGCGCGGACAATTTCATAGCCCCCTACCTTCTCCTATTTCCGTTTTTTTATTTTTCACCGAATTTCGCCGCGCAAGACAGCGCGCCGCCCAAAAAAAGACTTTCGTTCCTTTTTGGAAAAGAAAAGCGGGATAGCCGATCGCCCCTCCCGCTTACGTATTTTTTTTCTAAATGTAATATTTATGCATTACCTTTGTAATAATTATTCATTACTCCAAGGAGATGAAGTAGTAATACACGGGCTGGCCGCCGCTGTGGAAATCGACGTCGCAGTCGGGATATTTTTCACCGATTGCCGCCACGAGATTTTCCGCGTCCTCCTCCTTGACATCCTCGCCGTAGTAGAGAGTGATTACCTGATGGAAATCTTCCTTCATTCTGCCGATCAGCTTCATCACCGTTTCGGAAACGTCTTGCGATTTTGCAAGCACCTTCTTGTCGTCCAAGCCAATGATATCCCCTTCCTTAATGGAGAAGCCGTTTAAGGAGGCGTTTCTCACCGCGTGGGTGACCTGACCAGCCTTTACGTTGTCAAGCGCGTGGATCATGTTTGCCATATTTTCTTCTACGCTGACCTCGGGGTTAAATTCTAACGCCGCCGCAAAGCCCTGCGGGATATTTTTGGTGGGAATAACGTGGATTGTCTTGCCCGAAACAAGGTTTTTCGCCTGTTCAGCCGCCAAAATGATGTTTTTGTTGTTGGGGAATACAAAAATGTGTTCCGCATTGATCTTTTGCGCCGCCGAAGCGATATCGCTGGCGCTGGGGTTCATCGTTTGACCGCCCTCGATAATGCGATCGACAAACAAATCCTTGAAAATATCCGAAAGGCCTTGACCTGCGCAAATAGCAAGCATGCCCATCTCTTTCTTTTCCGCCTCTAACTTTGCTTTCAGCTGACGGTTTTGTTCTAACATATTTTCAATCTTGGGTCTATCCAGCTCGCCAAGCTCTAACGCATAGGTAAGCGCTTTACCCGGCTGGTTGGTATGGACGTGGACCTTTACAAGATCTAAATCCCCGATACAAATGACGCTGTCGCCAAGATTCATCAAACGTTCGCGCAAACGGTCGATATCCGCAAGCGTCGTACTCTTTTTCAGGTTGATAATGAAGAATTCGGTGCAGTATGCAAACTGAATATCCCCCAAATCAAGGTTGATAATATCCGAATTGTCGCCAAAATCCTCCATTGGCTCCGTTTCCGTATCCGAAACGACTTCCTCTACGTCTTCGCCCGTCAACGCCGCTGCGAAGCCTTTTACGATGGTCATCAAACCGACCCCGCCCGAATCGACTACGCCCGCTTTTTTAAGGACGGGCAACAGCTCGGGCGTCAACGCCAGCGCCTTTTCGCCCGCGGCGATCAAATCGACGAAGAAATCTTCAAAATTCTTTTTCTTGGACGCAATCTTGCCCGCCTGCTCGCTCATCATACGCACGACGGTGAGGATCGTCCCTTCTTTGGGTACGGCAACTGCGCCGTAGGCAACCTTCGTACCCGCTTCCATAGCCTTTGCGAAGGTTTTGGTATCTACCTCGCCGCCCGCGCGGACAACGGAACAGATTCCTTTCAAGATTTGGGAGAGAATAACCCCCGAGTTTCCTCTTGCGCCCTTTAACGCGCCCTTGGAAACGCTGTCGCAAATCTCGGAAAATGCGTTGGAGGGACAAGCGTTCATCTCCCGCACAGCCGACTGCATCGTCAGCGACATATTTGTACCCGTATCTCCGTCAGGAACGGGGAATACGTTAAGCGCGTCAACCTTTGCTCGATTGTTTTCCAGCAACTTTGCGCCAACCAAAATCATTTTGCGAAATTCGCTACTATTTATCGTTTTATGCATTGTAAATGCTCCTTGTGGTCTTTTTTAAGAGGGTTACGGCGCCGACCGCAAAGGCGTGTGAGGGCGTTACGTCTGACACAGTACCCCAAAAAAGACCACAGGATACGTCAGCGAACGCGTGAAAATCTTGCAGACCCACGTCTGCAAGCTGCCTTATTACCGTTTTACCCCGACGACGGTGACGTTTACGGCGGAGACAATCATCCCCGTAAAGCGTTCTACGTCGTATTTTACCGCTTCTTTTAAAGAATCGGCAACGGCGCTGATAGAAACGCCGTACTTGACAACGACGGAAACGTCGATGACAATTCTGTTCCCGGAGGCAACCACCTTAATCGCCTTCTCCGCACCCTTTCTCAAAAGACTGCACCCGACAAGACGTTTTGCAACACGGTGCGAATACACCTCCACTATCCCATAAGATTCGACAGCGGAACGCGCGGCGATTTTTGCGATCGCCGTATTCGATATTGAAATTTTTCCGTATGCGTTATTGGTAGTTACTGACATAATTTCTCTCCAAGTTCCTTTTCATTGTACACTATTTCTTCGTGTTTGGCAAGTAATTTTTTAATTTTTATCAATATTTTTTTATTTTTTTGTTTTTTGCCCCTCGTTTTTAATTGCTTTTTCGGCAAAATAGTGATATATTATTTATGCTTGTTTTCTGCCTTACCACTTTTAGGCAGACCTTTTGGTGCTTATATATATTATGTATAAGTGTAAATAAGACAAAATTATCCCATCGGAGGTGTCAATATGTCGAGAGTGTGCAATATTTGCGGTAAAGGTCAAACGTCGGGAAACAACGTCAGCCACTCTAACCGTAAAACGAGAAGAACTTTCAAGGCGAACGTTCAAAAGGTTAGCTACGTTGAAAACGGTAAAGAGGTCAACGGTTACGTTTGCGCAAGATGCTTGAAGAAAGCAGAACGCGCGTAAGCTGTTCGGCGTAAATTTTCGCCGACAAAAACGAAACGTTTGGCTGTCGTGTAACGCGACAGCCTTTTTTTCGTGTTTGGATATTTTTAAACGGCTATCGTGCCTTTATCGCGCCTTTATCGCGCCGCCCCTATAACGACAACCCCGCCCCGCCGACACAAACGGCAGGGCGGGGCTTTATCTTTTGCTTTTATATTTCCATATCGGGGAAAAAACCGTAATCGACGCCTAATTTTATCAGCTTAATTTCGGTATCCACACGCGCGGAAAACCACTCGTCCTTGAACCATTGATCCCGCCCCTCGCGCGGGTTTTCGCTGGCATAGCCGTAAACGGTGACGATAGAGGGCAAGCAGAGCTTTGCAAACTGCAAGCTGCGCAAAAGGTGCGCTTGGGAGGTGACGACAAACAGCTTAAAGGGCTTAAACGGGATATTCCGCAAAATGGTTATCGCGCCGAACATCATATTCTCCGCCGTGTTTTTTGCCTGCGGCTCGGGGAAGATATGCTCCTTCTTTACCCCCGCTTTTATCAGCCATTTTTTCATCGCCGCCGCCTCGGGAATTTTTTCGCCCTCATAATCGACGTCAGGGGCTCCCGTCGGCACGATATATTTTACCCTACCCGCCTTATAAAGCTTTATCGCCGCTTGCACCCGATCATGCGTTTCGGGGCCGCCGCCAAGCAATAAAGCAACGTCCGCGCTCTCGCCGCCGTCACGGACGGGCGCAAATAAAAATTCTGTTTTCCTTTGAACGGAAAGGGAAGGAATATCCTCCTCTTTTAATGCGGAAAGTTTCATTTTTTACTCCTCTTACTTACGCTTTTAAAACGCTAATCATTGCCGCGCGGTCCGCCGCCTTAAACACGGCGCTGCCCGCCACAATTACATTTGCGCCCGCCGCCTTGATCTCGTTTACGTTTTCCGCCGTAACGCCACCGTCAATCTGTACGTCGATCTCCTTATCCAGCCCATCGACAATCGCGCGAACTTCGCGCAATTTATCCAACGCTTCGGGGATAAATTTTTGCCCGCCAAACCCAGGGAAAACACTCATAATCAGCACCATATCGCAAAAGGGAATAACCTCTTTGATTTTTTCTACGGGGGTGTCGGGATTGATGACGGCGCCGCATTTTACGCCCGTAGATTTGATGAGGCTCAACACCTCCTCCAAATTGTCCTTGCACGCCTCGTAATGCACGGTGATAATGTCTGCGCCCGCCTTTGCAAACCGTTCGACGTACTTTTCAGGGTGAACGATCATCAAGTGACAATCGAGCGGCAACGAGGTTTTTTTACGGATATCCTCCACCATCTTAATCCCAAAGGTGATGTTATTGACGAACACTCCGTCCATTACGTCACAATGCACAAGATCCGCGCCGCATTGTTCAAGCGAGGCTACCTCCTCGCCCATTTTGGAAAAGTCCGCCGATAAAATAGACGGCGCAATTTTAATTTGTTTCATACGTTCTCCTTTTATTCCTTACGAAATCCGCCTTAAAGGGCGGTTTTTGTCCTATTGTCTTTTGCTTTAATCTTCTTATTCCTGCTCTTGCAAATAGCTTGCGCGAAGCTGCCCGCACGCGCCGCCGATATCCACGCCGATTTGACGGCGCAAGGTCGCCGATAAGCCGCCCTTTTCCAACCGCCCCAAAAACCGATACGCCGCCTTGTCGGAGATACTTTTCAACTCCCGCTCCTTCACCTCGTTCAAGCGAATAAGATTGACGTGGCAGGGCTTTCCTTTCAACAGTTTTACAAGCGCGTCTGCGTGCTGTTCGTCGCAGTTTTCGCCCTCTATGAGGGTATATTCGAAATAGTACCGCCTACCCGTTTTCTTGAAATAATAGGCGCACGCCTTTAAAATTTCTTCAATCTTATACGCCTTAGCGACGGGCATTGTCCTTGCGCGCATTTCGTCGTCCGTCGCGTGCAGGGAAACGGTCAAATTCAGCGGAATCCCCTCCTCCGCTAAGCGGTACATTTTAGGCACTAAGCCGCAGGTAGAAAGGGAGATATTTCGAGCGCTGATACATACGCCGCCCTCGGCGGTTACGTTCCTTAAAAACTTGATTACGTGGTCGTAATTGTCGAGCGGCTCGCCGCTGCCCATCAGCACTACGTTGGTGACGGCGCGGGTTTCCCCTACCCCCTTGGGCGCGTCCTTTTTGTGCAGCGCGTTGACCAAAAGAATTTGCGACATGATCTCCCCCGACGTCAAATTGCGCACCAAGCCGTTTAAGGTAGAAGCGCAAAATTTGCAGCCCATACGGCACCCGACCTGCGTGGAAACGCATTGCGTATAGCCGTATTTGTATTTCATCAGTACCCCTTCGACAAGGTTCCCGTCCGCAAACTGAAAAAGATATTTTTCCGTGCCGTCCGCGGAGGTGAACACCTCTTTTACCTTGATTGGCTCGTCCTCGTATTCTTCCAAAATTCGCTCTTTAAACGCCTTAGAAAGGGAAGAAACGGCAGAAATCGCCTTCCCCTGCATCAACCCTTCGTAAAGCTGTTTTGCGCGGAATTTCTTTTCCCCGTAGGACAAGACCAGCTGTTCTAATTCCGCAAACGACAAATCTTGTAAAATCTTTTTCATAAGCCTTTTTAAACCCTTTTTCGCCTTATTTCTCGCGCGTCAGCTTACAAACGTAAAACCCTGCCCCATACGCCGTATCAGGCAAAAATTGCAAGCCAAACCGCTTTTTCTCGTGCGTAAGCGGGCTGTCCGTTTCGCAAACGCAAAATTGCGGATTCTCCTTTAAAAATTCCCCCACTACGCCGTCGTTTTCCTCCTCGAAAAGAGAGCAAGTAGAATAATACAACACCCCGCCCTTTTTCACGTAGCGAGAGCAGGTTTTTAAAATTTCCCTTTGCGCTTTGCGCAAGGACGCGAAATCTCCCTCCTTTCGAAACAGCTTGATGTCGGGGTTTTCGCTGATCGTACCGTAACCCGAACAAGGCACGTCGCACAGCACTCCGTCAAAATATTCCTCGTATTTTTCGTCGTAAGCGGAGCTGTCCTTTTGCATTTCGTTGACGTTTTTAACGCCCATACGCGCCTTGTATTGGGAAATGAGCGCAACCCGATGGGGGTGCAGCTCGAAAGAGGTCACTTTCTTACATTTTTTTGCAAGCAAAACGGATTTGCCGCCCGGCGCGGCGCACGCGTCCAGCATTTTTTCGCAAGGCGAAACGCAGGCGCAAATTGCGATACTGCCCACCGATTGAAAGGTATAATCCCCCCGATCAAACCCCTCGTCGCGGACGAAATGGGGAAAGATGAGGTTATCCTCAAACGGAGTTGAAATATGCGGTTTTTCGGCGTATTTTTCAGCATTTCTTTCAAACCGAACGGAAACGCCTTGGGAGGTCGCCGCAGCGATTTTTTCGCCCCTTTTTCCGTATTCCTTTACCAGCTTTTTATAGGCGAACAAAGGATAGGAAAGCGCGATCGCCTCCCCCTCTAAACCTTTGGGGATCGCCCCATCTATAGCCGATTTGTCAAAGCGGCGTAAAAAGGCGTTGACAAACCCCGACACACCCGCTTTTCCCAGCTTTTTGCAAAGGGAAACGGCGCAATCGGTCACCATATATTTTTGCTTGTCCATGTACAGCAGCATATACAGCGAAATTTTTAAAATAATCCGCACCGCCAGCTTTGGCGATTTCGGCGCGTAATGCTTAATGCAAAAATCTAAATATCCGTCCTGTTCCAGCACTCCGTAAACAATCTTTACCGTGCGCGAACGATACTGTTCCTCAATGTACGTTTCCGCGATCGCTTGCTTTAAATGCGCCCCGTCCGAATACACCTTCGTCAGGATTTGAAAGGGGTCGTAAACGGGATTGCTCAGCATGACAGCACCTGCCCTTTGCGAGCCTTTCTGCCGTTTAAAAAATCACCGCCCGACATTCGTTTACCGCCCGCCGCCTGCACCTCTAAAAGCTTTACCGCGCCATCGCCGCATTTGACGATCAAGCCCTGCTTGGGGGAATCGGACAGCACCTCGCCCGCCGCCGCGTCAGCCGCCGCCAACGCCAAAGGCGAACCGTCCAAAAGCGGGAATTCTTCCGCCAAATAGACGTTCACTTTGTTGCCCTCAACCGCCGTGTACGCAACGGGTGCTGGGTTCATTGCACGCACCAAATTTACCACCGAATTCGGCGTTTTGGAAAAGTCAATCGCCGCGTGCTCCTTATTGATTTTGCGGAAGATATTCACCCCGTTCTCCCCTTGCTTTTGAAGGGTATAAGCACCGTTTTTTACCATATTCATCGCCGTAACGATACACTCCGCGCCGATTAGGGAAAGTCGGTCGGAAAGCTGACCGTACGTTTCCGTAGGGGATACGGGAGTTTTTTGAACGTACAAAATATCGCCGCTGTCCAAACCAAGCTCCGTTTTCATCACCGAAACGCCCGTTTCCGTTTCCCCGTTCAACAGGCAATTTTGAATGGGCGACGCCCCGCGATAAGCAGGCAAAAGCCCCGCGTGGATATTCCATACCCCTTTGGGGAAAAGGTCTAAAACGGCTTGGGTCAGGATTTGCCCGTACGCGCAGGTGACCATTACGTCCGCGCCAAAGGCGGAAAGAGCGGAAAGCTCCTCCCTGATACGTTCGGACTGCAAAACGGGCAGCCCTTTTTCTTCGGCTAATACCTTTACGGGCGGCGGGGTAAGCGCGCCTTTTCTGCCCTGCGGCTTGTCCGCTTGCGTCACGACGCCCACCACCTCAAAGCCCGCCTCGATCAGCCTTTGCAAGGGGGGTACGGCAAATTGCGGAGTCCCCGCGTAAAGTATCTTCATAACAGCCTCCTTTTCGCCTTACGGCGACGAATCCCAACCGCCAAGGGCGGCACGGGACGTCAAACGCGCTCGATATGCGTTGCTTTATCGACGTACAAAATGCCGTCTAAATGGTCTAATTCGTGACAGATTGCACGGGCAAAAAAGCCTTTCGCTTGCAGGATATATTTTTCCCCGTTTCTGTCCTGAAAGGAAATTTTTACCTTCATCGGACGGGATACCACCCCGTTTTTACCGCGAACGGACAGACAGCCTTCCCAGCCCGTTTGCTCACCCTTTTGTTGCAACATAACGGGATTGATAAATTCGAAATACCCCTCGTCAACATCTACGACGACGACCCGACGGAGTACGCCGACCTGCGGCGCGGCAAGCCCCGCGCCCTTTTCCGCCTTTACCGTGTCCTTCATATCGTCCAACAAAGCCCACAGCTTTTCGTCAAAGTTTTCCACCGCAAGGCACTTTCCTCTTAATACTTCATCGCCCATCTGCACTACGTTACGTACCGCCATTTTTCTTTCTCTCCTTGTATTGTTCTGATAAATTCTGTATAAATTATGAAATAATTATGATATAATTCTATTTTTAACTGAGGTTGGAAGGATTTTCCTCTACCGCAACCAAAACGTCTCTATTTTTCGCCGCCGCGCAAATATCGTACACCGTCGGCAACACGGAGGTGTCCGAAAGACGCATCAGCACCTGATAGCGCACTTTGTTTTGTAGCTTTTTAATGGGCGCGTGCATCTTGTTGAAAAAGAGGAATTTTTCCGTGTTGGCAAGATATAGCTTTTCCAAATCAAAAAACACCGTCTTTAACGTTTCCAACGTCTTTTTTTCGTCCTCACCCGTCACCAGCACCCGCACGATTTTTGAATAGGGCGGGAACGCCATCGCCGCGCGCATGGAAATTTCGTTTTTATAAAACCCCTCGTAATCGTACGCGATTGCATACCGCAATACTTCGTTTTCAGGATCGAAGGTTTGCAGCACCACTTTGCCCTGCGCCTCCGCGCGCCCGCTTCTGCCCGCCACCTGCGTCAACAGCTGGAAGGTACGCTCGCCACTGCGATAATCGGAAAAATGCAAGCTCATATCCGCGTCTAAAATCCCAACGAGGGTAACGGAAGGGAAATCATGTCCCTTTGCAATCATTTGCGTTCCGACAAGGATATCCGCCTTTTTTTCGGCAAACGTCTTTAAAATTTTATAATGCCCTTCCTTGCCGCCCGTCGTGTCGTTGTCCATACGCAAGATCCGCGCGGCGGGGTACAGTTTTTTCAATTCCTCCACAATTCGTTGGGTACCCGTGCCCGCATAGGAAAGCTTGACGCCGCCACATTCAGGACAGCCTTTCAGCATACGGTACCGCGCCCCGCAATAATGGCATTTTAAGCAATCGTCCTCGCGGTGATAGGTCAAGGACACGTCGCACGCCTCGCATTTTGCCACGTAGCCGCATTCCTTACAGATGACCGTTTGCGAATATCCGCGACGGTTCAAAAATAAAATGGCTTGGTTTCCCTCCGCAAGGCATTTTTCCAGCTCCTCTTTCAGCTGTGTGGAAAACGCGGAATTATTCCCGCGGCGCACCTCCCGCCGCATATCCGCAATCACCACCTCGGGCAGGGGGCGTTTGTTGATTCGTTTCGTCAGCTTGATCAGGTTAAATTCGCCCGAAAGCGCGCGTTTGTACGTTTCCACAGCGGGGGTTGCGCTGCCCAAAATCAGCTTGCAACCGTTGTATTTCGCCCGCATTAACGCCACGTCGAAGGTGGAATATCTAGGGGCAGTTTCGCTTAAATAGCTGGAATCGTGCTCCTCGTCGATGATGATTACGCCCAAATTTTCCAGCGGCGCAAAGATCGCGCTTCTCGCGCCGATGGCAATTTTCGCCTCGCCCGTGCGAAGCCGCCACCACTCGTCAAACCGTTCGCCTGCGGATAAGCCGCTGTGTAAAATCGCCGCGTTTTTCCCAAACCGCGCGCGAAGCTGGGACAGCATTTGGGGAGTCAATGAAATTTCGGGGACTAAAAAGATAGAGCTTTGCCCCTTCTTCAAGCATTGCGCGATCAACGTCAAATAAATCTCCGTCTTGCCGCTGCCCGTCACGCCGTGTATAAGCTGTACCGTTCTTTCATCCGTCCCGACGGCGGTCACCGCCGCCGACTGATCCTCCGTCAAACGGTGGACTTGCCCTTCCCCCTCCATCGCCCTATAGGGGTCGCGTTGCAGCTGTTCTTTCAATATCCTAACGTACCCCTTTTTCTCCAAAGCCGCCACCCCGCCTGCGTACAAGCCGTTGAGGTAGGCGCACTCCGTCTTGCCGTGTTCGGCAAGATATTTCGCGACGCCGATCTGGTTTTTTGCAGAGGCGCGAAAGGTCATTTCCTCGATAGGACCAGTCAATTCGGCATAGTTTTTAAACAGCTCGCGCACCTTTCCCGTCCGCATCTCCGAAGGCAAAAAAAGGCGCAAAGACAGCGCCTTCGGCACGCGATACCGCGCCGCAATCTTTTCCGCCATACGCAAACATTCGGCGTTGAGCGCGGGCAATTCGTCCCCGCAGGGGAATACCTTTTTCAGCTTCTCCGTCGGCAGGTCGGATTTTTCCTTTAACCGCATGACAAATCCCGGTAAAATTTTCCCGCCGAAGGGCGCGCGACCCCGACTGCCGACGACGGTGCCGTCGTCGCAGAGATAATCGAATATCCTATCCGTTTCGCTTGCCGCGATATCTACGATCACTTCCGCGATCATCTTCGCCCCTCCTTATGAAATTTTTTTGCCTTTTTTCGTCAAAAATAGACAGATTTTACCGAGATCGTTCATTAAAAAACGCCCCGCAAGCGAGGCATTTTTTTAGTCTTTGGCGATAATGACTTTGCCGTTCGCAATATCCTTGCACGCCGTCAAAAGCTCTTTGTCCTTGCCGTCGGAGGACGTGCCAAGGTTTCTGTCCGCCTCGATAATTTGGCGGGCTCTCTTAGACGCTACCGTGCAAAGCGCGTAGCGGCTGATCGGCTCTTCTTCCGTGCCGAGTTTTCTAATCAAAACGTCAACTGCGGGTTCATTAATCATATACTTTCACTCTCCTTATTTAGGTTTTTTATTGTTTATTTTTGGCTTCGTCGATAATGGAAATTATCTCCTCCACCGCGCCGTCCACCGTTTCGTTGACGACGATATAATCGTATTTGTCTTTGAGCGACAGCTCGTAATTCAACCGATCCAAACGGGTTTGTATCTCCGTTTCCGTTTCCGAATTTCTGCCCATTAAGCGTTTTTTCAGTTCTTCCACCGACGGCGGAACGACCATAATCAACAGGCAATCGGGAAACTCCTTTTTGGCGTTTAACGCCCCTACGACGTCTATTTCCAAAATGACTGATTTGTCCCTCAACGTCTTTTCCACAAAGGATTTCGGCGTACCGTAAAAGTTACCGAAATGCTCGTCGTATTCTAAAAAGTCCCCTTGCTCGATACGGCTTCTAAATTCTTCATGAGAAATGAAAAAATATTCCCTGCCGTGCGCTTCCCCTTCCCGCGGCAAACGGGTGGTGCAGGAGATGGATTCGACGACGTCAGGCCGACGGCGCATCAATTCTTTTTTGATCGTGCCTTTTCCCACCCCCGACGGGCCGGAAATTGCAAGCAATACGTTTTTCATACCCTTTCCTCTTCTTTGGCAATCACTCTACGTTTTGTACCTGTTCGCGAATCTTCTCTATCTCGTTTTTCAGCGCAAGCCCCGCGCGAGTGATGGCGACGTCGTTACTCTTTGAACAGGTCGTGTTCGCCTCGCGGTTAAATTCTTGCACCAGAAAGTCCAGCTTTCTGCCAACGATCCCCTCTTCGGCAATTGAACGGAACTGCTCGATATGCGAACGCAGCCTTGTCAGCTCCTCGTCGATATTGCTCTTATCCGCAAAAATCGCCACCTCGGTAAGCAATCTCGCCTCGTCGGGGTTGACTTCGCTAAGATACTCTTTTACTCGGTTTTCCAAACGTTCGCGGTAGTTTTTCGAAATTTCGGGCGCGCGAGCGGAAATATCCTGCACCAGCTTTTCGATCGTATCCACGCGGCTGCACATATCCGCCTTCAATTTTGCGCCCTCGACGGCGCGCATTTTGTTGAGGTTATCAAGCGCCTCGCCAAGCGCACTTTTCAACGCCTCGATCAGGGTATCGTCCACCGATTGCGTTTCTTCCTGCTTTAACACGTCGGGATAGCGAAGCACGGAGGTCAACGTCAAATCGTCAGGCAAATCGGGGAAGGCTTTTTTAATTTCCGTTGCCGCCGCAACGTAGGACGCGGCAAGCGCGGTATCTACGGCAAGCGCAGTCGGCTTTTCCCGTTTATCCTTTAAGGAAACGAATACGTCCGCGTGACCGCGGGTCAGCTTTTCGCGCACCATCGTCCGCACGACGTCCTCGTACGCGGTGAAAATTCTGGGCGCTTTGATAGATACGTCCAAATAACGGTTGTTTACCGTCTTAATCTCACAGGTCAGCTCTACGCCGCCCTCTTTATATTCCCCTTTTCCGTACCCCGTCATACTAAGCATAGCGTTTTCTCCGTCCTGCCCTTATAGGGCAGAGTGTTATAAGTCCCATTATTATACCAAATATTTTTGCAAATTTCAAGCGGTAAGAGAGCTTTTTCGTATTTTTTTATGCGTTTGGGCGGTTATTTTTCTAACATTTCCTTAAAAGCCGCCTCGTCGATGATCTTCACGCCCAGCTTTTTGGCTTTTTCCAGCTTGCTGCCCGCCTCCTCGCCCGCGATCACCAACGTCGTTTTTGCCGTCA